>JAGQOY010000206.1 GCA_020427005.1 Planctomycetales bacterium
GGAATCCTGGGAAAGTCAAGTTTATTGCTCGCTCGTTGGGTAACTAGGCGGGGCAAGCTGCGAAATCCAAGAGCGTTGCCGCTCGCACCAGTATCCGTTTCCGGGCGTCCAAATACAGTTTTCAACATCGAACCGACCATATTCCATGCGAAGTTCGATAATCACGCTGGAGGATTCCGATTGCTTTAAGGCAGCGGCGGCTTGAAGCTCGCTGACCGATTGGATTTCTACCACACGCTGCATGAGCAGTGCATCATCCAACGGTAACAAATTGTAGCCGATTATCTGAAAGCGTATGGAATCACGGACGATGAGGAGAATTTCATTCAAGTTGGCAGCATTTTGCTGGATGAACTCGTGGTGAGTGAGGTACGCGTATTTGATTTGCATACTACTTCGGGAACTCATGGTGAGCCGGAATTGCAGCAAGGGTGCTTGCCTGAGGGTAACCACTCGGAAGCGTTGCCCGTGCCACATATAGTCCGGCTCAGGACTGAAGGACTCTTCCTTGCTTGAGGCGAGTTCTCCCGTTTGTGGATTCACTAATTGCTGAAACTTGGTTTTGCGAACTGCTTCCATTTCGTTCATGCGGGTTTCTCAATATGTCGTAGGGGGGTGGGCAGCATTTGGCGAGCCTTGTCCCAAAGGTATTCGCCGTTGCGACGAATTGCTTGCCAGGTTGCCTCAGCTGCCAGGCGAGCCAAGACTTCAACTTTTTGAAGTCTGGTCGCCTGCGGTGTGGCTGGTAATGTGTGGGCCTCCAATGTACGCTTCCCAGACTGCTGAGCACGTTCGACAACCTCCATACCCGATGGACGCTGCGAAGTGCGGAGAATTGCCATATTTCGTAGCCCACCGATGTCGTCTGTGAGAATCGTGGCCGCGTGTTTACCTCGCGTTACCGATACCAGCCAGCTCTCACGTGAGCGAGCTCTTCCGGCAGCCGCTGAATCAACGAAGATATTGTGTGAAGATGTCGAGCCCTGCCCGGCCATGGTGGTTTTGTAGTATCCGCTTCGCCAGTGTGACCAATCCTTGGCAAGTCGGTGTCCATTGGACAATATGGGGTTGTTATCCTGGTCGAATCCTTGCACAGTAAACACGTCATTATTTGAAAAGCGAATTCCTTTTTGTCCGAATTTGTCCGATAGAGTATGGCCGCCCTTGGTCATGCGAATCCGATCTCCGACAGCTAGTTTGGCGGGACGCTGACGATAGACGTCAAATCGCATGGCATTATTCAAGGCAAGCTCGAGCGATTCTCCAGAGGCAGCTTGAAGCCATACTTTGCCGCTGGCATCCCGCTCGCTGACCGTGAATCGTTCACCGGGATGGATGGTACGAGCGGTTAACTTGCCATCCTGCCGTACAACGGTCTTTGCCTTCTTCGAGAATTCGACAATCTGCTCGCCAGGTTGATAGTATTGTGCTTGTTCGCGCTGGGCCTTACTTAACCCCAAACTTTCAAGCCGGTCGGTCGTTATTTCATAGCCCAGCTCGCCCAACCGACGACGAGCGTCTCGGATTTTCGCCGAAACGGCTTCGCCGTCCTTATGGGTGCCGACCAGTAGTATGGCGTCCTGATAGTTGGGTTCAAATACACGCAGTTTTGAAACATCTGACAAGTCAAGCGAGTAGGGGGCTGTTGACGTCTTCGGATTGACCACCATGACGTGTCCCGCCTGGCGACCAATGACTTCCAAGGTAACCGGACTTTTCCCACCGTTTGCAACGACCGTCATGCCGCTACGGTAGTTGATCGGGTCCTGTTTTTGTTCGTTCGTCCAGGCGATCTCTTTACCTCGACGACTTTTCTTTTCACCCGTAATATCGAGGTACAATTCGGCAGCTTGATCGAGCCGATCTTTGCGGCTATCGACTTGTTTTACGAAACCCAGCTCAACCAATTTATCGAAACCTGATTGCACCTCGCGGTCACTACCGCTACTGGTCAGCATGGCTGCCCGCCGGTAGTCCGGATCACGCTGTCGCACGATTTCTGAAAACTCGGCATGCCCTCCGATTTGGCAAAGTTGTTGGAATATCTTGGCATGAGATTGCACGGCATCGAGCTGTCGGTAATCACCTACGAGCAACAGTCTGGCGTGCTGGCTCTCAACGATTCGCGTTAGTTCTTCGATGTCTTCAAGCCCCGCTAGGGTCGCTTCGTCAAGCACAACCAGACAATCAGGACCGAGCGTGCATTGGGTCTGAGCATTGTCCAGGAAGCTGGCTAGCGTAACGGATGCTTGCATGGATTGACTGCCGCTCTGATGGCCAAATTCGATCAGCTGATCGCGGGCATTACTGGTTGCTCCTAGCGTGATTACCGTGCCGCCGTTTTCTTCAATGGCTCGGAAAAGTTGCGTGCCAAGAGCAGCGGTTTTGCCAACACCCGGTGCTCCTCGGAGGGTCGTAATCCGGGAGGTACTTGCCAAAAGTTTTTGGAGATTTTTTCTCTGATCCGCGTTGAGCGTGAATTGCTGACCATTTTCAAGTGCGACTGGTTGAAACTCGAAGTCGCGATTGCCCAGCGGCAAGCACGCAGCCTGGGACCGAGTCGCTCGGTCCAGCACTTGCTGCTGCAAGTGGGCCATTTCCTGAGTGGTGACTAGCAAGTCGTTCCCAAACCAAGCGGCTACCACATCTGGGCGTGCCATCAACTGGGCCTTGAGTTGCTCAACATCCAGTCCCATGCCAACGTCCAGGGCGGCGGTCAATACTTCCTCGATGGTGGCTGAATTATCTCGTTCAAGGCAGTGGGCTAAGGCAAAGTCAATGGCCTGGTCCATCGACAATTCGATTGAGGTTTGATTGTCGCTTTGGTTCTGAGTGGCAGCCCGTATAAAGTCGTCCCACTGCGAATCAGGCAAACGATCTCGCCACTCTGCAAATTGCTCAACAGGAGAGAGCTTTCCAGCTACCTTTCCACTGCGGGTCAACTTGCCAACTCGATCCTTGAGGTCGGCTCTTTCGATGCCCTTGGATTCTGCCCAAGCTTCAATTTCTTCTTTACGGCGACTATACAATTTGGACAGTTGGTTATTCCAGCCTGCAAGCTCAATACCATGTTCGGTTTGAACTACATTGAAACCGTGATCGCGAAGTTTCTTGAACAGCCTCGCATGAAACGCCTTTTGAATATAAGGCATGGATGAAAAAATCTTGGATGTATCGGCCGATAGATAGGCACCCTTGCTTCCATCCCGGTTAACGTGCTCAGCATCCCACGAGTATTGGAAAATGTAATTGTGATCATGAATGTGAGGGTCAACGGTAAGTGTTTCAACCCACTTGCCAGACGCGTTTTTGACTTTGGTTGGACGAGTTACCAGATCGGGGAAACTGGTCCATAGTGCATTGCCAGTGAGTCGACTGTGATTGGCACCGTTTTGTCGTACTCGCACCATCATTCGCGGCTCGACATCGTAGACCATGGTTTCATGTCGAGCTTCTTCGAATAGCTTGGGGATTAATGGATCCTGTGTTCCAGCATAGTAGACGCTAAGCGATTTCCCACCTGGATCGAAAGTAAGATCGAGTCCCACTCGGTTCTTACCTTCGCGGTTCTGCCGCTTGCGAAGTCTTTCACCAGTACTTGGATCCACGGCCAGGCCATCGATCAAATCATGGAATTGCTCCTCGGTCATTCCACCAGTGAGATTAAGTCGGTCGGCTAACTTTCCATCGACCTTTCCGATCGCTACATTAGGGCTCTCCGGAGTATGTTGCTTGTCGGCGAGGTAGTAGCCAGATAAGACCGAACTGACCATAGGCTGGTAGTAAGTCTTGGCGGCAGAGGGACTGGAGTGTTGATTGAGTCGAAGCATGAGTATGCCCTTTCACTGAAGGCATACTAGAAAACTTGGTTCGGAAATCAATACTTGATTTCCTCTCAGACATCTCCCCTTAGCATGCTAAGGTGCACTCAGTTGTTCGACTCAGTTTTCCGGGAAACCAGTTTCACCGGGAAACATGCATACGCTTAAAGATTCCTGAGTGCTGATATCTTGGTCTTATGTATCCGTTCGACGCAAATAGTGTTGAGCATTGCGATTTTCTCGAAAGATCTCTAGTTGCGCATTTTCTTTTCGAAAAGCCGCATTCATGTTCTTGCCAGTCATCCAAAGCTGGTGCTTAGGGTCTGGCAAGGCTTCGTTCCTAAAAAGACTATCACGGAGATAGCTTGCCGATAAACCACTCTCACCTGCGCGCCAAAGTAGATAAACGAGTTGCCAACGTCTCGAATCTTCGCTCAATTTGAATCGATAAAGCAATCTATGATCAGGCACTGATACAATTTCAGTATCGCTGCTATTTGGGGGAGGCACGATAATGTTGAGGTAGGTACTTGCCACAATATTATCATCAACATAGGACTCGTCAGCGGGGGCACAAATAATCCTTCGCATGGCGGCATCTAGTTCAACCTTTAGCTGATCGCAAATATCCGTTTGAAGGTGAAGTTGCTGAACATACCACAGCTGCAAATGTCGCTGGATCAATTTGCTTACGTCTGACCATTGCAAGAATACGCTCAGCTTCTTTTCGTGCTCAACAATGTGTTCTGCAAGTTTCTTCGTGTATTCCTTATACCATTCCACCGCATACAGTGAATCCATGGCCCTGCAATATATCTCAGACAGCAAGGCAGTATTCTTTTCTGACTCCAATACGTTTGCTTGCTTATGTGCAGTTACAGAGTTTCCAAGCTGACCGAAGATTTGAATGATCTTGAACTCGTCCGCAGCAAGCATCGTTCATCAGTTTTTCAAAAAGTTAGTCTAGATTTGGGGGCCGTCTAACGGTAGTCGGCGAGAGCGAATTGTCCATTGCTGCTGCTCAAGTTTTTTTGGCATTTCCAAATCATCAGCCTGAATGGAAAGATACTCATCAATGATGTTTGAAAGCACTTTGTAATCTTCTACGATAGGCCTTAGGGATTGATCGTTGTCGGCATGGGATTCCAAGATTTTCTTGAGTTTCAAAATGCTTTTGCTTACATCCACCGACAATTGATGAAGGTCGATAAACTCTCGGCATGATAGAAATTCCCCCAAATACATATTGATAACGTGCTCATGTCGGACACGTTCAACAGCGGTTACTCCCGTCGGCCATGTTTCAGGCAATATTTCACCGGGACGAAGTTCCGGGGGTACATGTCTAAAGAAGGTCCACGTCAAAGGCGTACTCATTCGATCGCTAGCCCGCATTGCAAGTGCGATTCTAGTGGAAACACCGCTCGATTGCCGAAGCTCATCGAAATCGTCGTCTGTGTTATCAACCGAGTTCATCGGTTGCTTTTGGACCGGATTCCAGTTCTTGTCAACCGGCAAATCTTCGAGAGATGCCGCAACGGTAATCTGCAAATTGTTTTCTGCGATTTCAACGGCAACAGGTAGAGGTTCGGTACGAACTCGCACGAGTACACTTGATAGCAAGTCAGCGAGCATAATTGCGTCTGGCATGAACTCAAAACTGATCGACACAGCCCAAGAGTCTGGTTCCCAATCTTCCATTAATAATTCGTTGGCCAGAGCTACAGCAGATTCTACAAGTGTTATTGAAGATCCCGACGACTCGATAATGCGCAATAGTCCATCTTCCGAAAGATCTATGACACCTGTCCAATTTCCAGGGCTAGGTGTCACATGAGTTGATTTGGTTTTGTGTTTTGGATCCTCAGTACTCAACTTCAGCTCCAGAATAGATCTTCTACGGACTTCGCCAAGAAGGGAAGGTCGAACGCTCCACCAATAGCAAGCGAAATGGCAAATAGCGACAAATATTGCCGAATTGAGATGACTTCCAAAGTGCGCGGATCAAGTTCAATTGTCAGATTTTCGCCAATTGCTGCGCCCATGTGCTGATAGCGCATTAGACTTATCATCACAGTTTGTGGTGTCTCATTCCAAAAAAGCCCACGATCCGCCTGAGGGCTCAACAAAGGTATCTTGCCAGATTGGAGCGTTTGTCGATTCTGGGCAGATTCTGACAACGATTCCGCTCGCTCAGTTACTGTCCAACGGCTCTCGCTATAAGTGACTCGTCGTGGCAGGCCCCCATGTTGCAAGTTAATCCTGTAACATACTCGGCTTAGTGGCGCTTCATTGCCACGCCGGTTAATACATGCTCCAGGGCGCTGTTTCCATAGCAGTCGAAACAAAGGAAATCGAAGCCGTTCACCAATATCGGATTCGGCAGGGCTCATCGGCCATATCGGTTCATGTATTACAGTAGCTGAATGCAAAAAATCATGTGTTTGCTGCAATCCCGGAAATTCCAAATCCCGATGCTCCTTTGTGCGCCTTGCAAACACTAAACTCGCTTGTCCAAATTCTCGAGAACGACGATCATCGAGCCCTGCGTGCTCCCCGCCATCGAAGAATCGTCGGATCAATTCCATCAATTGATATTCTTGATGGTTGACCCAGGTAGATCTCCAAAATGGCGAAAAGGTTTCACCCCGAAGATGTGCAACTAGCGCAGGCAAATTTTTCACGATGAACCGCATATCAGTCTGACGCAATCCGCTCGCCTGCATTCGGTACAAATAATTGCACGGAACTTCGAGAGGATATCCAGAATTATCTCTCAGCACCCCCTTTTCCGAAATGGGATCAAGCAATTGATCGGGGAAATCTGATGCCTTAAGAGCAGCAGTAGTGAATCGCTCATCAATCTCGGCAATCGAACTGCGTTCTCTATCCATTTGACTTCCCTTCAACTTTTTTTGCAGTTGGATTTAGCGATTGATTTAGCTAGCCAGTTTAGCATGCTGCACGCTGATTACGGAAGTTACAAGACTCGCTCTTTGCGTTTAGCGTTGCGTTTAGCAATCGCGGTAACAATGCACTTCCAACCATACGCATTACCACCCAGTCGGATGCGTGTATAAGTCCTCCCGAAAAAAAGTTACAAGAACCAACACCACTTTTTCTGGCCCATAGATAAGGATTCTACCATGCTCCCTAAAGAACTTGCAGAAGTACGTGAAAAATCTTTCACTTCCCTAGATGAAGCAGAAACTTGCTTGCGTAGTGATGAGTTTGTAGTCACATCGATAAAAACTGCCAGCGATCAAATCCAGATTTACGAAAATGGTCGGATGGAAGTCGAAGGAAAGGACTACGCCTACGTCCAGGGAGTCCACGAAGATTTAGCCAAACTCATTCGTATGCCCTTGCCTTTTGCCTATGACTTGGACTTCGATCTGTTCAACTTGAACTTCGAGATGCTCAAGAAACGTCGCAGCAAAGGCATCACATTGTGCATAGCCCGAGGGGATACCGTCGTAGGCATTGCCTCCGCAGACTACGCTCCTGCACGTACGTTGGACATCCTAGACCAGCTGCAATTGGATGATGATTGGATCGCATGCAAAAAAATAATGATTTCTGATTTTGGCATGGCTCTCAACTTGATCATTCCCGGTGTCAGCATCGAACCAGAACAGGGCGACGTAATCAATGTTGGTCTACGTATTACCAACAGTGAAACTGGCGGACGCGAGCTGCAGGCTACCCTGTTCACCGAACGCCTAGCATGCATCAACGGCTCGATTATTCGGACCAATGAAGGTGTCGCATACTGGGGAAAGCACAAGAAACGAACCTACGGGGCAAGCATTAGAGCGTTTGTCAAGCAAGTTCATATGTTGAAAGACCGCGCACAAGGGCTCGTGGCGGATGTTTACCGCAATGTGATGGACAGGGAATTGTTCGACGACCAGTTCGTGGCCCTATTCCGCGCCCTACAGCGCAGGACACGAAGCATTGAAGAGGCTGAACAGATTCTACATGTCGATAGTGTGGAACGGCTGGAAATCCAGCGTGCTGTCCGCGAGCGAGATCGAACTTCGCCTCCAGAGCCAACCAGATTTCGGCTATTCGACGTCCACAATCAAATCACGGCTGCCGCTCGATCCCGTCAATTGCTGATGCGGCAGCATCTAGAAGAAATCGGCGGTGCCTTGCTATTCAGCCGCAACTAACTTTCACCCAGTCTTTTGCCACGCGGCACAAGGCTGTCTCACTTTTTTACTCAGATTACCTTTTTCGGAGGACATATGAGCAAAACCGTTACGACAGTTGGCACAGTTGCCATCGGGCTAATTTCTAATCCCGAAGGCCACAATCGGCCCATCGATAGAAAGCATGCAATGTACTTGGCCAACGCCATTCGCATGCATGGGCTCCAACATCCAATCATCGTAGTGCCCAATCAAATTGGAGGCTACGACATTGTTGCGGGCCTACATAGACTGGAGGCCTGTAAGGTTCTTGGCTTTACTGAAATTGAATGCCGAGTCCTGCCGGTCAATACCGATCAAGCCACTTTGCTGGAAATCAGCATTTCGGAAAACGCATCGCGTAAGGCAGAGACCTTCAGCGAAACGTTGGCCCGCATCGATCATATCATGCGAGTGCGTAAGTGCAGGTATGAGGAAGCAGCCAAACGTGCCAATGTTCACAAATCGTTTACGAGTAAGTGCAAACGGGTCCAAAAACTGAAGGATGCGGCTAAGGAACTGATTCATCAACATCCCGACAAACTGGGCATTTCCATTGCCTACGATGTCGTCCGATACGCTGACTCAGAAACGCAACAAGTTGCAGCTCTTCAGGCCGTTCTCGCTGGTGAGCTGACTCGCGACGGCTTGAAGTCGTGGTTTGCAACATCCGACAAAAACTGCGAGAAGTTGATCACTCTCAAATTGGCTATCGACGGTATTTCCTTTTTGCTGCGCCTCCCAGAATCGACCAATTGGGAACAACTTGAAGGGGCGATGAACCAACTGAAAGCCACGTTGTTGGGCGAGAAGAAATTCAAGCGTCTCATTTGTGAATTGCCAAACCATATTGGGGAGGCAAGCCATGCGTAGATTCTTTTGGCCGAGAAAGTTGCCGCTTAGTTACTATCTCGACATCGATTTACTGGACCTTTGTGCCGGACTTTTCATCCTCGGAACAACCGGTAGCGGTAAAAGCAGTGCGCTGCGCATCCTGGCAAACTGGATATTGAATCATCCGTTTCATCCGGCCTACGCCGGCCTGGTAAAAGACATTTGTGTCCTGTGGTGCTGCTGCAAAGTGGACGAGGCCGACGCGGCTGAACGCGTGATCGCTGCAACGGCCAAACGCGACTATTTGGTGCGACTTCGACCAGCTGAGTTCGCATTCAATTTCGTGGTCTATGAACTGACACGCGAGGGTGGTTCTCCCGCTTCGCTGGCCAGACTGTTGGACCGATTGAATACGCAGCTCAACAATACTTCTGGCACGGCTGGAACCAATGAAAAGTTCTGGCAAGGACTGTTGTTTGATTACCTTTACGCAGCAATCTGGGTGGCTTGGCTAGCCTATGGAACAGAATGCACGATCGAACACATTCACGACATTATTCTGACATCACCAGCCAACGAACAGCAAGCTAAGAGTCCAACTTTTCGGGAACGTTCCGCATGCTGGCAAGCGCTCATGCGTGCCGACAAGAATGTCAAAACGGCTGCAGAGGATCGAGCTCTTTTCAAAGCAGGAGAATTTTTCACGGTTAAGGCCACCAATTTGGGAGATGACTGCAGGGGTAGTGGAATCCAATCCGTAAGCTCCGTATTGGCCCCCTTTTTGATCTCGCCAATCTACGAAACAGTTTGCAGTCCGAGTTCAAAATTCACGCCCGATCTGTTGCTAACGGGCATGTGTTGCATCTTGGACTTCCCGATCTTGATCTATGGACAGAGTGGCATGCTGTTTCAGTCGCTAGTCACCATGATGCTTCAAGAAGCCGTTCTGCGGAGAAAGAATCCGAACTCCATTTGCCTGATTGTGCGCGATGAATTTCAGTACCTGTGCGCTGACCCGATGTTCGAATCGCAAGTAGCCAGCGTCGGGCGTTCCAGTTTGCTAACTCAAATTTCCTCAACGCAGAATATTCCTCTGTTGCAGTTGGCCTGCGGTGGAGATGCTCGCGCAGAGACATTCGTCCATTCCATGCTAGCCAATTACCGCAACAAGCTACTGCTCGCAAATATCTGCGATCGCACCAATCGTTTGTTTTCGGAGATGTTCGGTGATTTCAAAGACCAGTTTGTAAGTATCAGCGAAAGTCACTCACAGCCGGATGATCCGTTGGGCCAAATGTTCTCGGCCAATCCGTTTCAATTCTCAACTTCCGAATCCCTGTTTCCCAAATTGCCAGCGCACCAGTTCTTGACTCTCCGTAGAGGCGGTCCCCAATTCAACTACTTGATTGATGGCTATTGGACTGTGGGCGGACAAACGTTTGCCAACGGCCTGCCGTTCAAAAAAATCACCTTTTCACAGAAATAGTCCCATGCATTCAACTGAACAAACACAACCGGCACAGGATCTCCAAGGCGGTTTCGCATTGCTCGTCTTCTTGATTTTTAGCGTCAATCGAAGCGTGCAAGTTTTTAGTCGCATCCCCGGTACAACCGGGCTGTGGTTCTTCGCATTCTTCTTCTGGTTCGGCTTGGGAATTCAGGCCTATTACTACTACGCCAATGTACAAGCCCTCGCAAGGCTAGATGCCATTCCCGAAATGTGGTTTGTGTACACCCAAATCGCCTGGCTTCAGGTGCATACCCTGATGCGCTTCGTGACATGGCTGCGAGGCTATCGACTCCACTCCTATGAACCGGGTTTGGGTTTGCTGCACCGCGTTCTCAAGCGATGGGACGCAGATTGGATGGGCCTTGCCTCAGACGTATTGGTGGCGGGCGCATTGGGAGTAGCCTGCCATGCAATGGACTGTCCAATTCATAGCGGTTGGTACTTCGCCATGATCCCTTGGCTCATTATTGGAAAAATCGTCATCTCAGCCAGAGATCAGCTTCGCTTGCAACGCATGCAAGACACACAAATTGAGGCATCTGTCTGGAGCCAGCGGCTTAAGGAACGACAACACTGGGAGGAGATACAACGCGATCGTTGGGGTAATCGCTACTAAGATTCCACATCTCAAAAACGATTTTTCAGGAGATTGGCAATGCAGAATGAAAACCGAAGACCATTGGCCGAGCAACTCGATCAGACGCTCAAAGATCGAGCAAAGGAAGGCGTACGCCAGATCGTCGACTACGGCAAGGATGTTATCCAAGGCAAGAAGCTAGTGGAAGGACTGGGGCAACAGGATGGAGCGCTTCAAGGTTGGCTTGCCCACGGTTCTACAGAATTGGTCAACATGATGCTGGCCGGACATCCAGCCCCTGTTTATGCACGCTCGTTCTCGCCAGCCGATACCGAGGGCCAAACACCGGATGTTCCCCAACACTCTATTGCTGATGGTCTGCCAGACAATCAGGTGAGCGTGCATGGTGAACACATATTGGATGATTCCAAAGCGTTTCGATCTTCATTGGCAGACTTATTTGGACGCAACGATGGCCCCAGTCAAGAAGCCACGATTCCACAAAAGAAGATGTCTCGCTGATGTACTCAGCACTTGAAATTCAATCCATTTCCTTTTACGTCGGAGCCCAAAACATGAAACCGCTTAGGATTGATCACTTAGATCAACCGCCACTCATTCCATCGAAACTTGGAAACGACTCCTTTAATCACATTCCATCGCCCTGGGGAGGATTAACTTGGGAGTGCATCAAGTTCTGGCTACTCAACGCGCTGTTTGCGCCGCTGGTGGCCACCGTTTACGTGGTCATCGTCGCCGAGGGGCTGCGCCTTCAACTTAGCGTATTTGCCACTCGGCTCTACAAACTTCCTGTACCAGGCGTTGGCCTACTACGTCAGTACGATGGATTTGATCGCCTGGACCTGGCAGTCGTGATGTCGCTGATGCTGTTTATCGCAGTCACCTATTTATGGATTCGGATTTGGAATGAAATTGGACCTAGTGGCACGCTAAACCAACGTCGCCATGCGTTACCAATCTTTTTCTGGCTACAAGTGGCCATAGCGTCCGTCATCCTGCTGTTTGATGCCAGCATCTTCTATATGGGGCTCCAAGCAAAGGCCTCGTCGGGTTGGAGCCAAACTTCTGCCATTGTGCCCTTAGTGGCGACGGTCCTGTATGCCGCAGGTTTGGCCATGCTAGGGGCCTGGCATGCAGAGCACTACGAACGATTCTCATCTAACTAGGAACCTTTGAAATGAAATCTTTGATTCTTACTGGCTTAGTGCTCATGCTTGCGGTCTGCACCGCCTGTGTAAAGAGTGATTCTATTGACCGAGCTGCTGCCTTTGAGGTTGAACCTCTGGACGCTTGCTTGGCCATCGTGATCGACATGTCCGGCTCCTTCTCAGAAAGCTGGGGAGACCGAGCCCACCGAGTATTCCTCAACGTAGCTGATCGCTTTTTCACCGAAAGCCTGGGTGGCAATTCCCG
>JAGQOY010000207.1 GCA_020427005.1 Planctomycetales bacterium
CGTATAGCGTGTGTTTTCAAGGAAATCATTGAGCGAATGTGCGAAAAAACGCTACTCTTTCGTGAAGTTTGCTCTAGGCGGAATTAGATTAACAGCACGCCATGGCAGAGTTTTAATTCTGGTTTTGTTTTGGCAGAACATTTTCCTTCTTTTCCCGAACAATGCGAGGATGTTTGAGAGAGTCGCGCGACTTTAAGGGGCTGTCGATCCTGTTCACCTGAAAAATGCGCGGGCCAGCGATTTAAACTCTCGCTTCAACCGTCTGAAGTGTTAGATTTGCAGTTTTTATGGTTGTTTTCACGTCCCATTGTTCCTGAATTCGAAAAAATGGTGTAACAACGACCGATATCCATTTTGGCAACTTGGCAAGTAAGAGATCATGCGACTTCGAATCGGCCTAATTGGACTCTCTCGAGATTGGCAAACACGGCACATGCCCGCACTCCGCATGCTGCAAGATCGTTTTGAAGTCCGAGGTGTTTACAGCTCACTCGGAACCTTCGCAGAAAACGTTGCTCGAGAGTTCTCGACCCGTCGTTATGATGGTTTTCGACAGATGGTCAACCAACCTGACATCGACGCCATCGTCATGCTCGAGGGCGATTGGTACGGTGTGGCACCTCTTCTAGCAGCATGCGACGCCGGAAAAGCCGTATACTGCGGTAGCGAAATAGACTTTGATCCCGAACAAGCTGTACACTTGAAACAAATCGTCGACCAAAGTGGCGTAGCCTTCATGGCGGAATTTCCTCGTCGCTACGCACCTGCTACTTTGCGATTAAAAGAACTGATCGCAACTCGCTTAGGACCACCGCGCATTCTCTTTTGCCATCGCAGATTGGCCTGCGAAAACTCTGACGAACCCCGCAAAGGCCGTTCGCTGAAATCGCGCATTGATCGCGAAATCATGGAACTGATCGATTGGTGTTCGTTCATCGTTGGGCGTCGCGCGCGTAGCGTGCACAGCGTCTCACATTGGTCGAATACTCAGTCCGGCACCCCCGACTATCAAGTTTTGAGTTTGGACCTCTCTGAGCCACAGGCACCTGATGGTACCACTATTGCACAGCTTAGCTGTGGTGCGTACATCCCGTCTTCATGGCATGAAGCTATTACGTTCCGCCCCCCCGCCGCTGCACAAGTTTGTTGCCAAAACGGACTCGCCTTCGTAGATTTACCAAGCAGCCTGATTTGGTTCGATGAGGCAGGGCGTCACCAAGAATCTCTCGAAGCCGAACTGTCCGTGGGTCAACAACTTCTGACTCAGTTTCACCGTGCGGTTACAAGTCTGGTTCGCAAAATGGGTGATCTGGAGGATGTCTATCGAAGCTTGGCGACTCTTCAAGCAGCAAAAGAAAGTTTCTATAAGCGTCAAACTATTGACCTTGATCTCAGCTAGCTTCGATCGAAATGGTTTCGCCGAATTCCGGTACCCAAGTAGTTCTCTACTTTTCAGCAAAATCAACCGATTCTTCAAGATCAACTGGTTATCGACGACGAACGGTTAAGGAAGCTCGAAAACCCAACTTGATTTTTGCGATGACTCTCTGACTTTTTTGGAAGACTCAAACTCAATGTGGCACCAGCACATCACTTGGATCGTACAAAAAAGCATACGCCAGCTGCTGTAGTGAGCCCCCCGTTACCATTACGCCCATCATTCGCTAAAATACCTCACAAAATTGGGACCGTAGCTCAATGGTTAGAGCAGGGGACTTAAGTCCGAGCAACCTAAACGCTAGACCGTGCGCATGGTTGCTTGGAAAGGGTTGCCGATCTTGAAAAACGAGGATTGGTAGAATCTGTCAAACTCGGGGAAGGCTAACTTGACTTGCAATGTCATCAGGCTAATCCCGAGCCAAGCTGATTCAGCGTCATCACAAGTTATGGCGTAGAGTCAGAAGGTGTAGAGACCAGACGGCAGACACGTTCGTAGCGGTAATTGACCGTTACTGTCCGTGAAGGTATGGTCCAGACCACAAACTTGAAAAGGGCGGCGAAAGCCGAAGTGGTACGCATAATCCCTTGGTTGCGGGTTCGAATCCTGCCGGTCCTATTTTTCCAAAAATCTTTTTGCCTTACGAATTTAGAAGTAGGCAACCATTTCATGTTGGCACCCATTGTTTCTGTAGATTGGCTGGTCGAAAATCGCCATTGCGTTTCATTGTGTGATGTCAGGTATTATTTAGACGGGCGGAGCGGCATTGAGGCGTTTCAAAAGGCCCGCATTCCAGGTGCAAGATTCATCGATATGAATCGAGCTCTTGCTGCTCCACCTGCTCCCATTCACGGCAGACACCCCCTCCCCACACCCACCCTTTTTGCGGAACAGCTTGGCCTGGCAGGCATCTCCGATTCCGACACTGTAATCGCTTATGACGACGTAGGCGGTCGCTTCGCTGCAAGACTAGTTTGGATGTTGCGTGTTATCGGCCAAAACGCCGCCTTGCTTAGTGGCGGTCTTGCCGCATGGCCCAGCCAATTGGAAACTGGACAGCCAACTTGCCCAACTCCCGTCCAACGCTCGGTTCGTCCATGGCCCGAGAGCGAATTGGTTAGCGCTGATCAACTTGTTGAAGCCATAGAGAATGGCACAAGTGTTTTTGACAGTCGCGCCGCCGAACGCTACCGCGGCGAAATAGAACCCTTGGATGCACAAGCAGGCCACATTCCCGGTGCCAAAAACCTTCCCATGGATGGAAACTATGACGGCCATAATTTCCTACCACCTGACCAGTTGCGAGCTCGTTTTGAAGCAGCTGGTGTCACCGAAGATTCAATTTTCTATTGTGGCTCTGGAGTCACCGCCTGCAACAACATTCTGGCTGCCGAAGCTGCAGGTTACTCCAGGCCACGACTGTATGTCGGTTCATGGAGCGGCTGGTCAAGCGACCCGACCCGTCCAGTGGCCACAGGCGACCAGCCTTAGTTTCATCCGCGCACCCTAATTAACCGATGCGCATCAAATAACAGATTCGTCGTCGATCGATTCTTTTCAAACTACTTGCAATTCCGGTCGTCGATTGACCTTGTGCCAGGTCGATGAATTGTCCGGCGCATTTCCGCCATCGGTGCCCGAATCTATAGAATTGCTGTCCCCATCCGCTGTTGTGGAACTACCATCCGCCGACTGCTCAGTAGTCGTTTGCTGCGATGGAGTAACGTTGGTGGTCGGATTGCCGGTAAGAAAAATACTGAGTGCAAAAAGCGCCGCCGACACAGACACAATAATGCATGGAATCCCCCAAAAACGCTTCCAATCGGTAACGACTTCGTGCACGCCATCTCGACCGGACTCAATATGGCTAAACTTCTGATTGAGCCAGCCAGCCCCCTCGGATCCCAAATACATCCCCAATCCATACACTAAGAACCCATACAGTGACTGGGCTGTAGCAGTTAGTCCCACAGGAGCAATGTCATTGGCATTCATCATGCCTGCGGCAAAAAAGAAATCGAAACATATTCCGTGAATTGCGATTCCGACCAAAACAAGAGGAATGGGGTTGCCGATAGCAAAAAGTCCAAATCGTATGGACCATGCCAGGATGCCCGTTAACAGGACCCAATTCATATTGGCATTTTTGTCACCAAGGAACCAAGTTAACGAGAACATAAAGAAGATTTCAATCCATTGACCGATCGTCATCACCGGCCCGACAACTTTAGATGGCACACCTCGCTTTTCAATAAACAACGCAGCAAAAGCAAAATACAACCCCATTGCCATGGCGGCAACAAACGTAACCAAGAAGAACACAGGATGTTGCGTTAGCAAATCGACCACCGCCTGTGCAGCCCCAGTTTCGGTTGCAACTGCTTGCCCTGCATCTGCCACTGGCTGAACCTCGGGTGCAGGAGGTAACGAGAATGCGAATACTCCCAACACTAAACTCAGCACTGCAGCCAACAACAAAGGACGCTCATTTACCGGCTCACCTTTCCTGATAAGTAGTGCATGTGAGAGCCCCGCCACAATCCATCCAATTGTCCCCCAGACTCGAACCCACGGAAAGTTGTCTGCAACGTCCCCGCCCTGGGCAAATACGACCGCATTCACCAAATTCAAAGTTGGCGAATAAGCCAACGCATACAGGAACGCAAACCAATAAAATGGCCGCGGATTATCTGCCCGAGCCATTAGCATGAGCAACGCAGCACCCAACAAATGCGATACACCTAGAACCAGCTCTGCCGGCAGATATTTGTCCACCAAAGGTCCGATTACTAACATCGATACCATGGATCCAATTGGCATGGTCGCATAGATTCGGCCAATTTCCTGCCGAGTAAATCCCCGGGAGTTCAACAGGTTTCCTAATACAACGTACCAAGCTCCCCAAATCGCAAATTCAAGAAAGTGAAGTAAGCAAAACTGCCAGTTCGCGGAAACAAAACTCACAAAGTCGGCAAGAGGTAGTTGAGCAAGAATCATCGTAGGTTTATCCGATAGCGTTCACTGACGAATTGGTGGGATAACGGTGGCAGACAACAAGGGGATCAAACGTTGCTAAAGCGTTGGACAAAAGTCTAGCCGACTTCTGGGCGACAATAAAGTCTTTGGTACACATTCTTTGAAGAAGGTGATCAATGATATCTTCAGGATTTAGCGATCAGCAAAACTCTCATACGCTTGTTGCTACCAACCGAGATTTGTGGGAATGGCTACGTAATTAGGGCCGATCACCGTACGACTTCTAGACGTTTCAACCAGTCTTTGCATAGATTCGGCCACTGGGATGCTCCAGGGATGTTGGCGCCCAAGCCGATCCCATGTCTTCCATTTGGAAACACGTGCAGTTCTACAGGGACTCCCGACGAGGCCAAGGCAGAGACAAAACGCAAACTATTTTCGACCGGAACCACCGTATCCTCTGCCGTATGCCAGACAAAACAGGGAGGCGTTTGCGAAGTAACTTGTTTTTCATTGGACATCAAGCGAACCAGCTCAGGGGCCGGTGCCTCACCAAGCAAGTTTTTTTGACTCCCTTTATGTGTAAAATCCTCACCCAGGGCTATTACGGCATAGCAAACGATTCCAAAACTTGGCCTACAACTTTCATGATCAATTGGATCACTTGAATTTGGTTGCCCACTATCAAAATGGGTCAATACAGATGTTGTCAGGTGGCCACCAGCTGAAAAACCCAAAATCCCAACCTTTTGTGGATCAATGTTCCAGTCCGTTGCATTATGTCGCACTAGTCGTAACGCACGCTGCGCATCAAGCAAAGGCGCCGGATGACCATAGCCACGATTGCGATGGCGATAACTGACGATAACCCCCGCCAGATTCATCTCGTTAGCCCATTTTGCAATCTGATGACCTTCATGATCCATCGCCAAGTGACCGTAACCCCCACCTGGACAAATCACAATCGCGCCTGTCGGTTCTTTGACGTTGTCAGGCAAGTATACGATTGCAGTTGGAATATCGTTTTCTTCTTGTCCGGTCGCCCCAGGAGCGTCTCCAGCCCAAAGCCGTACGGTTTGTGGATCTGCAGCCTGACCGAGCTTCGCGCCCAGCAGGAACAAGAAGCAAAGGACTGAAATTCGGCTCAACATGTCAGTTAGTCTCCCGATGGCTCATGAGGCAAAAATACCAAATACTGTTATCAATCAACTCAAACCGAGTCAAAACTCCAGCCATAACACGAATCAAGAATCAAATTCAAAACTTATGATCGAGTTAATAAACAATTTCCTGAACGATGAAATATTCAACTGCCCAATCGAGTGAATAAACAACTGCGTAAAAAGATTATTGCAAAAACTAACCCTCCCGAGTCTGCCGAGTCGGAAGGGTCGGAGCGAAGCGACGGGGAGGGTACTTCGACTTCCCCCTCAAGCCCTCAAGCGACAATAAAGTTGAGCCTCTCAGCCGACCCGGCATGTCTTCCAACCTATTCCTTTGACATTCAATCAGTTCGAAATAATATCGGATGCTTGATGTCGAGGATGCTGGTCATGGGGAAACGCGTTTCCGGGCAAACTCGTCAAAACCACACAAGTGATATCTCGCTGCGGGTCACACCAGGCAATCGTGCCTGTTGATCCGGTATGACCAAAAGTCTGTGCTGAACATCCAGGCCAATGTACCGAAGCCCCGACATCGAATCCCAGCCCACGAGATTCAAGTTCTTTCGGGTTGTGATTTCTCACTGCTTCAGCAGCATGCACTTTGTCCAAAAGTCGCCCACTTGGATTAGCAAAATCATCCAGGAATGTAGCCACGTCCCGTGCAGACGCATGAGCGCCACCCCAGGGCGCGCCCAAACTGCGCCAATAATCGCTATTCCAATCCCAACTGGCCGCAGCAGGATCCCCGGCACCAGACTCTGGTGCACCAAATTCCGTCTGAGCCCTCACAATGTTCACTGGCTCAAGGCCACTGATCCCCAATGAAGAATCGTTCATGTTCAATGCCTTGATTACGTCGTGTTCTACCATGTCAGGTATACTTCGGCGGGTAAGCCTCGCGGCAATTTCACAAGCCAACAAGATTGCCATACTGGAATATTGGTATTTTGTCCCAGGACTAAAACTCAACGGTACTTGCACGGCATGACGAACGAACTCCGTTAACGAAGCATGCGACGCTCTTAACTGTGTGTTATTGGGCAGTTGGTCAGGCAATCCAGACACGTGAGTTAACAGATTTCGAATGGTGACTTTGTCTCGTTGATCGCCCTTGAACTCCGGCAAATAAGTTCGGGCAGTTGAGTCCAAATCAATCATTCCATCCTGATGTAGCTTTAACAATGCAGCAGTCGAAATCGGTTTAGAAATCGAGCCCAGGAGAAAGGCTGCTGCCTCACTTTTGGCATCACCAAAAACTTCACTTATGCTTGACTTGCCTTCGCGCACAAAAATGGAAGCAGCTCGAACCTGCCCAGCATTAGTTGCCGCTTTCAAGATCTCAACCGCCTGATCGAATTTTCCGATCGAAATGGCAGCGCTAATGCGATTGCAGAACATAACCCAACCGGCGCCTCCCAATAACAGGTTCCGTCGTTTCACGGTGGTACCCTCATCGCATAACTACATATCGATCGTGCACATCAGCCCACAATATAGCATGAAAAAACTGTCCAATTACTTCATTTCTAAATTTGAGTTTCATGCAACCCATTGCGCCTTGGATTTACATTTTTCGGTGTAACCGTTCGCTAGCCGATTATCGCCATCTACCCCTCCCAAATCTTGGGAGCCGTTCGCTAATCGGTTTTCGGCAACTTACCCTCCCAAATTTTTGGGGAGGGTAGGAAAAGGAGGCGTCGCTAAGACGAATCCTTTTCCGGGGAGGGCTGGCCATTATTGTCGCCAATCGTTACGTGTGCTGGGGAGTCGAAGACCCGCCCCGATCGCATGGCGGTTGCCCCTCCCGATTTTCGTGATTTTCGGGAGGGTAAGTTTTTGCTTTCTGCATACACGGCATAATTCTGCGCTACCAACTTTTCTGCATTACCCAACAAATGCTTGCCAGATTGCAAACATCGCGCCACAACATTTTATCAGGCCATTCAGGGCAGGGGCGTTGCTGTTCAGAGGGAAAAAATGCGGGCATGTAGAGGACTTCTTTCATCTTGCATCACTTTGGACTTTTCGAGAAGATTACCAACCCCACCGAAAAAAAGGAAAACCCATGAGCGACCATTTGTTGGATTGTCAGGGGCTAAATTGCCCAATGCCCATTGTTGAAATAACTAAAGCTATTCGGAATCTACAAAGTGGCCAGGTACTCGAAGTGCTAGCAACTGACATGGCCTTTCGTATGGATCTCGAAGCATGGGCTCGACGCACAGGCCACACGATCGAGGCATTCGAGGACGGAGAAATCCAGAGGACATTGATTCGAGTCAAGTAATCGGAGCTGAACGTTAATATTACCTTGCATCCGTGAACATCAGTGGTCAGTCTCAGTTAAGAACTAGGGTTCGTCTTAGTGGATGAGGCCACCAGGCCCCGCGTTTTGCAAACGCCAAAACTCGTAGACTCATCCAAGAACCCATCCTGAAACTCTGCAGTCAGTTCAACACCAGTCAAATAACTCTCGAAATCCGTGTCCCGTGTTTGGAATAGGCCATGACTGAACGCAAACAGGTCGTCATCGTGTTGAAGCACGGCAAGTCTGACAACGGCAAAAATGCAACGCTTGCCTTTAGCTGCGGCCTTTCGGCGCTAGCCTTGGGGCACAAAGTAACCATTTTTTTAACCAGCGATGGAGCAGTATGGGGATACCAAGGAAGTTCTTCCGGAATTGCCGTACAAGGCTTTGCTCCGCTGCAAGAGGTTGTTTCGGAGTACATCGAATCGGGAGGTGAGATCCTGTTGTGCTCAGTGTGTCACAAAACATGCAGCTCCGGTGGTCCAGATCATTCGGCAAGTCAGCCCTTGCTGAATAAAGTCAGGATTGCAGGCTTTACAACGATGGTGGAACTATCCCTTCAAGGTAGCTGCATCACCTTCTGATGTCCTTCGCCGAAGTTCATTGGCTTCTAGAGTTAGCCACTGAACCGCTTTTTCCTTTTCCATGGGCCGTCCAATGACGTAGCCCTGTATCGTATCGCAGCCTTCCTTAGCCAAGAATTGCCATTGTTCATGGGTCTCGACACCTTCGGCAACGATTTGTAGATCCAATCCATGACCAAGTGAAATAATGGATTTGGCTATGGCTGACGAATTCTTATCAGTTGTGACTTCCGAAACGAAAGAGCGGTCGATTTTTAAAGTATGAATGTGGAAGAATCGCAAATAGTTGAGGGATGAGTATCCGGTGCCGAAATCGTCAATTGCAATTCGAAAACCCAATTCGCAAAGTCGATTGATGGTTTCGATGGCATGATGTATGTCTTCGACGACGGCATTTTCGGTTATCTCCAGCTCAATCCATTCCGGCCGCGCACCGCAACGTTGCATTGTGGCCATGAGTCGATCAACATAATCTGCAGTTCTAAGTTGCTGAGGCGAAATATTGAGCGCGATAGGCAAAAGATCCACACCACTTTCGAACCACTCACGGGCTGTTTCACAAGTTTTGCATAACACCAGGTCCCCCAACGGAAGAATGAGGCCCGAGCGTTCTGCAATGGGAATAAACTCAGCAGGGGATACGCTCGATCCGTCTTCTCGAACCCATCGAGCCAGTGCCTCACAGCCCTTTAATTGACCGGTGAAGGCACATACTTTCGGTTGAAATGCCAGGGATATTCCGCCTGCATTTAGAAGCTTGCGAAGCTCCGATTGCAAGAAATGCCGCTGATCCGCCACGGCCTGCATCTGAGGTGAGAATTCTCGAGCTTGGTTTTTGCCAGCTGACTTGGCTGCGTACATGGCGATATCGGCATTGCTCATCAGCGTATCAGTGTCCTTTCCATGATCCGGAAAGGATGCTATGCCAACGCTCAAACCAACGTTTGCCTCGTTAGATCCGAGACGAAATGGTCGGTGAAATGCATCATACAACCGCTGGATTGCACCTTCAATGGAGTGCTCATGTAAACGGCGCTGCGGAAATATGGCCGCAAACTCATCACCACCAAATCGAGCAATAAACGCGGAATCACCGATCGCTTCTTTCAACCGACCCGATACAAAGTTCAGTAGTTGGTCCCCCATTGCATGTCCAAGAGAATCATTGACACTCTTGAAATCATCCAAGTCCATGAAGCAAATCGAAAATGGCCTGCTACATTGCTGACGCTCGCGCACGAGATCATCAATGTAATTCTTGAAAAATCGTCGGTTTGGTAACCCAGTAAGGTTATCGTGAAGGGCCTGTTGTTGCAGTTGTCGCTGGGAATTTTCCAGCTGCGTCACATCAGAGAACAACGCAATGATTGTAGCTTCTGCCTGCCCCATGTTTGAGGGACTGAGCGAAACCCAATACCATCGTTGATCGCTCAATTCTTCGGCGCAACCAACCATGATCTTTCCGGACCAAGAATCGCCTGCAGAGACCCGCTTGAGCTCGTCTTCAAAATTAACAGTATCGACATTAATTAGATCAAACAGGACCTGGCCTACCACAGATTCCGTCTTCGATACCATTTCAAGGAATCTGGGATTTGCCTCAAGGATTTGTCCGCTGGAGGTCAAAATGGCGACGCCTTCAGCGACATTCTCAAATACTCCTGCCAGCAATCCCAATCGACGTTGATGCTCGCGTTCTAAAGTTACATCGCGAGCTACTGAAACCACATAACGATTCTCTGTATGAACGTCATCAAAGACGGTCCGCAAGACCGAGTGTATGCGACGTTCTCCGGAGGAAGTTTCAATTGTCTCTTCGTTAGTCAGTTGGCCTCGCTCGTAGGTTTCGGACGCCAAGGACTTTAATGCATCAGAATGATGCTGTGCGAAGACTTCATCGAGGAACTTACCTTCCAGCAATTGGTGTTCGATCTCGTGGGACTCGCAGAAAGCGTCATTGGCAAGAACTACCTGATGACGTTTGTCAGTGACAAGAAACGGATCAGGTACCGCATTGATAACATTCGTGAGAAAGTCCCGATGCTGGCGAAGTTTCTCTTCAAATTGCTTCCGTGACGTAATGTCTCGCACTGTGACCAACAAATGCTTGGCTTCCTGCATTGTGAAGTCAGAAATTGTCAGCTCACACCATGCACCACGGTCGGAGGAACATACCACTTCGATCGTGCTTGATACGCCTCGCAAGGCATTCTCAAAAGCATCCCGAATGCGACGTTCCGTGTCTTCGGCGCCTACTAACATGCTGGCAGAAAAAGGGACCGGCCATTGATTAAGTATCTCGTCCTGAGTGCATTGAAAGAGAGCAAAAGCATTGTCATTGCAGGAGATGCAGACATCATTTTTGAAAACCATGACTGTGTCATGCGTTCGTTCAAAAATCGTGCGTGCCAAGTTTTGCGTATCTCGAGCCGCCTTTTCCGCTTCAGCATGCGCCTCATTCAGGCGGCGTTTGGTCTTCTCTAGCTCCTCTATTATCTCAACCGAGTGGATAATCGCCTCAGCTTGAGCTCGAGCTAAAGCATCTGATCGGTTTTTCGAAACCACCAACTCATTGGTTGTGGCAATAACGCTTGCTCGAAATTCCTCAAGCTGATCCAGCAGATCCTCGCGCGTAACTTGATTCTGCCCATCCTGCTGAAGCAAATCAATAGCGTTTGAAAGCATGACGATCTGAGATGCCAAGCGATCACTTGTCTCGCTCCCCTGCCTTGCGACAAGTGTGGGCGATCTAGAATCTGGTTGATTTTGTTCGCTCAAAGTCATTCTTACACGAACTCTAAATAAACATCGAAGTATTGGATTTCGATGCAAGTTCCGCAAAGCTTACAACGCCACAGAATTTCATATTGGGGTATTCGATTAACTCTTCACGGCGAATACCCATCAGGTTCATCGACATTTCGCAAACCTGAAGCTGCACTCCGAGATCTGCCGCGTTGCTTATCAACGCCTCTAAATTTGTAATATTTTTGCGTTTCATCTCTAGGGAAAGCAGCTTTCTGCCCATACCAAACATATCTAGCTGTGACAGCCTAGTACGAGAGATTCCCCTGGGTAACATCCAACTAAATGCCCGCTCTATCCACGATTTTCCGGCCGTCGTACCATTTTGTCGCCTCAGCGCGCTGGCAGCCCAAAAGGTAAAAAACATCGTAACTTGCATGCCGCATGCGGCTGCACCAGTTGCGATGATAAACGCTGCGAGCAACTTGTCTCGATCGTTGCTAAATACCAATAGGTTTATGCCGTCCGGCGACGGCCGATCATCGGATACCTTTTCCAACTGTTCAATTCGCCCCTCCAGTTCTGCGATTCGGGCCTCCATCTCTGGCAGAATCGAACCGGCAATAACGGTCGAATCTCCAGAATGCGTCACTGGGTTAGTCGTTGTGCTCGAACCGGAGATTACCAAGTTCATAGGCTCGTTCTCATGGAGAGTTCAAATGGGTCTCACCTGCTGGGACAGATTGAACGCCTAAGCCTAGCTTTCTGAAGCACCTAAAAAACAACGCGCGCCGTTTGTTAGACAGCAATCGTGCAGGCAACAAAGCCTCATTCACGGGCTTTGTCGATAAAATCGATTATTAGGGGAGCCTCAGAATCTCCAGCCCCCCCCGATAGAGTGTCATTGCCAACCTCAGATGGTTGAAGCATGCCGCAATTGCTTTTCCGAACTTCCCTTCTCAAACTTTGGGACCCCTGGGAAGGTCATAAGGCTCACTAACTAATTCCGGAACTTACCTTCCCACCCTTTGGGAAGGTCGCGAGCAACGCGAGCGAGTAGGGCCTAACTTGTTCCGGAACTTACCCTCCCAACCTTGGGAAGGTCGCGAGCAACGCGAGCGAGTAGGGCCTAAC
>JAGQOY010000208.1 GCA_020427005.1 Planctomycetales bacterium
TGAGACTTCTCGATGTTTGCACAAAGCAACAGTCTGAATGCCTCAGGCGGGGACCATTCCAATCTCACATCAACAGCGCTAGGTAATACGCGACGATGAAAATTCACGAGTACCAAGGCAAGCAGCTTTTTCGAAATGCATCTATTGCAGTGCTCGAGAGTCATGTTGCCAGGACTGCACAAGAGGCTGCGGATGCCTACAAAACACTGGGTGGCAGCATCGCTGTCGTTAAAGCTCAGATTCACGCCGGCGGTCGGGGCAAAGGCACTTTTGCGGAAGCGCCATCCCAACACGGTGTTCAGCTCGTTCGCTCGGCCGAAGATGCTGCCAATGCTGCCGCTAATATGCTCGGAAAACACTTGATTACGATCCAAACGGGAACAGAAGGCGCCCTGGTAAATCAAGTGCTGGTCGAGGCAGGGTGCCAGATCGATCGCGAGTTGTATTTGGGTATCGTCCTAGATCGAGCTGCTGCCATGCCAGTCTTAATGGTCAGCAGTGAAGGTGGCGTGGAAATCGAAAAGGTAGCTGCCGAGACTCCTGAAAAGATCTTCCGTGAACATTTCCATCCGGCAGTTGGCCTGCAAAGCTTTCAAGTTCGAAAACTATGCAAAAAGCTGGGAATCACCGGCCCTGCAGCCCGTGCTGCAGACAGTTTCATGAAGCGCCTATGTAAGTTGTTTGTCAACTTGGATTGTTCGCTGGTGGAAATCAACCCACTCGTAATCACCCAAGGCGGTGAGATGGTCGCCCTGGACGCCAAGATAAACTTCGATGACAACGCCCTGTTCCGACACCCCGATTTAAAAGAAATGCGGGACCTGAACGAAGAGGAACCAGCTGAAGTACGAGCTAGTAACGCGGGGCTCTCTTACGTGAAACTAGATGGTACGATTGGTTGCCTTGTTAACGGAGCTGGCCTCGCAATGTCGACGATGGACATCATCAAGTACCACGGTGGCGAGCCAGCCAACTTCCTAGACGTTGGGGGTGGTGCCACGACGGAACAAGTCGTCGAGGCCTTCAATATCATTTTGTCGGACAAAAATGTCAAAGCCGTGCTAGTGAATATCTTTGGTGGAATCGCACGCTGCACGACGATCGCCACTGCCTTAATTGAAGCATCCAAGCAGATAGGCATTTCAATTCCCTTGGTAGTACGTCTTGAGGGAACGGAGGTTGAGGAAGGAAAACGCATGTTGGCTGAAAGTGGTTTGGCCATGATAACGGCTGATGACCTTACAGACGCTGCAAAGAAAGTTGTTGCAGCCGCAGCCAACACATAATCTTTCTCCATGATTCTCCCCTAACTCGACTTGATACCCATTGCAGTAAAGCGAACTCGGTCATGAGCATTCTGATAAACAAAGATACACGGGTCATTTGCCAAGGTATCACCGGCAGTGCAGGGACATTTCATACCAAGGGTTGTGCCGCTTACGGTACCAAAATGGTAGGCGGTGTTACGCCCGGCAAGGCAGGTCAAACCGTTGAAGGCATTCCTGTGTTTGATACCGTGGAAGACGCAGTGCGCGAAACCGGGGCAAACGCAACGATGATCTTCGTGCCTCCGCCATTCGCTGCGGATGCAATCCTGGAGGCAATTGATGCTGGGATTGAAGTCATCGCAGCCATCACCGAAGGTGTCCCAGTTATTGACATGGTCGAGGTTTACCGCCAAGTACGATCGAGCCGCTCCATTTTGATCGGACCCAACTGCCCTGGACTAATTACTCCCGGCCAGTGCAAGATTGGGATCATGCCGGGTTATATCCACAACCCCGGCAAAATCGGCATCATCAGCCGCAGCGGTACACTTACTTACGAAGCCGTCTGGCAGACCAGTAACCTTGGCTTAGGACAATCAACCTGTGTTGGGCTGGGGGGCGACCCAATTGTCGGTACTTCGTTTATCGATCTCTTGCGGCTATACGAAGCCGACGATCAAACGGAAGCCATTTTGATGATCGGGGAGATCGGTGGCAACGCGGAAGAGCAGGCCGCAGAATTCGTCAAAGCTCATGTTACTAAACCGGTTGCAGCCTTTATCGCAGGGGCAACCGCCCCTCCAGGCAAACGAATGGGACATGCCGGTGCCATCATATCTGGTGGCAAAGGAACAGCCTCTGAAAAGAGAGCTGCCCTAGAAGCGGCCGGGATCGTGGTCGCTCCTTCACCAGCTGACATGGGTCGCGCAGTACAAGAAGCCCTGGCGCTGCGCAAGTAATTATCGAGAATTGCTGACAAGTTCTGCTATTACAGAATTTCTTTATCCGGCCACCCCGCTGAGGCCACCACTGGTGCTCAATCGTTTCACGTTGCCAACAGCAGAAGTCTTTAAATGGTCGCAAGACCAGGGCACCTGGTACTTTGTTGCAGTTCCAAGAGATATTTCTAATGAAATTCGAGCGCTCTCCCACGATCGTAGTGCCGCCTGGGGGAGCATCAAGGTGGAAGCACAAATCGGCCTCACCAGCTGGCGAACATCGCTGTTTCCTGATGCACAGAAGGGATGCTATTTGTTGCCAATCAAGAAATTGGTCCGCCAATCCGAAAACATCGACGACGGCACGTCAATTGAACTATTCTTGAGAATTCTCTAATTCGCACTCGACGGGAAACGCTACGTAGATGGACCACACGGACCTGCTACACCTCCTAGATTGCCGAGAATCGCACCCATATCAGCCGAAAGACAGCAGCGCGGCCCTATTCCCAGCCGAACAGTCTGGTACCCAGCCGCACAATTGGTACGGCGGGATTCATCTTTTGTAATTGGCTAATAATGCTATATTTAGGATAACTCCGCGGGTAAAAGACGCAGCCGCAACCTAATCTATATTTAAATAGTCGCGAGCTGAGAAAAATAACGTCCCCCCTAAGCTATGACGGTCATTCCGAGTTGCCCATTGCGTTGACTGCACTGGTAGTTTGCATTAGGACGAACGGCAGGAGAATCTGAAGCCTCCCCCAAAACAGGTTTTGATAAAAAACAACTATGTCAGATCATTGGAAGTCTCTCGCAAATCTTCTTGGTACACCTGGAATTGGTGAGCCAGACAATCGTACTCCATCTCAAGCAGCCCAGCCCGAGGAAACGGGCCCGGCATCGGCTGGAAGCACTCCCCCTACACCTACACCTACTCGAGAGGTCAGTAAACCCATCGCTCCGCCCAAGGAGTCGGCCTTACCAAAACCAGAGGAAGCAACCAAAAAGAAACGAACTTCTTGGGATAATCTTGCTAAGCTTTTTAACATCCGTGGTGTCGCGGATTCGGCCACCGTGCCTCCGCCCGCTGTGGAAACGGAAGCCCCTAGTATCGAAGCCGTTGCTGAGACTGTGCTCCACTTGCATGAATCCGCAGAAACAACTTCCAACACGGTTCTAGATGAGATGTTTGGCGAGGCACCACGTCAGGCACACGATGCTTGGCAAAGCCCGCGACGCATGGTAGATGATTTGGGATGGGACGACGATGATCTACCGTCCAGTTCACCAGTCTCTTCCGAAGAGTCATTAGACCGGGGTAGTTCTGCAATTCCCGAAGCACCTTCCGACGAGGTCGAGTCTTCTGGACGCGAACGGCAACGCAGGTCTCGGCGTCGGCGCCGGCGGGGCAGTCCCGATGCCGACGCGCGACGAGAATCGAGCACATCCCATAACCAATCTGATGGCGAGTGGACCCAACTTAGCGCTGAAGATCGTTACGACGATATTCCCTCTCCAAGCGAAATTTCTGGCTGGGGTGAAACAAAGTCGAATGAATTTGAATCTTCGACGGCAGAAGATGATGAACAGCCCTTGCGTCGATCCAGTCGCAGGCGTCGGGGGCGCGCGCGTTCAGGGGAGGAAGACCGTGAAATCGCTCGCCAACCCAGTCGCGATGCGGATGTCGCTCCAGACTCGGATATCGATTCTGATGAGGATGCGCCAAGAGAGCCCCGTGAGGATAGATCTGGACGCAGAACACGCCGCACTCGCAGTGGTAGCCGAAGCGAGCGCCAGGAAAAAGTGCGTGGCCATGATATTTCCGTTGATGACGATGATGATGACGACTTAACATCCGATCGGGATGGGGAATCACGCCATCGAAATATTCCAACCTGGCTAGATGCCTTAAATCCGCTTATCGATGGGAATATTGAAAACCATCGACGCAACGAAAGTCGTGGATCTCGCGGCCGGCCACGAGGTCGTCGCTAAATTCTGCCAATTGCCAAGGTTGATTTCAATCACTTGCAGCAGCCTACTGAGCTGGTTCGTTGAGCAGCCAAGAACGTCCATCCCTCGATCCGGATGGACGGATATTCTCAGGATGAACTACTTAACATCTAAGTTCTTGCCGCAGGACTCGGATGATCTTTTTGACCATATTTCGCTTCTGCAACTCCATCTTGGCTTCAAAGTTTGGGACGCCTGGCGTACGATTAACCGGTGCTGAGTGAGTTGACATGTCGTTTGTGCAACGTTCTACCTTCAGTGAACGCGGCGCAACGATTTGGCTTGTTCAGTCCACTGCAACCTGCTTGCCAGGGGCTCTCGCGAGGGGGAACCGTGAATCTGGTCAGGACTTAATTGTAGCAGCCATAAGCGGGGTACTCTTGTGCGAGGGCCTCTGATGAGCAGTTTGCAGGGGTGAGTTTTATGTACATGTGGACCGGAATTTGCCTTCGGCCTTCACGCTACCATTTCTACTTGGACGCTGTTCTCCGAAATATGGAGAACAGGCTTGCCCATGAATCACGCCAATGATTCGGGGTAGAATCTGCTGGACAACGCGACACTAGCTACGATTTGTTTTTGAGCCGTCGCCCCCAATCCGTGCTCAGGTTCAGCTCACACAGATCCCCTGGGAATCTCTTACTCCAAATCGCCACCATTCAAGACAGCTTTAAGGGCCTTACAGGATGTCGGACGGAGACCACCAGACCACCAATTCTGCACCCGAAACCTACACTGTAGTCGCACGTCGTTATCGACCCAAGCACTTTGAGCAGCTGATTGGCCAGGATCATATAGCCGCCGCATTGGGTAAAGCAATTGAAACAGGCCGCGTGGGACATGCATATCTTTTCACGGGTGCGCGCGGAGTTGGCAAAACATCTTCCGCCCGGATCTTCGCCAAGTTGCTCAATACACTCGGGGTAGAGCCTGATCTTCGGGATGAGATTTCACAGTCCATCGATG
Organism: Planctomycetales bacterium; assembly: GCA_020427005.1. Taxonomy (GTDB): domain Bacteria; phylum Planctomycetota; class Planctomycetia; order Pirellulales; family Pirellulaceae; genus Aureliella. Next base: position 5,189 of record JAGQOY010000208.1, read on the forward strand.
CCGGAGACGATATGGACGTGATAGAAATCGATGGCGCTAGCAATCGTGGCATCGAGGAAATACGACAATTGCGGGCGAACGTCAATGTGCGTCCGAGTCGCTCTCCATTCAAAATCTATATCATTGACGAAGTTCACATGCTGACAAACCAAGCGTTTAATGCATTGCTAAAAACCTTGGAAGAACCACCTGCCCATGTCAAGTTTATCTTCTGCACAACAGATCCCGATAAGATCCCTATCACGGTACTATCTCGTTGCCAGCGATTTGATTTTTCGCCTGTAAAATTCGAAGCAATAAAGAAGCGATTGCAGGAGATTAGTATCGCTGAGGGCTTTGATGTTGATGACGATGCTTTGGCGCTTTTAGCACGCAAAGCGTCAGGGTCCATGCGGGATAGCCAATCGCTGCTTGAGCAAGTCATGAGCTTCTCAAACGGTCGCATTACCGCAGACCAAGTCCACGCCTTGCTTGGCACCGCCGACGAAGGCCGTCTATTTGCGTTAGCAGATAACCTTTGCCGACACGATTCACTGGCCGCTTTACGAGTAGTCGACGAAGCGATCCGAAGCGGCGCAGATCCAGGACAGTTAGCCGAACAGTTTCTGAACTATATGCGGGATCTAATGGCTGTCGGAGTCGGAGGAACGGCGGACATATTAAAACTTGCCAATCCTGCCGGGTTTTCCACGCTTCGAGAACTTGGGGAAGCCTGGGGGCTGAGCACCATCTTATCCGCCATTCAGATCCTGGACGAGTCTTTAGTCCGCATGCGTGCCAGCGTTTCTGCGGTTACCTTGCTCGAAGTGGCCGTCGTTCAAATTGCCGAGCTTCATCAACTGCAGTCCATTCCAGCCTTACTCGAAGCGTTGTCTGGCTCTAGTGCTAATACCAAGGCAATGAGACCCACCACAAATGTAAGTCGTCCGGCTGACGAAAAAAAAAACGTTGAACTGACCCTCAATCCGTCAACAAATGCAACATCGGCGGCTAGAAGTCTAGCACGATCGTCAACTACGGAAGGAGAACGAGCCACTCCCAAAACGGAGAGTCTCCAGGCTGCCACGCAACCACCCCACACTAGCCTGGTAACTTCAAAAGAGCAAGCAAATGAGCCAAGTGACGATTCCGTAGCTAGCTCCAATCCCGTTTCGAACGTTCGGCCCCTCAGCGTAACTGAACCGAAATCCTCCAAGCCGCCGGGTGCCAATCCGCTTATTGACTGGAAAGCAGCAGTCCAAAACATCGACGGCATGTTGGCCGATTTTGCTGGCATGGCCGTGGATGTGCAGCCACAAGGCAGTGACCACTGGAAAATCATTTTTGGACCGGGAAATCACAAACCGCGAGAACACTGCGAGGTTGTTGAGCGTAGGAATCTATTGCAGCAAGCATTGCGTTCGTACTTGGGTCGCGAAATAAGACTGTCATTCGAAACGCAACCGGGCGAGGCCACTAAGGCAACGCCGCCCCCCCCGCAAGCGACTCTGCGTGTCCAACAGATCCGCCAAATCGCTGAACACCCTTATATCAAAAAGCTTTGTGAAGCACTGGACGGCGAGATTCTGAGAGTAGATAGCCCCTCAGTTACGACCGGCCCAAACCAACAGCCTGCCAATGCCAAAGCCCACAGATAGTCAGTTGTTAGCTCACAGTTACTTCCATCATCCCTGACCGGTTCTTTCCGCCTCTCTGCTACGTATCAATCAACATAGGAGCAACCATTGTGTTCAAGAATCTGAATGGACTGGCACAACTACTCAAGAATGCAAGTTCTATGGGCGAACGAGTAAAAGAGATGCGAGCAAGTCTCGCCGCTACAACAGCACGTGGAGCATCAGGAGCTGATATGATTACCGTCGAGGTATCGGGCTTGGGGGAAGTTCAGCGATTGAAGATTGCCCAGGAGTTGCTGGACAAGAATGACGTTGAATTGCTCGAGGAGCTAATACCAGCAGCCCTTAATGAAGCCCTCACCAAGGTTCGGCAACTGCATATTGAAAAAATGCGAGAAGCGACTGGTGGCATTGACTTTCCGGGCTTGGATGAAGCCCTTTCTAATCTTTAGAAGCTTGCAATATGACTGCCGAAACTGGTGCCGTAGCCGATCTGATCGACCGCTTCGAGCGGTTACCTGGCATCGGCCGTAAATCAGCCGAACGGCTGGCCTACCACCTGTTGCGAGTTAGCCGCGGAGAGGCACTGGCTTTGGCCGACGCCATCCGAACCGTGCGCGAAAACATTTCTTATTGCACAATGTGTTACAACCTAGCAGAAGGTTCACTGTGCAATATCTGCAAGGATCCGAGTCGCGACCAACAAAAGTTGTGCGTTGTCGAACAGCCTCGCGATTTGATGGCCTTAGAAAACGCCGGAGTATTCAACGGCCTATATCATGTCCTGTTAGGACGCATTGCTCCACTGGAAGGAATAGGTCCCGATCAATTGACCATTGACTCCCTAGTCGAGCGCGTGCGCAGAAATAATTTTGTCGAAATAATCATGGCCACCAATCCCACTGTGGAAGGTGACGGTACAGCTCTCTATATCACCAACCAGCTGGCCGAATTCCCAATCACGATTACCCGTTTGGCTCGAGGCGTCACTACGGGAAGTGTTTTGGAATATACCAACAAGGAAATCCTCGCTGACGCCATCTCCGGTCGCCAAAAAATGTAGGTCAAATCAACCGAACGGAACAATGCGACAACTCCAATCTTTCCTATTTCCGTTTATCCACTGCTTGCCGCCCAGTGTCCGGGAAATCGGTGAAGAACCCATCCACCTTAAGCTCATCGAGCAATATCGAGTGCAAGTGATCCACCGAACGTGCCCATGTGGGTAAAGAATCCACTCGAACTGTATAAGGGTGCACCTGCAACTTCATTGAGCGTGCCGTTTCGACAAGCCCCGACGATTCAATGGCATTGGACTCGGATGGCGCAACTAGACTATTAAGCGAGGGCCCGATTCCATGGGCATACTTCCCTACCTCCAACAGATCTGCAATCAACTGCCGGTCTCCGATTGCCGCATCGGAGCCTGCAGGTTTACCAAGCCCCAATGGCTGATTGCCCATAAGTTGAATCAATGGAAGTTTACATCCGAGATCGAATTTCAAGTATTGAAGCTCGGCTGGTTCGAAACACTGGATAAAGCACCTGTTATTGGGTCCGGTCAAACCATACTCACTCAAGATTGGCAGCAAGAGGTCGGACATGCGCACGCCAAACTCCTGTTTGTGCCAGGCAGGTGATTTTAGCTCCATGTAAAAGCCCACTTGTTTATTTAGGGTTTGGTTCAATCCATGGACAAGTTGGATCTCGTCCTCCAGCCGCAAGAAGCGCTGATCAATGCGACTCGGAAATCGCGTGCTTTCTGCTTGCTGGAAAAGAGAACGCTCAACAATCGACAGAGTGCGGATCTCCGGCCAGTCAAAATCTGCAAAGTAGTAATGCCCATCCTCTCGGTGGCGATCTGGAAATCGTGTTGCTACATTTGAAATGTGATCTAACTGCGTATCGTGAGAAACCACGAACACACGGTCACGAGTAAGTACCAGATCCTGTTCCACAAAGTCGGCACCTTGAGCGATTGCTAGAACTTTGGCCCCTTCCGTGTGTTCGGCCAAATACCCGCTGGCACCCCGATGGGCGATGACAATCGGTACGTGCTGCGAGTACGAAAACTGTGTAAGCGTGTTAATCCAAAGCACCACACTGAGCAATCGAATTGCTGTCACGTGTAAACCTTTCCTGAATTTGATGACCTCAAGGACATGTCGGCAACATACGATTGCCGTCGACTGCCTCAGGTGCATCTGCAAAAGCGACCGAGCCTATAAAGAATCCACTGGAATGATTGTGGTCGTGCAGTGCGGTCTCGTGCAAGTCACTTGTAATGCTTTGTAACAATCTGCAGTAAGTTTGGATTGCGATTGATTAACGCCATTGCGTCGCTTGCTATTCAGGATTGGCCTTGAAACCAGGGCAGATGAGGCAGCCGCCAGCAAGCAGCTAAACGAAGGAAAGGTAAAATTTCACATAAAATAAATCTATTTTCCTCAGCAGTCACAGATTGAAGTAATTGATTAGTTGGCACTTCGTTTAGGTTCATCTCCACCTATTTCCAGCGATCTGGACTTGGAATGTACGCATCAATAGCGGCTAGTTGCGAGCCTTCGATCGTGGCAGCGAATTGTACGCCTCGCATGTGAATCGCGTCCGCAGCCTCGAGCAGTTCCGTTTGGTTGTTGAGTTTGAGTGATACTCCTTGGTAAATCTGAAGAATCTCATCGAGAACTGCAAGTTTTAATTGTGTTTGGGCCGCCACCAATCGCTTTGCGGCTCTCGCAGCCCGCTTGGCCGAATTGATTCCGAAAGTTTCTTTTTCGGTTGCATTGGCCGTGGCCCGCAAACTGAATTCCAGATCTGCTACCATGCCTGCTACGAACATCAGGCGTAAGCGTTCTTGGCTAGAAGGATCGTTAGTTTGCCCGTTGGACCTGACAAAATTGTGACGCACAGTACCTTGCGACCAAGCTACCAGTTCAAAGTCTAGGCTTCCCACATTGTGGCCACCCACATTCACTAATCGTTCGCTGGGGACCGTATGGCATCGATAGCAACTTTGCGCTAATAGATAAACGTTGACGGGATTTCGCATCCCACCATTAATGCTTGCCTGCAAACGTTCAAAGCGATGCTGAGCGGATTCAGATTCGCGAGTGATCCCTGCGCCCCCATAATCGTTATGTACTTCCAACCAATCTCGAGCTGCGCCGTGGCAAGATTCACATGAGATACCGGAAATCGCCTCAGTCGAAGATGTCGATTTTTCCTGCAACGTATAGTGGCATTTTACGCACTCGGATTCCGACTTAAATGACTGAATTCCCAGTCGGCTTGCAATTTGCTGAGCCTCCGGCTTGCGATGTAGTGTGAGAAATGTTCCATGATGAGGCGTCTGCTTCCAGACCTTGATCTCCGCAGCATGGCATTTGCCACAACTTTCGTATCCCATGACATCGTGCGGATTCAAATGCACATCAAGGGCGTTGTTGCGAGGATCTTCCTGCCCCAGACAGTAAGCTCCGGTCAGAAAGAACAAAACCATTGCGATAACGATCAATTCCTGGCGTTTCATTTCACTTTCGTCTTTGTATGTCAAGCTGCATGTGGGCACATGTCTAAAGCAAAAAATGTCACGTATGAGTAGCGAGTTGTGCCCTTTCGAACAACGATTTCATTGAAAGCATACGGAATTTGCGATACGCACTAAACATCCAATACGAGCGCGGTCGCTGGTCGCGCTACACAAGCCAAACACTCGTCTTTGGCTAGTTCAAGTGCGATTGGGCGATCGTAGACTACACTACCTTCGAGTATCTTCGTACGACAACAACCGCAAACTCCACTCAAACATCCGCTAGCTATTTCAACTTCATTTTCTTTGGCGAGTTCCCATAATGACTGTCCATCTTCTGCCGATTGCGCAGTCACACCACTGCACCGAAACTCGACAGACAATGACTTGTGGGTCCCGTCCCCCGGTGATGACGTATTAGGTGAAGCACCACCAAAGGACTCCCAGTGAATGTTCCGTTCGGAAATCCCACATGAGACTAAACCATCTCGCATGGCCTGCATCCAAGCATCTGGTCCGCACATGAAATAGTCACAGTCGTTGTCAGGAAAAACCTGAGAGAGATACTTACCGTCAAATTTGCCCGCGTGAAAATACCCCGCATGCGTTGCCCGTAATCGATGCAATTCGTTTTCATTGGTGCGACTAACAAAAGTATGGACTTGTACCGTGGCATGTTTGCTTTGCAACTGATGCAATTGGCGGCCTAGTGGCCAATGCTGTGGGTCCTTTACCTGGTACACGAGCCGAACTTCGCGTGACACATTATGGCGTATCGACCATTCGAGCATGCTGCACATAGGTGTAATGCCGACACCGGCAGCTATCAAAACTAACTTGCGATGGTTGTCTGGTCTCAGGAAAAAATGACCGTTTGGTCCTCCAACGAGCAAGCAGTCTCCTTTTCCAATCTTGTCATGCAACCAACAACTGAGCCCACCTTTATTGCGCGTCATCGGGGATAGGCCTTGGGTGCTCTCCTGACGCTTTACTGTAATTCGCCAATAGCGACCGTCCGGTGGACTTGATAGTGAGTAACAGCGAGTTACTTGATAGGCACCTGCTACGGCAGGACGTACCATCAGATATTGCCCTGGAAAAAAATCCGGCAACGGCTGACCGTAGGGATCGACCAAGTAGAACGAGCGGCAATCCTCTGATTCTTGCACGACCTCGGCGACCTCAAGGACTCGCCAACTGCTTTTGCTTCCATCACAGTTCAGTTGGCTATTCAAGCGTGCGACTTCTGCGCTTGATCGCCGAATTTGCAGTCGTTCGGTACGGTGCAAATGGCAACGTCGCTTACTTTGACTAGCTCGGAATCCCGATGTTCCGAGCTTCACAAACGAAAATGCGATAAGCGAAAATGCAGAATACGCTATGGCAGACGGATCGATCATCAGCAAACATCCAAAAAGTTACACATTAGGCTGTCATAAACTCTAGGTTGCAGATTGGAAAATGGGGAAAAATTGGACAATTCTCGCGTACGCCGAAATTGCGGAATGCAACTCACACTCCCATCGGGAAGGTACGTCGCATTCGACGTACCTTCCGAAAGGGTAGGTCGGTACTCCAGCGACAGGGAGGGCAAATCCCCCTCCCACCAGGGAACACCCTCCCATTCCGAGCAAAGCGAGGTTACTTGGAGGGTCGAGCGACAGCGAGGGGAGGGCCAAGATTGTTCAGCTAGGGCCAGTTCAAAGTCCCAAGGCCGCGCACAGTTTTTTAGATGAATGCATAGTCCCACCAGGGAACTTACCCTCCCATTCCGAGCAATGCGAGGATACTTGGGGTCGAGCGACAGCGAGGGGAGGGTCAAGGCCGTTCAGCTTGAAAAAAAGACACGGCCAATTCGAAGTCCTAATCAACTTGACAGAGCTGGATTCCATCGGTAGCTTGTCCCAACCGGACGGGGATACTTTTGTCATTCTGTAGCAGATCTAACGGTTCTAATGGCTGAAGCAGCGACAAATCCGAACGCAGAGAGATTGGCGAATTGCCAGACC
>JAGQOY010000020.1 GCA_020427005.1 Planctomycetales bacterium
CCCTGCTAGATCGACGAGAAATCATGTCAAGCGAGACACGATACTTTTTCTGATTGATCTATAAATTGAGACAATAATTGGACGATGACGGCTTTGGTGATATGGGACGGGTTTGGATATCACAATTCGCTGGCGATCATTAGCCTACGCGACTTCACGGATCGCCGGCCCGTAACCTTATCGGCTGGTTGATCTATTCGTGATTGCCATTCTTATCGTGTGCCGAAGGCCGGAAGGCCTCGTTCAATGGCCGATACCCGGCCGCTCACGCGTCTCGGCTCATTTAGATCAACAAGCCGTTATGCAGGTGGATGCCAGCCAGCATCTGCCCAAAGTTCTCCGCTAACTGCCGAATTGGAAACCAAAAAGCAAATAGCATCGGCAATCTCTTCAGGCCGAATGAGGCGTCCCAATTGCGTGTAGGGAAGTACATGCTTGTTAATCACTTCTTCCCCCATAGCTCGAACCATAGGGGTATCGGTAAATCCAGGGTGGATGACCGCGCATCGCACACCATAGAACATGGCTTCCTTGTTCATGGTTGCAGCAGCCCCTTCTAGGCCAGCTTTGCTGGTCGCATAAGAAACCTGCCCTTTGTTGCCCTGCGAGGATACCGAACCAATCAGTACGATGGCTCCTTGTGGGTCCTCAGTTGGCGCCCATCGTCCCAGGCCTTTCTTTTGTCTATCGGATGCGATTCGTGCAATCGTTTCGAGCGCCCAGTAAACGGGAGCAGTTAGGTTCACTCGCAAGACCAATTCAAATGTTTCTCGCGAGTAAATTTTAACTTCACCCGACTCTTTGTCGATTTTCACCGCCAAGGAATCGCGCGTAATACCTGCAGCCGGAATACAAATTCGTGGTACCGTATATTTTTCCGTCACATAATCGAAACATTGACTTCGGAATTCATCGCTGGTCACATCGCCTGCCAGGCCTTCTGCAACGGCCCGTCCAACCTGAGAATTAATCTTCTCAGCAACTTCGTGAACCGCTTCGTTCATATCTACTAGCATTACAGCCCGGGCTCCGCGCGCGGCAAGCTCGATGGCGGTTGCCTGTCCAATTCCACTGCCTCCACCCGTAATGATCGCTACTTGGTTATTGACCTTCATGATGATGACTTTCCGTTAACTGGTGTTGAATGCTCTACGAACCACTTGGCCACTTCGGGCCAAAATTGTTTGTGAGCTTTGGAACTAACGGCTAATCCAACATGTCCTGCATGAATTTCCTTTTTCTCAATGTCTTTGGAACTGACTTGCGGAATAAGGCCGTAAGTCGATTGTGGGTGCACGAGATGATCGAACTCGGCTGCTAACAGTAGCAATGGGCAAGTGATATTCTTTAGGTCAACTTGTCTATCACCTAACCGATATTCACCTCGTACCAACTGATTGCGCTGATAGAAACATTTGACAAATTCTCGGAAAGTTTCACCTGCCACGGGAATGTTGTCGTTGGTCCACTTCTCCATGGCAAAGTAATTCTCGAGAAACGCTTCATCGTGCATATTCTCGCTGAAGCCGATGTACTTCTCGATAAAGTTCTGTACCGGCTTCATCAGCTGGAATGTGGCCTGCAAAAAAGTGGGAGGGCAATTCCCAAACGCATCGATCAACCTATCGACGTCAAAATTCTCTTCTTTCGTCCACAGATGAAGTAAGCATTCATCGCCACTGAAATCAATCGGTGCTGCCATGAGCGAGAGGTTTTTCACATGTTCCGGATAGAGTGCGGTATAGATGGTCGACATGGTTCCGCCCATACAATATCCGAGTAGATTGAAGGCCTCGGTAGAACTGCGTTTCAATACAACATCCGCCACATCATTCATGGCACCGCTAATATAATCTTTCAGCTGAAGACGGTTATCCGCTTCCGCTGGAACGCCCCAATCGATTAAGTAGACGTCTAAACCTCCTTCCAGCAAGCGTTGCACCACGCTACGTTTCGGTTGTAAGTCGAGAATGTACGGTCGATTGACTAGTGCGTAACAGATCAGCACAGGCTCACATACAGCTGTCGGTGTTGATCGTCGGTAGTGATACAGCTTCAATGTGCCTCGCTCGTAAACGACGTCATGTGGCGTATCGGCTAACTTCGGGCGCATAGCATGCTCGAAGACTTGAGGAGTACTTAACGCGCGCTCCCATTGCTTGATCCCCTCGTCCCAAGCCTTTTTTTGCATGTCCATGGCGAGTTCAAAAAAGGAAGCTTGCATCTAACTGTGCCTTTACAAAAGTTGCGGCGGTGACACCGAGCAATTACATTGCATATCCACCATTGATGTCCAACACGTGACCGGTAATGTACGAAGCCGCCTCCGTAGTAAGAAATGCCACTCCTGCAGCGACCTCATAAGGGAGCCCCAATCTTCCCACAGGTGTAGCGTCAGTGACTAGCTTGAGTCCTTCCGCCGGAACTGCATCGGTCATATCCGTCTTTATGAAGCCTGGTGCAACCACATTAACGGTAATACCCTTGCGTGCATATTCTCGCGCCAATGATTTCGAGAATGCGATGAGTCCCCCTTTGGCAGCCGCATAATTGGTTTGGCCAAAATTGCCGATCTCTCCAATCACGCTAGCGATGTTGACTACTCTTCCCCAACGCTTTTCGGCCATAGGGTCAATGAATTGTTTGGTTACCAGAAATACACCGGTGAGATCGACGTTGATGACCGCATCCCACATTTCACGCGTCATCTTCTTGAATGATTTATCCCGTGTTATCCCGGCATTATTCACTAGGATGTCAACATGTCCAAAGTCAGTGAGGATTTCATCATGCATTCTCGCGACCTCGGTTTCGTTACCGACGTCATGGGCATATACCTGTGCTTCGCGTCCTAGCTCCAGAATTTCATGCCGCACCCCCTGAGCCAATTCACCACCCGTATTGCAGTTTATCGCTACGTTCGCACCCTGCGCAGCTAGCGCTAATGAAATGGCCTTTCCGATACCCCGAGAACCTCCGGTGACCAGTGCCACCTTCCCTTCGAGCGATAGATTGGGAATCGTGTAATCATCGATTTGAGGGGATTGATCTGTAGACATACTTATTTCTCCGTTTTTCGTTTGCTTGCCGCTTGTGCATCGAGTTTCTTTTCGATTGCCTCTAATCGTGATTCCATGCTATCGAGCCTGTCCATTACGGCCTCCGTGGCGGATAACAGGCGACTTTGCAACTCGCGGATATCCTCAAGATGTGGTACACCAAGCTGGCGTGCCATTTCCTGCTTAACGTATTGAGAGGCAATTTGATTGGATGTCAGATTGTCTGCATTGAGTCGCATGGCTTCGAGAAAGGCTGGTGTGCGCAGGTAGGCTTCAATACTCTTGGACATGGCGCCTAACCATTCTTTGCGAATGCTTGTCGGATCTACTTTGGGTGGCGCGCCGGCCAACAGGGCGTCCGTCCACTGCTTGTTTTGATCGAACGCTTTCATCCAATACTCGACCCAAGGTTGAGCTACCGGATCAGAGGCTGTCGGCTGCGTTGGGTGCCCATTGTCAGACATTTTGAGCCTCGCTAATTCTTCGCGTATTGCAATTGAAATGAATCACTTACCTGCTCACTCTGGCGTCCAATAGACAGACTGAGCATCCTATCAGGCTTGAACAGATAGACCGGCTGACATGGCTCGTTGCCTAGTCCACCTCCGAATAACATTTTGTTGGGTGTTGCATTTATAAGTCGAACAGGAAACGTAACGCAGCGCGGCTATACTCGTTCCACAGCCATCGCTACGCCTTCTCCTCCGCCAATGCACAGGGCGGCGATACCCCGTCGACCTTCCTTCCGTTCTAACGCATTTAGTAGAGTTACCAAAATCCTGGTTCCACTGCATCCTATGGGATGCCCAAGCGATACTGCTCCACCGTATACGTTGACTTTCTCAGACGGAATATGCAGCGCACGTTCTGCGGCCAACGTAACTGCCGCAAAGGCTTCATTTATTTCAAACAGGTCCGTGTCATCGACCGACCAGCCCGTTTTCGCCAGCAATTTTTCGATGGCGCCGATCGGAGCCAAGGTAAACCATTCCGGTTCTCGACTATGGGTTGCCATGCCCACAATTCTTGCCCTGGGCGCCAACGACTTCGATTTGCATAGGGACTCTGAAGCCACGACCACCGCCGCCCCGCCATCGTTGATACTGGATGCATTACCGGCTGTGACGGTTCCCTCTCCACCGAAAGCTGGCCTGAGAGCCCTTAGCTTCTCTTCGTTGAATCTGCTGGGCCCTTCATCCTGATTGACCACTGTTTCTGCGCGCTTGACAACCACCTTGACTGGCACAATTTCTGAGGCGAAGACTCCATCTGCTTGAGCCTTCTGAGCCCTGGTGTAACTGCGTACGGCGAAATCGTCTTGATCTTGGCGGCTCAAACCGCTTTGGGCAGCGCACTGATCACCATATGTTCCCATATGCTTGTTGCCGTAGACATCCCATAAGCCATCATGCACCACCGAATCTAGAAGCTCTCCGTTTCCCAACCGATATCCCTGCCGGGCTTGTGGCAATAAATAGGGAGCCCGACTCATGCTCTCCATGCCTCCGGCAACCACCAGATTTGCATCCCCTACCCGAACTGCTTGAGCAGCCAGCATGACGGACTTTAGCCCAGAACCGCAAACCTTATTCAAAGTCGTGGCCCCAACACTCGCCGGCAATCCAGCTCGAATCGTAGCCTGCCGCGCTGGATTCTGTCCTTGGCCAGCTCCGACGACATTCCCCATCAAAACTTCGTCAACTTCCTCACCAACTGAGTTGGCCCTTGCGAGGGCTTCGCGTATGCAGATAGCACCCAATTCGGCAGCCGGTACATCGGCTAAACTCCCACTCAAAGCGCCAATCGGTGTACGCACACCAGAAACTATGAATGCTTCCGCCATCGTTTCACCCCGCTCTTAGTTTCTGAAATATTACCCAACGATCCAATCCATGTTCGTGAAGCGTTGCCTTGGGCGCGGGCGGCTCCTACCCAGCGACTGCCCACTTCCCAGCTTGCTGATCATTCGAGAAAGGATCACATTCACCCTAACCTACTTTGGAACCGGTCATTAACTCTGACCACTTTTCAGCCGCTGATTTGAATTCTCGCAACTGGGTTTCCGACAACTGACGCAACGAGTCAAATGACTTGCGGTACAACTCAGTAACTTTTTGCTGGAATTCCACAGGTGTTTTGGCATCGGACACGTTGAAGATGTCCCCCAAAGCTTTGATTCCTGCCTCGTAGTTTTGATTCACAAGCTCTTGCTGTTGCTTAAGCAGATCAGAATACGTTGCTTCCCATTTCTTTTTCCACTGTGCTACCAAATCAGTTGGCAAGGTCGGCATAGTCGAAACACTTGGAAATGCATCCATCCACTTTTGAAACATTTCTTGCTGAGCCTTCACGGAAGCTTCCGTGGCTTTTTGCAGGTTTTCGTAGACTTGCTCGAACATTGAATGATCTCCTTTGTGAAAACGATTTATGGCGCTGCAATTTCTATGCCCTATTTGCTTGACCAGTTAATCAATCTGTTACCGTGCTAGTTTTAGGGCGAGCTAACACCAGGCTGAGCCAATTCACCATAGGGCAGAAACACAGCCCCAGTCCATGAATTGTGCCCAATACCAAAGACTTGTATGAAATTATTTACCTGCCTCTTACCGCAGTCAACACAAAAATGCTGCGTACGCAGCATTTTCTTTCCGGCAATAAAAAACTTGACTACTCGTGATAATTAGCACATATTTGAGCTCACAAGTGTGCTATACCGCATTCCGTATGCTGTCTTTGCACAGTTGATAGTTCGGCTGAATTTCAGGGAAATAGTCCATGACCACGACGGTAAGTATCGCGCGTTATCCCAATCGCCGGCTGTACGACCGCGATCAGAAAAAATACGTAACGCTTGGTGATGTAGAAGCGATCGTTTTGAGCGGACGAAACGTTCGGGTGTATGACAGTAAGAGCGAACAAGACCTAACTCGCCTGGTTCTTGTTCAGATTCTCTTGGAGCGACACCCGGAACGGCTGCAAATGTTTTCGACTGCATTATTACAGGAGCTGTTGAGGGCTGACCAAATGACGATCGATTGGTTGAAAGTCTATTTTGGTCAAGCTTCGTCTGCATTAACCTCCGCTACCAGTGCAGGTGCGACAAGCTACATTCCGGGTTTTGATATCTGGCGGAACTTTGCGACTGGTTTTGCCAACCCAACTGGTCAAAGTCAACCACCCGCCCAATCCCCAGGTTCAGATGTAGAGTCACCGGTGGAATTGCTTGAAAAGGTGGCTGAATTAGAAAAACGACTGAAAAAGTTGGAAGGCGAAAAGGAAACCTAGAACACCGAGCACCACTTGGATAGCCACAGCGTCATGCTGGCTGGCTGTACGAATGATTGGAATTGCTCACTGCTTGTCGGTGCGACCCGAACTGGCAGGGCGATGAAAAAACAACCCGAAGCGTCAGCGAGGGAATGTGCCCAGCCCCTTGCTGACCAGCTTGTTGCTTTTATCACAATCCGAAACGTCAGTGAGGCACCGATTCATGCCGTTTCGGTCTTTGCCGGAGTTAGTCCCTCGCTGACGCATCGGGTTACTAATCGTCCACAGGATTTTGCAAATCGAGTTTTTGAGCAGCCTGCTAGTCGATGCTGATTGGCTTGGAACTGCTCCACCACAGATCGGGCGGCGGAAGCTTTTCGTCGACTTGATCTTCGGCCTCAACCCAACTCGAATCTGGAATTGAGACCCCTTTTTCATACCATAGCCAATCAATTTCAGGCTTGTTATCGACAACCAACACACGACGAGTTTGCGGCCTAGCAGTCCGCCGTGGTAACTCAATCACAGGCAGTGATTGAAGTGGCTCTTCTTGGGCAACAATTTCGACGAGATCGTCGGCAGGTTCATCAATTTCCTCAGTCCACTCTTCCTCCGCGTCGTTCACTAGGACCGTTTCTACAACCGGTGGTGGGCTTGGCAGAGGCATCGGAGGTGGTAGCTCTGGGACATAAACATCCGCTTCACCTTGCAGCCCTTGCTTGGGAAGCACCCTAACCTGAACTCCAATGTTGTAGAAGATCCTCATAATATGTTCGTGGCACGTAAACATGACGACTTGATGTCCAAGTGAAGCAAAATCGCGCAGTACTCTAGCAGCCGATTCAGCCCGAATGGAATCAAAATTCACCAAAACATCATCCAACACAAGCGGAATCATGACGCCCCGTCGAGCGTAGGCTGCAGCTAAAGAAAGTCGCAAGGCAATGAATACGGCTTCACGAGTTCCACGCGAAAGGACTTCCAGCGGTAGAGACTGACCTCGTGAATTATCGATTCGCAGCTGGTTTTTCCCTAAAGGGGTCCAAATGCGGGAGTATTTGCCTTCTGTAAGTTGATTCAAGAAGGCAGATGCCTCGCGTAGAGTCTCAGGTTGGCGTTCTGTTTCGTAGACCTCACAAACTTTGTCCAACAGGTTGGTGGTTACTGCCAATGTCTGCCAGTGTGCCGCGCAAGCCTTTATTTGATTTTCGACGCATGTTAGTTCCAATCTCGCTTCGGATAGTCGACCGTTAGCGGCCAAAGTCTTCATCTCTTGGGCCAACTCGCCTTGTCGTCCATGAAGCTGTTCGACGCGTTGTTCGGCCTGTAACGTCCGCTGGCCAATAGCCTCCCAGCGGCGTTCTAGATTCTCAGAATCTGGCCCATCGAGCAGTCGGACAATGGTCTCATACGGCACCATTCCACCAACCATGGATGTGATGCGTTCCTGATACTCGGCCTGCTTCTTAACCAAATCCTCGTGCTGATGCTTAAGCTGCAATTGCTCTCGAAGTTGGGACTCGGTTTCGCATCGTTGTTCGGCCAAGACGGCGCTATGACTGCGTGTAAGTTTATCCATTGACTTCTGTATGGCAGCAGCTTGCTTAGCCAAGTGCTGATCCTGATCTCTGAGCGAACGTTTTTGCTGAATAAACTGTTCCTGGGAGCGGATCAATTCTTGCATTTGATCAAGCAGCCTTAGCGCAGTAGTCGCCTGTTCTACGCCGGCCTTTACTGGAGCGAACTCAGTTGGAGAAATTGTGTTTTTATCGCTTCGATATGTCGTTTCAAGGTTACGATATTCATTGGATTGATGTCGCAATACATCTGTAGCAATGGCATCCAGATCTTCTTCATCACGATTTGAAAGCACCTCGCTTGCTTTCTTGGCTGCCTGAGCTTGACGATTTAGAGATTCAATTCGTTGAGTGAGGTTTCCGAGCTCCAATTGGCGAGTTTCAAGTTCTTCCTGTAGATTCGTGATGCGACGACGCGTTTGCATCAACGATTCGTACCCCTCCGCCATAATCCGGATGCTCTTGGGTGACAGCGACTCTGTAAGCCCCATATGCACCAGCATCTTTCTCCATTGACTACGTGCGTTGCGTAGTGATTCGGCTGCCTGAGAGGCTTGCTTTCGGGCCGAACGATAACGTTGCGTAGCCGCTTCCAAGTTGTGCTGCAGTGGGAGTAACCCTTCCAACTTCGCAACCTCGGTCTCGGCATCACGGAGACGATTCTCAGTCACTCCATTGTATGCGGGTAGCCGTCTTTCGAAGTCGTCTCTTTCCAGTTCCGTTTTGCGAATCTCCTTGCGAATGGCATCGATTTGGTCTTCGACATCTTCCAGATCGGTGACCGTGCCACGATCCAGGATGCTATTCCACACAGTAGTGAAGAATAAAAGCACTACACCCAGCAGAAGCAGCATGAACCCTTGCGGAGAATTATCGTTTTGAGGAGCACCAGTGAACAGGCTGGTACCAAAAATGGAACCCAATCCCCACATCAACGAAAATCCGCCGCCAACGAACAAGACTCCCATCATGAGTGCCCGTTCGACAGGCAGAGCCTCGTCAGCGGCTAAACCGACCGCCTCAGATTCAAGTTCTTCTCTGCGTCGAATCTGTTTGTCCAACACTTCTTGAATTTGATTGCGTTTCCGAAGCAATGAAATCAGCTCTGCGTTCTCTTGCATGCCGGTATGAATATCGTCATAGCCGTACTGTCGCATCGATGACGACAATTCTTCGGTCAACCTAGCAACTTCCTTCTTCTCTGAATCGCTTTGTTGCTTGGCCAACTTAAGGCGGTTGGAATAGAGCTTCACTTGGCCAGCCGGCTCTGCCAATTGTGCAATGGCTTGCCGCGACAACTCGGGCATTTTCGACATCCGTCGATCGTTTAGAAGCGACTGTTGATCCTCCTCAGAAATCCCCAATCGTTGTGCGTCTTCTAACAACTGTTGGCGAGTCTGCTGAAGCTGATTTTCCAAGCGTTGAATATTTTTTTGGATCGCCGAGATCCATGGAGCCTGTTCGACGGCGGCCTCAATCTTGGAAGCCAACTCCAGTATCCCGTTTCGTAAAGGAAGTTTACTGGCGGTTTCTCGCAATTGTTTGCGCTGTTGCCGGAGTTCACCGAGCTTTTCTTCTCGCTCGGAAATCTGTTCGTTAAGCTCGGTAAGTTTGACTGCAGCTGCTTCTGGAATGTCCGTGCGCGCATTGAGATCACGAATCTGAACTTCTACCTCTGCGCGTTTGAGCCAATTTGGGCGAACCTGAATCGCCACTTCGTAGGTCTTGGATTCAACATCCCAACTAGCAATGCGCTGCTTCAGCTCGTCGAGCTCCGAGTTCTGCGTAGCGCGCAGTGCAGCCAATTCATTCCAACGGCGTGCGTACCCAGTTAGCGAATCAATCTCATCTTTGAGTTTTTCTCGACGCACCATCAGCTGCTGCAACTGCCCATCTTCAAGAGTCGGACCGGCAATTTGCTGGCGAGCGTTTCGCAGTTGTCGGGTTACGTCTACCAGGGAAACTCGATCTAGGCCGCTGGAGAGTTTATAAAGTTCATCGGCCGCTGCAGTATCGTCTAGAGTATTGAGCTCTTGCAGCTCACGTAGACCAATGGCAAAGACGTTGGTGAAAATCGTTTCATCTACTTGCCCAAGTAGCATGGCCAACCGATGCTGCCCCTGAGTCAAGCCATCGCTACCGGTGACGGTCAATTGCCCCGCAGCTGATTCATGATCCAACTGAGCTCGGCGGGAAATTTCATATCCGCCGCCCGGCCCCGTAACGCGAATCACCCCTCCTGGTTTGCCTCCATATACGGGCGGCAAGTACCTGCTGCGTCGATCCGGCGTAAAACCGTAAAACATAGTGCGAAAAAACTGCATCAGCGTCGTTTTGCCGGCCTCGTTTGGGCCGTAAAACACGGTCATGGTGTCCGGCATACTATGTACGCTCAACCCAGACCACACGCCGAATCCGTCTATCTGTACGTCCTTGATCTTCATTTATCGGATCCTCCGAATCGGCGTGTAGGAGCCAGCAGGTCGACCTTGTGTCCCCTGAGAAGATCCACCCCCAGAAGCGTAGCACGTTCCAGTGTAGCTTGCTGAGTAGCAGTATCACTTGGGGATAAGGCAGCTTGCCATAGATTGCTGGCAGGCGTCTCAGTGTCGATGATGGGTTTGATATTCAATTGCTTACCGTGATCCTTGCGATGTTGCGTCGCAGTTCGCAAAAAATCACCGAGAATGGTGTCTTCCTCTTGCCATTTACTTGGCAGGTTCTTGGGAGGCAAGATTTCAATGTCAGTTGACCAGCAAGCTGGCTGGCCATGACCGAATTCGCGTCTCAACCAACCCAACAGGTCTTCCATCGCAGAGGGACCCACTATGTTGGCATGTTCCATGTCAATGTGAACTTTCCACTTCACCAATAAGTGGCGCCCAGCGGCCTCGCTTTGCAGCCGAGCAACCCTCTTAGCCAACAACTGTCTCAGGTCTCGACCAAGTGCAATGTCGTCTGCGTCAATCTCTTGGCTAGCATATCGGACCAAATCGCTTTCGATAGTGTGGATTTGCAGTTTGCTGTTGGCGTCGACATCAACTAAGAGGAAACCATGGGCTCCATGTTCTGCTAAACTGCGAGCCTGAGGTGTGCCGCAATATCGAATCGCGGGTTGTTCGCTAGATAGGGTCTCACTTAAGTGCTTACCGCCCAATGCCCAGTAATCAACTCGTTCTGCAGACAAGGACTCCACATCTGCGTGGCCATGGGCAACGGCTATCAGAAATAAATCATCCGGCTCGCTTGCATATTCGGCTGCACGAACTGTTTGACTATTGTCCATGCTGCGCCCCATGATGGTTGCCAACGTAGTTTGATGTCGACGAAAAGCTACTGACTCAACCTCTTTCTTTGAGAACACGTGTACGTTGCTTGGTAGCTTTACTGCATCCGGCCATCGATCGGGATCATCAACACTACCTCCAGCCCAATACACGGCAATTCCCCGAGACTTTAATTGCTCGAATTGTTCTAAGAGAAAGGCCAGCCCCTGTGCCCCCGTGGTTGTCGGATTGAGCAAGTCACCTGCTAAAACAACAAAATCAACATTTTCCAAAAGGGCGTGTTCAAATACGGCCTCGGCAGCTCGCCAAGGCGCTTCAACCAATGTCTTGCGCAAGTTCTCTGGAAGATCGAAGATATCCTGTAAGGAACGTTCCAGATGAAAATCACTGGCATGAATGAAACGAAATGATTCCTTCACCATCGCAAACTTCCTTGCTTCCAGCTTAGTTTCTCTCCGCACCATGCGCGACGAAATCTGCCGAGCTGGCACGCTGCGAGTTCTTGTCGATTCTTAATTCTTCAATTCCCACACACTTCAGGCTGCCTCCTGATCAACAGGTCACGCACTCTTCCTTCTAGATCCGCAGCACTTAGCCTGGCAGACTATACCCGAACAAGCTAGCCTGCGCCAACGCTGTTTCCTACCCAAGTCATCTGACTGCCTCTGCATTTGATAGCAAAAGGAAACTTGAGGCCTTGGTGGCTCTCATCCTTCGCAGCTCACCGGCAGATTTTTCATTCATACCAGCTAACCATCTCTGACTAAGGCGTTTTTATCCAGTTTTTGCTTCCGACACTCAACCAAAAACACATTTCGACGCCTCTTCCGGACAAATGGACTGAAGCGTTAAAGTTTGACTTGTCGATACAGGTTAAAGCTGCGCACAAAGACCGCGCGGCGAATTTTGCCTACAGAAGCATTCGTTCTGCTTACTTCTGTCGGGGTTTGGACCGGAGCCGCAGGTATTCAAACATGCATACCGACGATTTCGGCTGAGCCAATAAACCAACTGGGATCAATGCCTTTACAGCATTGTTGACCGCTGTCCACATCCGAGCATGGAGGCTTGGCAATGGCTGCCGTTTGCCTGCGTACACTATATTTTTTCGGGATCGGCATTTTTCTCACGGTAGCTGCGTGGGGTCAATCTCCACTCGAAACCAGTCAGCCGATCCGAGATGTCGAGCGGTTGGGCCAGCAACTGAGTGATACCGCCTACTGGTATCGTGCCCAAGCTGCCATGCGGCTTTCCGATATGGGTGATAAGGCCCGACCGGCCACCGAACAGTTGCTCAATGCACTCAACGATGACAACCCAGACGTCCGCTTGAGAGTACTCCATGCCTTGGGCATGATCGCTGAACCTAGTGCGTCAACGATCAATCGAATCGCGAGCAAATTGCGTGATTCCGATGAACACGTGCGTTACGCTGCCCAATGGGCGCTAACTCGTTTAGCTATCTTAGGAGAACAGTCAAATCGGTTGGACAATGAAATTGTTCAAGCATTAGAGAGAGCGTTCCAAAATCTTGGCCGACAAGAACATCATCAAGGACATTACGAGGCCCTTGGCAAGGTTCTAGCATCCTGGCGCGACGAAAAACAGGCCCGAGAACTAAAGGAACACCTAGCCGAGCAAGCGAGGCTCGAAAGAGAACAAGCTGAACAAAACGCCCAAGCAGCAGCTCAGGCCGCCCTGCAAAAAGCCGCCGAGCTACAAACTGCAAATCTACAGCGCAGTCGAAGTTGGGAGCTAAAACTTGCCGACAAGTTTGCCATATCTTCCCGCGTGCAACAATTGTTGATTATTCGACAACTAGCCAATGCGTCACCTTCCTTTGATCGCCAAGATGCGATGCAGGACATTCTGCGTAGTGCATACCTGTCCAACGACATGCAAGCCATTCAATACGCTCACACAACGTGGAAGAATGATGCCCTAGAGGCCTCCAACGAGCTCCTGCTAGCATTACCAACCACCAATGCCGCCTATTGGGTTAGCAGCTTAGTCGCCGACGTACATCCTCAATCTTTCGATCACCTTACGAAGCTAAGAGATCTCGCGCATTCCGAAGACGAAGCAATTCGGTATGCGGCTATCGAGGCTATGGGAAATACACAAGCCAATTCTCCGGCTGTGAGTCTTGCATTCACCTCGCTCTACGAACTGGTCAACCAGCGAGATGCCGATAGTTTTCAACGTTGTGCCGCAGTTGAGTCACTCGACAAACTAGCCCACATGCATGCGGAACTGTCACTGCAAGCCGCCTTTCTATTTTCCACCTTGGTTCAGCAATCCCAAGAAGAATGGGTCGTCCGCTTGGCAGCAGCACGTGGACTGAGCCACACCGCATCTAATCGGGCAATCGCACAATACACGCTTTTGCAAGCCATCAATGAACTGGAGCCCTCTGACTACAATCGGATTGAATTGATAGATTGCTTAGGAGCATTGGAGCCACTGGTTCCAGAGGCCGTCGAGATCGTGCTATCGGACCTCGATGCAGGGGATGAGTATGTTTGGCCTGGACTCTTGCAAGTGTTGAGCAAAGCCGCATCCATCGACCAACACATAGCCTTGCACCTAGAAAAATTTATTCTAGAAAAGCAATCAGCTGTGACTGTACATGCTGAACTAGCCCGAATCTTAAGCAGGTCTCCGGCCCCTGAATCAACCGTCTTAAGAATGCTCAACAGCACCGAACCATACGCAGTGGAGACCGGAGCCCTGATTGCCTGTCAAATGGACTGGGATGATAGTAGCCAAGCCATACAGGCTCTATCACATGCCATATCGGATCCGACAATAGGATTTCGCACTACCCATGTACTGCTAGTTGCAATCAGCAAACTCTTGCCCCAATCTAACGATCACGCCAAACAGTTTGGAGTAGAAATACTACAGAAAATTCTGGCCAGCGATTGCCACAATACTTTGCGAGCCTCAGCCTTGCTGGGGTTGGCCGAGACACAGAACCTATCTGACCAACAACTGGCAGCGGCAACAATTGAATCCTCAGAAGAAATCCTTGCCATTGTGGCTCAGACGAAATATCGTCGCGGCGATCTTGCTGGGTTAAACCAACTCATATCGATGTTGGCCATTGAATCCTCATCCGAGTATGCCGAAGCAGCGCTGATTGATTGTGGTGCTAATGTAGTGCCAGCTGTTTATAGTGTCGCAGAAAGCATCGAATATCCAGCCAGTCAAAGAATCGCCGGCATTAGAACTCTGCTCCGTATGCCGTATGCCAATAAGTATGGCGAAATTGCAGAATTGATTTCCGATAGTGAGATCGGAGAGGAAGCTGGAGTTCTTTTAACTGACGAAATCCTGGATCACGGAGATGAAATACTCAAGGAAATGGTCAATGAATTGACCTACATCCCTTTCAATGACCACGAAAGTCTCGCAAGGTACGAACGCGTCTTCGAATCTATGACAGATGGACTTGGTGCTGGGGGAGAAGACTATGTATTGGAAACCGGTTCTGCGTTAGGCAACAGACTAGCTCTCGACGTGGCATTCCTGGAAGATGAACTTCCCGCTGAGGCCCTCGCCATGGACTCCGAAATTGAGGCCGAAGAATTCCCAATGCCGAGTGCAACAATCCCGCCAACTACTTTCGCACCTAGCAAAAAATCTGGCTCACGAGATTTGAACCTACAGGCATCACCAAAGAAGGAATTGCCTCTGACAGAGTTTCAGATGGTTCCCGGCACACCAGACTTTTCCTCATTTCCTGTCGCACCACTTCTCGACGCCAGTGACAATGTGGCTGACGCGCCGAGTCCCAGTGATAGAGCCACATCGGACAATAAGTCGGCTTCCAATGAGGATTTGAAGCGCCGGGTGTTCTTTGGTACCAATCGGAATCGTGAAAGATTCCTCGGTGACTCGTTGGCACCAGCTTTACCCTTACCCTACGATACTCAAGCTCGCCGATTAGCTGCCATCGGTGCTGCTGTTGCAGCCCTAAGCGTATGCCTATTTGGTTTTCTACGATTGAGGTCTGCCACGTACTCCATCTTCGCGGTTGCCGGACTAATAATTGTATTTTATGTCGGCTTACGCGGAAACCTAATACCTTGGGGAACGGAGCCTTCGGACAACATAGTTTTCGGTGGGGAATTCGACCAGCAAATGACGTTAGGTGTCTGCGAAGTTACGTTGCCACCCGGGCACGTGCGCGGTGAAATTGAATCACCCAGCTGGACTAGGTTCGAATTCCGGCCCGATCCAAAAAAACACGTCATCCTCGCCAAGACTGAGGAGTTGAACGCCGATGCATTTATGCATGAACTCAAAAATGAACTCGACACTCAGGGCAACAGCCTGCTGGTCTTTGTTCATGGATACAATGTCTCGTTCTCAGATGCAGCTCGACGCACAGCTCAAATGGCTTACGACTTGGAATACCCAGGTGCGGCCGCGTTCTTTAGCTGGCCCTCGGACTCGAATTGGTACGCATACCAATCGGATCGGCGAAAAATCGAGCTTAGTGTCGATCACATCAAGCAATTCTTGCATAAACTGCTCAGTGAGTCAGGTGCTGAGAGTATCAACCTTATTGCTCACAGCATGGGTAATGTCGGTCTCACTCAGGCTCTAGCAGAATTGGAAACAGAGGCCTCGCAAACACTTTTCAATCAAGTCGTGCTGGCAGCGCCTGATATCGATGCGCAACTATTTCGGGACCGCATTGCTCCAAAAATTGTCACCAAAGCGAATCACGTCACGGTTTACACGTCCGCAACGGATTTGGCATTAATTGCCTCCAAATACTTTAACTCTGGACGGCGACTAGGGGATTCATCCGAAGAAACCGAAATTTCTGGTATCGATTTTATCGATGCAACTTCCGTCGATAGTAGTCTATTGGGGCACTCCTACTACGGAAGCAATGTTAGCGTGTTACAGGACATTGCCGAGTTATTCGCAGGACAACCTATCAACCAACGTCGTTACCTACAAATTGAAGAAACTGAATGGGGGCCTCGCTGGGAATTCAGTACCCAGCGAATTGCAACCACACCCATCACAACTATTAATCACTAATTCAGTTCACTCACTTCAATCCGCATATCTGAAGATCATTCCGCCACTAGTAACAGTTGTAAAATATACATCGCCTTCCTCATCTTCACCGTACGTTACAACTGGCAGGCTGGGAGGCCACGCGATCGTTCGATTCTCCGTTACTTTACCAGTACGAGCATCGTATTTAAGCGCCCAAAGTTTGCCTGTGACATAGTCTCCGTACAAATAGTATCCTTGCAATTTGCTTACTCTGGTACCACGATAGACTTGTCCACCCGTAATCGACTTACCCCACGCATCTGTGTGCGGATATTCCCAAATAGGTTCCACCATGGCACTATTAGCTTCCTTGGCAGTCGGGCCAAATGGATGCGTAGCCTCACGATCACTCCAACCGTAGTTGCCTCCCTTGGTCACCAGGCTAATCTCCTCCCAAAGATTCTGTCCGACATCTGCGCACCACAGGTCACCAGTCTGACGATCGAATGATATTCGCCATGGATTACGTACTCCCAAAGCGTAGATCTCTGGCCGAGCTCCAGTTCGATTGACAAAGGGGTTGTCTTTAGGAATGGAATACGGCAAGCCTGGATCGGCATTGTTCACATCAATTCTTAGAATCTTGCCCAACCAAGTTGATAGATCTTGGGCACTTTTCAAAGGATCATCTGCTTTACCACCATCGCCGAGAGCAATGTAAAGCATGCCATCTTTTCCAAACTCCAAGGTACCTCCATTATGATTCCAAAATGGCTGTTTGATCTTCATCAGCACTTCTTCGCTAGCTGGGTCACCCTTGCCTGGATTGTCCGGTAATGTCTTGAAGCGTGAAATTATCGACAAGTGGGGTTCTGCCGTCGTCGTGTAGTAAAGGAAAAACTCGTGAGTAGACTCAAACTGTGGATGAAAGGCTAAGCCCAGCAACCCCTCTTCATTCTCGTTGTCTTTGTAAGTCACGTTTTCACTAAGGTCGAAGAACAGATCTGCACGCTTGACGGTCTGATTATTCGCAAAGCTATAGATTTGTCCTTTCTGGGCCGCCACAAAGAGCCGATTGCTTCCATCACCAGCGTGCGTGATGACAACTGGCCGCTCGATAGTTAAGTTTGGAAAGGCTCTTTCAACTTTTACGTCCAGGGCAGACTGATTCACGCCCCCGGCCATTGTTGGCTCTTGTGCAAAACTATTTCCCATCATGCAAGTCTGAACCGCAAAACAAATAACGGTGCATAAGAGTGTCGGCAACTTCATCATGTATTCAGCTCATTGAAAATTCGGGTAATTCAGCCACGCTTGATGTAGAAATCATAATTGAAACTGCCGTGATCGGCCAATCCCCTAAATTAAGTTCCTGAACCGCGCTTGGTCTTAAGAAAAGGCAGTGACTCGAATTTTGATACAAGGCGGTTTTGGGGTTTTCAGAAAAGGCAGCGTCAGAGCTTTGACTTAAGCAGTGTCAGAGCTTTGATATTAGGCAGTAAGAGCTTTGATATTAGGCAGTGTCAGAGCTTTGATATTAGGCAGTGTCAGAGCTTTGATATTAGGCAGTGTTCCGGCCGGAAACTTACCCTCCCATTCCGAGCAATGCGAGGATGCTTGGGAGGGTCGAGCGACAGCGAGGGGAGGGCCAATCCCGTTCAGCTTGAAAAAAGACACGGCCCCAACAGAAGTCCCTCTGGGCGCGATAGAATTTTGGCTTGAAGCTCAGTATTACGAATGACTGCCAAATTGCTTCGCGGACCCAAACAGAAAGAACAACCGGCAGAATGAGTTGCGTGTGAAAATCTCATTGTCTCAAACAGCTTAGCACACTAGTGCAGCGACAATTATTCCATCCAAAGACCATCTATGGCATTCGATGACAACCCCTACAGAATTCCGGCCGCATCGACAAATGCAGATGCAGATCAATTCCAAAACAGACGCCGTTCAAACAAGATATTAATCGTTAGTCTAGCTACTGGCTTACTTGGAATTTGCGGAATTGCTTTGAGCATCGTTTTGATGATCCGCGCCTTTGATCAGGTAGCCCTTCAATCGTCTCCGCCAATTCCTAACGATCTTGCTTCCAATATCAATCGAGCCCTTTATCCCATGTATCTCGGTCTCATCTTAATGGCCATCGGCATTCTATACATGTGTACGGCAAAAGTACGGAGAAGAAGAGATCGAACGGAGCATCACGAGGGCCGCGCAGAGTCTTAAGAAACAATGCCTTAGGAAACGATGTCTCGAAATACGGTGTTGTATCGTCGGGAACTTTTCTCTCCCTCTGCGAACAGTGCGAGGAAGCTTGGGTGAGTCTAAGCTTGAAGAGACGCAGCCCGGGCTTTCCCAGACAAGCAGTACGACTAGTGACTAAAAATGACCGCAATGCGTGTGCTCGGCCAGATTCATCCATTCGCCATGATCATCTACTAGGATTGCATCTCCGTTTTGGCTTTCTATATGTGCGGCGTCCACCTGCAATTCAGAAGGTAGTTGATAAACCAAGAACCCCGGAGAGGCCAAGGAGAGGATCTTGACTCGTCTTTCATCTTTTTTAATGACATGTCCGTTGGCTAAATCACGCACGAACGAATACCCTTCTATTTTCACCAAAGTATCCTCGCTGGCTAAAACACGCCCCAAAAAATAGCGAGTCTCGTCGTTAGGAAACATGCGGCGGTTAGAAACAAGGACGACATCCTGAGGGCTGAGTATCATTTTTGACTCCATGAATTTGCAGGTAGGCTCTTTTTTTTAGATCGTACAAAAAAACAGCTCACAAAACCTACCTTACAATTCTCAAGCTTCTTGGGCATGTTTTGACTTATGAGACAATTTGTCGCCCGTGTACTACCTCGTTTCCCAAAGTTCAGTTCCGTTAATCCCGCCGTGCGTAGAATTCACAAGTAAAATCGGCACAACCCACACTACTGTGCACCAACGCACACTCTTCTCCCTAGTGCTCAACGGTGGCACCGATGCATTAAATTGTGTTAGCAGCCTGAGATCGTATTAACGTGCTCGGTCCAGCGATTTCAAGCATTCATCGTACGCATGCTACCAGGCAAGTGCTGCCCAGAACCCCTGCGTTGAGCCGTCAGAGCAATTCGATTTTTGG
The DNA here is from genome assembly GCA_020427005.1 of Planctomycetales bacterium. GTDB lineage: Bacteria > Planctomycetota > Planctomycetia > Pirellulales > Pirellulaceae > Aureliella. Next base: position 19,340 of record JAGQOY010000020.1, read on the forward strand.
TGGACCAATCGGAGCACGTGATGATCCAATATCGCTTACACTGAATGTCGTAAAAGTCCGCTGAGAGAATGACCTATGACAAGTCAATACTTCCCACTTGAATTGCCACCCTCCCTGCATGAGCTGCCCAAGCTGGCGTTGGATCTCCGCTGGTCGACGAGCCTGTTGACCCGCCGCATTTGGGAACGCCTCGACGCGGAAGGGTGGCGGACTACAGAAAATCCCTACCTGCTGCTCTTGAACGCAAGTCAAGAACAATTGACTAAGGCCTCGACGGACGAAGAACTATTAAGTGAACTTTCCATCTGGAGAACGAAAGCTGAACAATACTTTCATCGACCGGCTTGGTTCAGCAAACTACCCTGTGACACGGTACCACGACAGATCGCTTACTTCAGCATGGAATTCGGACTGAGCGAAGCCCTACCGATTTACTCAGGTGGCCTGGGCTTGCTGGCAGGGGATCATCTGAAAAGCGCCAGTGACCTGGGAGTTCCTATCGTGGGTATCGGGATCCTTTATCAGCAAGGATATTTCCGCCAGGTGCTGTCTCGCGAAGGAGAACAGCGAGAGGCATTCCCCTTTAATGATCCCAGCACTCTACCGGTCGTTCCGCTGCTGAAAAACGGGCAATGGCAACGCGTAGCTCTTGATTTACCCGGACGTACTTTGATTCTCCGTGCCTGGCAGGCACAAGTCGGTCGCGTTCCACTTTACTTGCTGGATAGCAACGATCCGGCAAATAGTCCTTGGGACCGTGGAATTACGGCTAGCTTATATGATGCAGGTCGTGACAAAAGATTGCTGCAAGAAATTGTCTTAGGCATCGGGGGTTGGCGACTATTGACTCAGCTTGGCATGGATGTCGACGTCTGCCACCTCAATGAAGGACATGCGGCGTTTGCCGTGCTGGCTCGCGCGGAGAGACTTGCCAGACAAACTGGCGTCTCCGTCTTCACCGCTTTTCGAGCTACCCGAGCCGGAAATGTATTTACTACTCATACGCCTGTTGCAGCTGCATTTGATACCTTTGATCCAGACCTAGTGGCACATTATGCAGAACCCTTCGTAGAATCCCTGGACTTACCCATGGATCGACTGTTGGATCTGGGACGCTGCAACACTCATGATGATAGCGAACCATTCAATATGGCCTTTCTTGCCATGCGAGGCTGCAGTCACGTCAATGCTGTCAGCCAATTGCATGGTCATGTTAGTCGAAAGATTTTTGCGAAACTGTATTCCCGCTGGCCTCAAGAAGAGGTGCCGGTCACAAGTATCACGAACGGCGTACACATACCAACTTGGAATTCCGAGCCCGCCCGAAAACTATGGGTGGCTTCCACTGGTGACAATGGCTGGTTTGAAGATATTGCCAGTTGTTCAGATTCTCTGCATGAAATTGATTCGGCCCAACTATGGAATATGCGTTCCGAATCTAGAAAGTTGCTGATCGAATACGTGCGAAGTCGCTACTACCATCAAATACGCACGTCAGGGGCTCCTCCCGAAGAAGTTCATCAGGCTGCCAAAGTACTGGATCTCAATGCATTGACACTCGGCTTTGCTCGGCGGTTCACCGAGTACAAACGCCCCACATTGATGCTGTACGATTCATGCCGTTTACGCAACTTGCTCACCAATCCATCTTATCCGGTGCAACTGATCGTTGCCGGCAAGTCACATCCCAATGATGAGCATGGAAAGTCGATGGTTCGCGAGATGAACGACTTTGCGCGATTGCCGGAACTGAAGGGCCGAGTCATTTTCCTAGAAGACTATGACATTGCATTGGCTCGACACTTAGCAGGAGGCATTGATGTGTGGCTTAACACACCACGGCGACCTGCCGAAGCGTGTGGTACGAGCGGCATGAAAACACTGTTCAATGGCGGTTTGAACCTATCTGTCCTCGATGGCTGGTGGGATGAAGCCTATCAGCCACAGGTAGGTTGGGAAATCGGCGAAGGCAAGGAATCCGAAGCAACTATCCGCGACCCGATCGAAGCAGAACAATTGCTCAATCTACTTGAACACCAGATCATTCCCGAGTTTTATGATCGTGACGAGCAGGGATTGCCCATGAAATGGGTCGCGCGAATTCAACATAGCATGCGTCAGCTGACTGGTCGATTTAGCAGCGATCGCATGGTAAAGGACTACGTAACCCAAGCCTACGCTCCCGCTGCCAAAGCCGTAGCACGCAGACTAGCCAATAACTGCCAAGTTGCTTCGGACCTCTATGAATGGCATGTGCAGATTGAAAATCATTGGCACGAATTGCATTTTGGCGAAGCAAATTTCAGTCAAAAAGATGGTTGTTGGCTCGTCTCTGTACCTCTTTATTTCGGCGAATTGCCATCACAACTTGTCAAGGTTCAATTATATGCGCAAGCCCATTCGCAATTCCCAGCCACCACAATTGAGATGCATTGCTCCCACCCTCTGATTGGCAGCGTAAACGGCTTCCTCTATGTTGCCGAAGTCTCATGCGACCGACCGGCTACGGATTACACGCCTCGAGCCATCCCTTTTCACTCAGATGGCATCGTTCCGATCGAAGAATCATGGATTCTCTGGCAGCGCTAGCTCAATCGATGAGTAGATTGCATTGGTATATTGATATTCACCAAGAACACGGGTGGAACAAATCGCAATGATTATCTCCCACGCAACAACCTGACCTCTCCGTGCCAGCGGCCCATTCATTTGCATTGCCGGATTCAGCGACTCGGTACGAATTGCCAATCTGCAAGCACCTACCGTTCGGGCAATTGCTAAGCCCATTTGCAATCATGAACCGAAGAATAATTGAATAAATATTCAAAATTACGCCATGCATTATTGAACAAATGTTCAAAAAATGCGACAATAAGGATATGAACCGAGGAAGACCAAAACAATTCGACGAACAGCAAGCATTAGAAGCAGCTATGCAAGTCTTTTGGGAAAAAGGCTGTGAAGCTACTTCCTGCGAAGACCTGCTGCAGGCCATGGAAATCAACGCGGGTAGCATGTATGCGACTTTTGGAGACAAACAAACGTTGTATGAACGTGCTTTCTCCCACTACTGCTCCCGAGCGTCTGAGCAGTTCTTGGAAAAGTTGAACGGCCCGGGAACTCCACTTGAAAACATTCGTTCGTTCGTGCAACGCCTGTCTGACATCGATCAGAAAGGTTGCATGATTGCCAATACGCTTATTGAATTCGGTCATGAGAAATCCGGAGTCGGCAAGCACGCTCGCCGTGTAGTCGGCCAAGTGAGGAAGGCACTCGAAGAGAAACTAGCTGCTGCCCAGGCGGCAGGCGAGTTAGCCCCTGGGACTTGCCCAAGCAGTTTGGCAGCCTTTATTGTGAATACGATGCAAGGCCTCAGCGTTTCCATTCGCTCTGGGGCTGGCAGAGACACGATTCGTGATGTCGTTAGCACAGCCCTACGACTGCTGAACTAGTTTTTTTTGTTCATTTTTTGAATTTGCGTTCAATTTTTCAATACAGGAGTCAATTGATGTCTACAATCCAATATATGAAAGAGGCTCTTGCTTTGGCACGTGGATATTCTGACAAGTTGTTTCAACAATTTGAAAACTCGGAAGAATGGCTGCATCAGCCGCATCCGAACGCCAATCACGCCCTTTGGTGTGCGGGGCATATCGCCCGCACGGACAATATGGCCATCGGATTTTTGGCCCCAGAAAAAGCTCACGATCCTGAAGGCTACAAGGAACTTTTCGGTCGCGGCAGCCAACCCTCTGCAGACGCAGCACGGTATCCGAATCCCGCTACAGTGGTCGAGTACTTAAACGATCGGCGGTCGACACTGATGCAACTGCTCGAAGGCCTAGACGACAGAGACCTGGAAAAGCCGACACCGCCCGGTGCGCCTGATTTTCTGCCCACGATCGGAGCTGTTCTACGCACACTCGTTTGGCATGAAGGATTGCATGCCGGCCAAGTAAGCATAGCCCATCGCTGCTTGGGCAAACCACCGTTGCTGGCATAAGTCAGGAGTTAGATTTATAGGTGGTAATAAGGAACGGGCTGCCCAGTCGAACGCGACAAAATGAATGTCGACCTGGCGCGCTAGTAAATTGAATTTCAAATGAGGAGTGGCAATGCGATGAGTCTCAACCGCCGGCAATTGCGATTTGAAAACTGGGACCAAGTAATGGCGGATATCGAGCATCTCGACCGGACAGGTTATCAACACGCGAGAAACGGCAATTGGTCTTTGGGTCAAATCTGCGAACATTTGGCAAAGATTTTAGAGGCTGCTGTCGGCTCGGAGTCTAAAGTCATGATGTGGCCAATCCCTTGGATTTTGAGGAACGTATTCCTCAAAAAGATGCTGCGACACCAAGCAACGTCTCTCAGAGTCAAAGTTCCTCTCGCGTTTGCCCCCCGAGCGGAGCTTACAGACGAAGAGGGAATCGAGCGGTTGAGGGCTGCGGTTTTGAAATTCGTGAGCCATCCAGGTGATTATGCGCCGCATCCGGCATTTGGAATGCTACCTCGAAATCAATGGGAACATCAGCAATACTGGCACTGCGAGCATCACTTGAGCTTCTTGATACCGAAACATGAAATTGATGTATCGTCAGTCAAATAACTTAAGAGCGTGACCCTCGCAACAACTCGGTCAATCACTCTTAGGACAGATCTCAACAAAGCTAAATACATGAAAACACCAACTAAGTTTCTGACTGCACTGCCGGTATATAACGAGCAGGCACACGTTAACGAAGTACTGGATAGTGTGGTTCACTTTGCATCAGACGTTTTGGTAATCGACGACGGTTCCAATGATCGTACTGCCGAGCTACTAGCCGAGCGTCTGGAAACAGACAAGCAACTATCTGTCGTACGACACGCCGTCAACCAAGGATACGGGGCCGCCTTACGAACCGCATTTCAGTATGCCATCGACAACGCATACGATGTACTAATAACGATTGACTGCGACGGCCAGCATCAACCCGAGTTAATTCCACAGTTTGTCGCCGCGGCCTCACACGCAGAAATAGTCTCAGGCAGCCGTTACATGCAGGCATTTGCATCTAACAATGATGCTCCCCTGGATCGTCAACGCATCAACAAAGAAATGACTGAGTTGTTGAACGAGTATTTAGGTTTATCCTTAACCGACTCTTTTTGCGGTTTCAAAGCCTATCAAGTTGGCGCGCTCACGAAACTACGACTCACCGAAAATGGCTACGCTATTCCGCTCGAATTTTGGGTCCAAGCAGCAACCCAAGGCCTTTCGATCCAAGAGTTGCCCGTGCCGCGCGTATACCTGGACGAATCGCGGTCTTTCGGGGGTTCATTGGACGACGCAAACATCCGCAGGCAGCATTATCTAGAGGTATTCTCCGCCAGCCTACGCCGAGCGAATCGCTTTTGGGGACCAACGTCAACCAAACCCATTGCAACCACTTGCCAACATCCCAACGCCACCTGTGGATGAGGCAACCATCGCACCCACAACATTTTTATTATGTACACAGCTGCTTTCAAGCTGCCGAACACTCCGTGGGCGGTCTATTAGGAAAGCGCGAATGCGGAACGTCCGGCGAAAGTGATCGAACGATAGTTGGTAAATCATGCCACTATTATCGTTGGATTTCCATTTTCGCTGGAGTTCGATAACTCGCGATTCCAGAAGGAATTTCAACCGGGATTCGTAGAGTTCCAGGTCTGATGGACTCTTTGAAATCATTTCCAATACTCCCTGGGCTTCGCGATAACCTGGATCCTCCAAAAGATCCGCTAACGCGTTCGGGCCGGTTCCCGATGCTCGAACAAACAAATACAACCATTTTTCCTCTCTGTCAGTGGACGCCTACTGTCAGATTAGGCTTATATCTGCGATTTGAAATTTTATCGCAGGGGGCGGAGTGAACGCGCGAATTACTAGGAAATCTTGCGAAGAAGCTGTTGCAGGTTTGCATTACAGGGCCTGTGATTCAAGAAGTTGGACAGGGATATACAGGATTAACAGGATGATCAGCAGTACGTCCCGTGAGCCGAACGTGACGTTGGGCTGCAAATGGTTGAATTCGGAGCATCAAGTTCATGATGGACAGGTGTCGAGTTCAATGGGGTGCTAAATGTAAGTATCTCGAATTGCATGTTTTCTAGGTGCGATTCTGGCCGAGAAATCGAAATAGCGTCAAGTGCGTGGGGGCCACCGGTAGCACCAATCACAGCATTGCTAGTCACTCCAATTACGCCTCCGATGCATTTGGTGTCCGTGCCAAGCACGGCTGCAAAGGGGTGCAAGATACTGCATGCAAAACGCTACTCCCAGTCGCGAAGCGACGACAAATTGGAGCTTCGGATGCAAGTCCGAGGAGAGGAATTGGAACCTCACCCAGTTGCGAATGCAACGTCAGGCTGGAGCCTCGGATGTAAATCCGAGGAACATTGCACCCACCAGGCAACAGTCGCGAAGCGACGACAGGCGTCAGCCAAGTACCAGCGCATAAGCCAGCATGATTAGACACTCGAACGTAACCGAATCTTTGCTACAATACGAATTGTGATCTCAATTGAAAGAAACGATACGCAGGAGTAGCAACTTGAGCATCAGCGCGAAGGGTCCGCCTTGGACTTATGAAGCCTATGCGGGGCTTCCCAGCGACGGCAAGCGCCACGAAATCGTCGACGGAGATCACTACATGAACCCCGCGCCCAATTTGTATCATCAGACGGTATCCAGGCGTCTGCAATTCCAACTCTACTCAGCAATAGAGCTCAAGGGACTGGGCGTCGTATTCGACGCCCCAGTAGATGTACAGCTGACCGATCACGACATCGTCCAACCCGATCTGGTGGTCGTGACCAATAGTAAGCGACACATCATGACTCCGACAAAGATCAAGGGTATACCAGATCTGCTTGTCGAGATTCTTTCACCTTCCAATCCCACGCATGACACAGTCACCAAACGCTCAGCCTACGAGCGCTGTTTAGTGCCCGAGTACTGGATGGTGGATACCGAAGAACATAAGATCGTTCAACTAATCCTAGACGACTTAACCTATCGCGAGAGTCTGGCGACTGACCAGATCACGATGCACATGCCACCTCATGTTCGCGTCGATCTGACCATGGTATGGTGAGGACGCAGTACCGGTCCGCGTGTCAAGTCAGCGTCCGCCCTGGCCGTAGGTACCGGGTTCTCCGCGTTACCCGGCCTTTCTCGTGAGCCCTTGGCGGTAAGGCACCGAGTTCCGCGCGTCACCGCTTTCCATCGTGAACCGCGACGCGCAGCGGCCGCGTGTCCACTCAACAACCGCAACGGGAAACCAGATCCTCTGGCGAGCAGGTGGCCGGAATCAGCTCTTCGCAGGGGGAGGCGAAGCCGCCGGAATGGAGCGGCGGGGTTTCGAGAACGGCGACGATCGCATTGCCGGTGCGGTGAGCCGTGACGCGTGAGCGTTCGGGTTCCTGTCTTCTTGCGAACAGTGCGCGGCGTTTAAGCTGTGTCGCCGTATCCTCTTTTTGAGACCCGGATGTCGCCTAAAACGGGCTACGAGACGACGGTCGCGGTTGACCTACGAATGGGTCGGGCGGTTGCAAACCGGTGTAGGGATTCCAACCCCTGGCAGCCGGGTCCTGGAAAGGTGCGTTGGGAAGGGGGGGGAGGACCGGCGGCAAAGGTGGGTAGTAAGTAAAGTCAAACTTCGCCGTCGCAATGGCTTCGATCGTGATGGGAACGAATATCCCTGCGAGGCAGCCAATCGTACCACCAATCAACGAGGCGGATACCGTCGCAGTGCCAGCACGCACGGCCCCTTGGATCGCCTTCTGTCTTGCCAAACCCGGCATGAATTCGGCATACCGACTGACTGCCTCCGCATAAGCCGTTACATTCAAAAGACGGCCTGCAGCCTGTCCATAGAACCATCCCAACCCTCCGCTCACGACGCGATTGAGGTTTTCGTTGTTCTTCAGTTTGATGGCATCACCCAAGGTATGCCCGATTAGATCACATGCAAGGCCCGGAAGGAGAGACCCGAGTATGGCCGAGAGTGAACCGATTGCAGACTCTTCCGCCGTAACGGATGTCCCAAGCGGGTCGAGGTAATTCACAGGCGAATTGAAAGCGTAGCGAAAGAGATTCATATCCTGGCCGAGGAAGCCGGTCGGATCCTCGGACGTAAATCGACCGTTGTTCGGATCGAATTGTCGCGCTCGAAAATAGAGCGTTCCCCAATTCCGATCGAACTCACGTCCAGCAAACTGAAAACGAGGCATGCTCGTCAGTTCCTGCCCCATCCGTTCCGTTCCAAAGCTGTCATAAACCGCGAGCGCACCCAGAAGGCTGCCGTCGCTGTCCAACGTGCCGAGTACGCTGCCGAGAGAATCCTTGAGATACCAGACGACGCCCCGTGCTTCAGTAAAGCTGGCCATCAGGTCATCCAGCCCACTAGCGAATAAGTATCGGACGGTGATGGCACCAAGCTGATCATAGTCGGCCCAAGCATGATCGCCAGCATAATTGACGATCGTCACCAATCCATTATCGTCGACTTTGATCCTTCGGTCGAGGATATCGTACACATAATTGGATTCATTCAAGACCTGGCCGGAAGCAGATGTCTCCTTCACCCGCACCAATCGCCCCTTGTGATCGTGCGTGTACTCGACACTCGCATTGGTTGCTACCTCGCGCCGTTGTATTAACCTGCCATTCTTGTCGTAGACGTACGTAAACGTGCCATCAGCCAGCAATTGATTGTTCGGACCGGTCACGTAGTCGCTGCCGTGCAGGTGCGACGCAAGTCGATTCCCATTCTCATCGTAAGAGTACGATTCATCCGGAATCACGGTATGGGAAACGTTGACTAGTTGTCCTGCCGAGTCATACGTATATTGACTCGAGTTTCCACTGCTGCGCTGGAATTTGTCGACGAGGCGTCCCAAGGGATCGTAATCGTAGCTGAACTCCTCTAACAGGACTCCGGCCTCATCGAGGTGCTGCAAGTTTGTCGCGCGATAAGCATCTCCGTACTGCGCGATGGTTCGACTGACCAGTATGCTGCCTTGGGTATCTGCAAACCGCCGAATCTCACTGACCTCACCTCGGGAGCTATAGTCATACTCGACGCGTACTCCATCCATGCCGGGTCCTCGCCAGACCATTTCCACTGGGCGTCGTCGACTGTCGTAACTCGATTCAACGGAGAATCCCTGATCATCCGTAACCGAGGTCAGATCGCCCAATTCATCGTATTCATAGTTGAGCACCAGTCGTTTCTGCAGTGCTGATCCAGCAGTGTCCGTGGTGATGAGTTGATCGAACGTATTGTAGCTGAAAGCAATTGAGCTGAACTGATCGCGCGCGATCAACAATCGGCCAACGGGATCGTAAGTCCAATCTGCGGAATATACCTCCAGTCCCTTATCATCCAGCCAAGTCTCGCCGACCATACGTCCCAGAGGATCGTAGGAGAAAACACGACGCTGCTGTTCCCGATCCACGATGCTTGCCAACCTTCCAATCGAGTCGTATTGGTAAGTCATCGAGTTGCCGAAAGGATCTCGCCGTTCAATCACTCGATTCAAGCTGTCGTAAGCAAATTGAGTCACGTTGTTGGCGGGATCGCGTACAGAGATCATGTTTCCGTTGGCGTCATATTCATATTCGCTCACACCTCCATCGCTTGCTAGGCTGCGAACAACTCGACCGAAGGCATCATACTCGTATCGAATCGACTCCAAGTCCATGCTGTCCATTTCACCTAGTTCGGCATTCTGCTGACGCTGCAGATATCCTGTCAACAGCGTTCCTTCATAACTGTAAAGCGTCTCCTTGCCCCCTGGTTCGATGACTCGCACCCGCCTGCCCGCAGCGTCATAATCGATCGTAGCGGTCTTGCCGAGTTCATCCGTGACCGATGTCAAATTGGTGAGCGAATTGTATTGAAAGGTGACGCGCGAGCCATCCGATTCGATAATCGCATTAGGACGACCGCACGGACAACTATCGGAGTGAGAGAACGCGGTAACCATTCCTGAGGAGTCGTCTCTTGCAATCAGTCGCCCCAAGGAATCGTAGGACAACTTGATCGATGCACCGTTGACACCGACATGAAGCTGCAGCTTGCCACTAGGATCGAAACGGAATGACTCGGCTCGTCCCAACGGATCGGTACCCTGAATCAAATTGTTGCTCGCATCGTATTCAGTGCGGTATGTCCCTCCCATTGCATCTTCGACAAATGTCAAATTACCGCGCTCGTCGTAGGCAAAAACCGTCGTAGCAGCATCGGCTGCAATGACACGAGTCTCTAAATCGGGGTTTCTTGGATCCGAGTACTCGTAGCGAGTTCGGTTACCCAATGCGTCCGTTTCCTCGGTGATGTTTCCTCGTTCATCGTAGCGAAACGCAGTGGTGCTTCCCCTGGCATCGGTCATCGTAAAAAGGAGTTCTTCAGTGCTAAATGCCTGCGACGTGCTGTTACTCATGGGATCCACGAGCGATATTAGGCGTCCGCTTAGATCGAATTCTGCATCGAAAATGTTGATTCCTCGAGGATCAACAATCGTATCCAAAAAATGGGCGGGTGCGTCGAGGTAGGTGTAGCTGGTTGTGTTGCCTACTTGATCGGAGAAGGAAGTGAGGTTGCCGTCTAAGTCGTAGGTGTAGGCTAATGGATTACCCGCTGGATCGATGATTTGATTAATACGGCCTTGAGGGTTACGGATAAATTCAATGCTGGGGCCGAGGGAGCTGAAGACGCCGTTAGGACGTACATCAATTCGGTTGCCGTTGCGGTCGTGAATGTTGTCTAAGCCGCCGAACTGACCGTACTCATAAACGGTTCCGTCCTTGGTGGTTAAGCGATAGGCGTTGGGATTAAACGGAGCTCCGTCAAAGCCGTGATAAAAGGCGCCGTTGACTTGCCGAAGCTGTAATTCACCCACGTCGAGCTTGTCGTACACACCGGGATCAGGTTCAAAATACGCCGACCACGAACCGCCGCCAAAGAGACTGAACTGACGCTGAGGCCTGAATGTAAAGGCGATGCGGCGGCCTGCGGGATTGGTCAGATAAACGCGAGTTCCGTCGCGGAATGGTGTCGCTGCATGGGGTAAGCCCAATGCCTCCAAGTCGTTGACCGGCAAAGTCTCGCGAATGTTGGGATCGGAAACACTCAGCGTCCAACCATAGCCAAAGTCCCCGGACTCGCCGGCGTCTCGCGTGTCGTAAGATCGAGTCACTGTGATCGGAATGCCGGCCACAGGAATGGTGAGGTCCGTGAAATCCAGCTCGAATTGCCCCAGCTTCAATTGCCCGTCCATGCCGATCGCTAAGGTCTTAGCCGACACGTTGCCGCTCAAGTCCTCAGCTAAGATGCGAATCACATAATCGTCGTTGTGCAGCATGGTCGGGTCAAAGGTAGCCAACACTTCGTCGACCGCTTGTGTCGTCCGGCGAACCAATTGGTGGTAATCCGCATCGGCCTCAATCGGATTGTTGATGTCGACCAAGTCAGCACGGCCGTAATCGACGCGATAGAAGGCCAAGTTGTCGTCGGTCACCGAACCGACAATGTCGGTCAAGGTAGTGATGATTGAATTGGCACTGGGTGCCGTGATCGTAATGGTTGGCCCTTGTGTATCGGCTGGATCAAAGACGCGCAGCTGGACGTTGCTGGTACCTACATTACCGGACGCGTCGCGGGCGGTCGCTTGCAAGTTGTATAACCCAGCTATATTGCCGCGCAAAGTAAGCGAGTTGTTCGCGTCGAGTACTTGCGGTACGCCATCCAGGGTCAATTCCAACTGGACGACGCCGACATCGTCGCGAGCTCGCACGACCACCACGCTATCTTGCCCTAGGGCCAGCGGATTGGCACTTAGCTGCAACGTGACGATCGGTGCAGTTGTGTCGGGCGTGACTTCCAGGGTGTACGTTTGCGTGACTGTGGCGCCGAATGAATCGGTAACTTGAATGGTGACCGGATTGGATTCCTCCACACCTGGGGCAGTAGCCCAACGAATTCTTCCAAGGGTGTCGATCTCCATGCCCGCCGGAGCCACCAGCAATTGATAAAGCAACTCGTCTCCTTCAGGGTCCGTTACCTGCACATCGTATCGGTAAATGCCCCCCAAAGAGACGCTGGTGGGTGCGACAGAGTCGATCACCGGAGCTTGGTTGGCGCGTGCTTGCACTGCGAAACGCTGCACGGCGACATTGCCTGAGGTATCGGCAGCTGCAATACGGACCAGATGCGCTCCCACTTGAGCTGCGCTAGGAGTCCAGTTGATCAGACCGCTGGTCGCGTCGATTTGCATGCCCGCAGGTGATTCAACTAGCGAGAACGTAATCGACTCCGCTTCGGGATCCATGGCCATGACTTGGTAGCGATATTCGGCGTCGACCCGAGCCTTGAAGATAGCTCGCGACGTAATTATGGGCTCTCGGTTGCGTACCACCTGAGTGACCAGCAGGTCGAAGGATTGCAGGGAAGAATTACCGTGCGAGTCGCTGACTTCGATCGTGACCCGATGGCTACCCAGTTGGTTCAGTGTCGGTGTCCAACGCACGATGCCACGCTCGGAATCGATGGTCATGCCCGTTGGAGCATCGGTTAACGTGTACACCAAAGCATCGTTCTCGGCATCGATCGCATGCACGCCGTAGACGTAGCGCTCGTCAACTACTGCCTCGCTGGGTGGTCGCGACACGATCATCGGCGCCAAGTTGGTTCCTGAGACAACAAGCGAGAAACTTTGCGAGGTTTCCAGACCTGCTGGATCTCTGGCCGAAATGACAAACCGCTGCAAGGACCCGACATGATCCAGAGTCGGAGTCCAGCGAAGTGTACCCAGCCGGCGATCGATCGAGGCACCTTGTGGAGCGGCTACAATGGTCCATTCAACCGGGTCGCCATTGGGATCTACGGCTCGCAGATCGTACTCGAACGGACTGCCAAGCGTGGCGCGAAATGCAGCGGGTGGTGTGACGATCTGCGGTGCAGAATTGTCATTGACAGAAATAACTTCAACCGTGAAGGTTTGCTGAGTTGAGCCTCCACGACCATCTGTCAAGCTTAACGTGACGGAATGCGAACCGAGCTGAGCGGTGGTGGGCTCCCAACTCAGGCCGCGCAGCGCAGCATCGAAGGTCATCCCGGTGGGCGCCTGTGTCAAGCTGATACTCAATGGATCGCCATTGGGATCGTCGGCTTCCAGCAAATAAAACCACAATTGGCCAGCAGCAATCGAACTACGTGGTACCGAGTGTACTACCGGAGCAACGTTGGCCGCTGTGTCGACAACTGTCAATGTGAACCGCTGCTCAACAACGCCACCGCGAGCATCCTTGACGGCTACACCAACTTGCACGCTACCCACTGCACTCGGTGTGAAACTGAGCACCGCACTGGCATCGGCATTATCCAGGGCGGTGAGTACCATGCCATTAGCAGGCGACAACAATTCGAACATCAAGTTGTCGCCGTCGGCATCCTGTGCATCCACGCGGTACTCCCAGGGATTACCAACCGAAGCGGTAGCAATGGGGCTGGACGTAATCACCGGTGCGGTATTGCCGGCGTCGACAGTAATCTGGAACGACTGCAACCAAATACCCGAGCTGGTGCCGTCCTTGACGCGGATGACCACTTGTTGCATCCCCGACTGGTCGGCGCGTGGTTGCCAGCCCACTTGTCCGGTAAGGGGATCGATGACCATGCCATCTGGCGCCAACGGAAGATCGTAGCTCAGCGTATCGCCGTTGGGGTCACGGGCAACCGCCTCGTACAGCAGTTTAGTACCGACCGAGGCAACTGAAGGTGGAGTGCTAATGAAAAATGGAATGACGTTGTTGGCCAGACTCTGGCCACCGGCAATGTCAATCGTAAAGGTCTGCGTGGCCTGTCCACCTCGACCATCGATAACCGCCACCGTTACACGTTCCTGTTCGTAGGCCGTACTGGTCACATTCCACGTGATTAGCCCGCTAGCCGAATCGATGTCCATGCCCGGCGCGGCATCGAGCAGTTTAAATGACAATATATCGTCGATGGAATCTGAGGCAGTCACCTGGTAAGTGTAAATACTGCCGACTTGGCCGACGACGATGGGCTGACTAGTGATGGAGGGATCATGATTATCAAAAACCGCCAGCATAAAGCTCTGTACGTCGACTCCGCCCCGTGTATCGAGAACTTGGACAATCACCTGGTGCGCTCCCAGGTCGGCCGCGGTGGCATTCCAACTCATCAAGCCGGTAGCATCTATGGTCATGCCCACTGGCCCGTCAAGCAATTGGTAGCTGAGTAAGTCGCCATCAGCGTTCAGTGCCAGCACTTGATGTGAAAATGTACCCAGCCGAACCGCATTCGGTGGTGGGTTGACGATGACTGGCGGAAGATTGCCTGCAGCGGAAGTTACGAGTACAGAAAACGATTGCTGAGCAACTCCACCGTGCCCATCAACTGCTTGAATTACAATTGATTGAACGCCGAGCTGCTGGGGTGTTGGCAACCAACTTGTTTGTCCCGTGTTGGCATCGATCGTCAGCCCCAGGGGGCCGGTCAAGATGCTGAACGTTAATGGCTCGTCATCGGCGTCCACGACGGAGGGTAGGTAGGAATAACCCATACCGACTTCGGCCGTCACGATCGGCAACGTGGTGAAGACGGGCGCGCGATTGGCTGGTGCCGGACGTGCGGTAATGTTAAAACTTTGTGTGGCGTGGCCAAGACGCTCATCGGAGACTTGCACTTCGACGGCATACACGCCCGAATCTTCGGCACCAGGGGTCCAGCGCAGCAAGCCAGTCGCTGCGTCAATGGTCATCGAGGCTGGTCCGATAAGCAATTGGAACGAAACGGCGTCACCATTAGGATCCAAGGCCTCCACTTGATAAGTGTATTCGCGTTGCAAATCGGCCGATGTGGGCGGCAAGCTCGTGAATTGTGGCGGCTGGTTAAGCTTGCCGTAGAATAACAATTCGTATGTAAACTGAATTTGATTGGGATTGTAGAACGCTGCCGATAGGAAGCCGGTACGTCCCTGAGGATCGAGAGTTCCGCCAGTCACCAGACCCGTGAAATCGTAATAGGGAAATCCTTCTGGCGTTACACCATCCGCCCCCCGAACCTGCACCAGTGGATCGCTGATGTTCGCAATGGCGACAATCAAAGGCGCGTCAGCTGGAAATTGGCCAGTGTTATCAACAGCCGTTTCAGCAAACAACGATTTATCGGAAGCGTTGTAACTGGTTCGCGCGTAGCTTGCGGCAAAGCTGCCCGTCACGTCGGCGAACTGAGTCCAGTCAACTTGCGTTTCATCCGACTGAATGCCACGGATCACAATCGTATGTGTGGCCGACTGGTTATTCGAATCGATGACTGTGAACTCGTATTCGTTGTCACCTGGAGCGACAAACAATTGTGCAAAGAAGTTACCCGCTGCATCAACGTTGTTCAGCGGTACGCCATTGACGGTGATCAAGTCGATCGTCGCATTGGGAAAATCTGCAGTTGCAAAACCACTGGAAACCAGCGTCGTCCCAGCTGGCACTCTGCTGTCGCTAGTAGGGCTGACCACCGTAATTTGCGGCGGAGCAGCTCCGATACTCCAATCGATGATGGAATCGTCAAACAATTGTCCGACAGAAGCAGTTACGATATCCCGGCCCATGTTGTTGCCGATGTAACTGAACTGCACATTTCCTTGGGCATCGGAAAAGCCAAAACCACGTTGAGGATTCACTCCCGAGACATCGAAGTCAACGCGGATTCCCTCAATCGGACTGCCAAGGCTGTCGGCAACGCGTGCATTGAAGAGGATGGAATTGTTAACTTGCGGATGGGCCGCCTCGGGAGTCAGCAGCACAGATCCGACGTCGGCCACCGGTGAAAGCGCTTGTCCACCGGTGTAGCCGTACGAGTCGAAACTACCAAAGCCGTAGACGAACACGCCGAAAGGCAGTGGGCCAGCCAAGCTATAAGAGCCCAGGTCAATCGGAACTTGGGCACCGAAAAAGCCACTGTCGCCGATGAAGGTAAAAAGTGCGGCATCGAGTGCGACTCCATCGAGTTCGATTTGACCGACGGCCTCGGCTGGTGCTACCAGGTTGATAAAATTGCGATCAAATCGCTCGTTCTCCGGAATGGATTCTTCGGCCGGAGTCGAGACAGTGTAGCTACTGAGGAATTGTTCGTAGGGCGGAATGATCACCATGAAGGGGTCGCCCAGGAAGTTGGGATCTCCACCAGTCTGTGATTGGTAGAACTGCTGCGAATGCGCGTACTGAGCCACCAGAATTGGGCCATTGGACTGGATGTACGCGGCTTGAGTTAATACTTGTTCATGAAACTGGCCACGATTGAGCGTGGCTACTACGATGCCATCAATCTTGACTTCCGTTCCATCAGATTGAGCCAGGAAGCGAAAGCGATCACCGACCGTCGTTCCCGTTGCCAGCGGAACCGTAACGAATTCCCGCCCCCAAGTATTCGTCGCAGGAAGTTGTTCCACTAAATGGTCACAGGCGCTAAACTGAGTCGGCATGAAGGTGCAGCGATTGCTGCCATAGACGGCAATGGGATGATTGCTGGTGATGATGCTGCCGGTCAGGTCGGGATTGAAATCAAACAAACCTCCCAGTTGATCTTGCAACAGGTAGGTTTCGCCGGTTTGCAGCGTGACGTTGTGCGGGCGAATCGCAAAATCGGACTTCAATACGTTTACAAACAGCAAGCTGCCCACTGGTGCCGTGAATCCATAGTTCAACGTTTCTCCTATGCCAACGTCTAATTCAATCTTCTGATTCACGTTGGACAGTGGTACATTGTTTGCGCGATTGAGAGTCGCGCGAAATTGTACAGTGGTGTCGTCTGCATTGCGACCGTTTAGTAGTAGATAGTAGGTACCCGAGCGGATGGCGGTTACGCTAAAATCACGCGCGTCATTGCTGCCACCAATCGACTCCGAATCAGGGCCAAACACACTCCAATTCAAGTTCTGAGCTGTAGCGACATTGTCAAAATCAACACGATCACCCGCATTGGCTTCGAATTGCAAAGCGAGGGTCTCCCTGCCCGGACTGAGCACCACGGACAGGTCCGTATCAAATGGAAGCACCTGTGCAGTGTCGATATCGTCGATTCTAAAGTCAAAAGGAACATTGGCAGTTTGACTTCCCAGAATCGAAACGATGTACTCGCCGCTTTCCACTACAGGAAAATAAGAGCGTGGACCTGAATCACCCGAGATGGAACCGGTGTATATCACACGTCCACCGACATTTTCAACGCGAATTTGGCCAGATGGATTGGTTCCCAATAGGTTTTCGAGACGAACACGTTGGCCAGCTGCTAGATCGATGCGGTAATCTTGGCGGCCCTGACCGGGTGACACAACGCCTGAAACCCTCTGGCCGATGGCGATTTCTGGCGCAGCGGCTAGATCAAGTAATCGAAAGCTGACATTGACTGGTACATTGCCTTCCCCGATCAACACCACATAGTGCACACCGTCACGGATCACTCGAGCAAGTCCATTGGCAGTTGGCGAAGTGTCAAATGCTCCAGTTGGGAATACGCGTTGTAGATAGCGATCGAAGACTCGCAAGCGAGCTCCAGTGCCAGCCAGTCCATCGAACGCTAGTTGCTGACCTGCAGTCGCGCTGAAGCTGTACACGAAAGCCTCGCGTCCGCCCGTAAGGTCCGCGGAGACGGTGTCTCCGATGTTAATTGCCGATGCGTCAGTTAGATCCAAGACGCGAAAAGTGTAGCTACCTGCGTTGGTACTGGTATTGCCGCGCAACGTGATGGTGTATGTACCCGACTGTGGCAGAAAATCCGGACTGATCAGCGGAATGTCCTGCAATTCGCCCGCGCTGAATATACCAGTAAACAATCTGCTTCCATCTGGAGCGGTGAAATCAATGGACAGATTCTCGCTGGCTGTATCAAGAGCATCAATCAACAGCGGCGTGCCGGCAGGGGCTGAGAACTGATAGGAAGCAGTTTCTCCCGCAGCGATGGTCAAGGTTTGTTCGGTATTAAGTCCAGACTTGATCACTGGTGCGTCATCCGTGATGTCCAAGTCAAATGTCACTTGGCCTGCATCGGCGAAGACCAGCCCACCCACGGTCATGCTATAAGTACCATCGACCAGCAGCCGAGCAGTTCGCACATTGCCGCTGCCCCCTCCCAAGGTCAGGCGATTGCCAGCGGGATCGTAAACGCGAAAATCATTTCGCCCCTGGCCCGCCTGAATGTTGATGACCATGGTCTGGCCAGCCACTCCAGCAAACTGGTACGCGGCGTGATCACCACCGGAGAACGCCACAGTAGTTGTACTTGTGGGTAGGGCTGCAAAGCTGGTGAGATCCGCCAATTCGACGTCATAGCTATAGGGGCTGAGCGTCGTCAGCTGAGTAAACCAAGCGTAATACGTAGCAGTCTGCGGAAAGGTAAACAACACGTCGCTGTCGGGAATGTGATTGGAAAGCAAAGCCGCGCCACCCGGTCCGTAGATGGAAAGGTTGCCACCGCGATTGCCGGTCAACGAGTTGAGTAATACCTGCTGTCCAACTTGGCCTTCGATGCGATATGCCGTCGTGGTTCCGACGGGAACGTCTACTGCCGCCAGCCGCTGACCGATGTTCCATATGGGCGAAGTGTCCAAGTCGATGAGCTTGAATTTGAAATCTAAGGCGGCCTCGGCGTCGGCTGACATCAATACAAAGTAAGTGCCAGTCTCGCGGAATTGAAACTGATTGTTGGTGAACGTTGACGTATCATTGGCCGCATTGAGCGTGACGATGCCGCCGCTGGGACTGACCAACCAAACTTTCACGCTGGGACTTCCCTGATTCAACGTGTCGTAGTAGATCTGTTGTCCAGCTACGATATCGAAGCTGACTACCTTGGCCTCCTTGCCCGTGGGGAAGTTGACTTCCACGATGTCTCCAACTTGCTTGGATTCCGCAGCCGAAGCCAGTTCCAGTAGTTCAAAGTCATAGTCACCACTGTAGCCATCAAATGGGGCTTTGACTTCAACGGTCCAATCTCCGCCTGACAAACCGATGAAAGGCCCGATGTCCGCGCCCGTGTTGCTGCCCATAAAGAATGCTGAAACACCATCTGGAGCAACCACTTTTGCTTGGCTTGATGCCGTGCTAAACGTGTACGCTCCCGGATCAATCTGCACGTGCGTGTCGTCCACAGTGCCTACGATTAAGAACTGGCTGCCGATGGGATTGGTTGTCAAGCGATGTGTATTGCCGTATCCCAGATCGATGTACTCGGTACCTAGTGAATCAATGGGCAATGCCAAAAACGCATCTGTAGTGTTGACGGCCCGATTAATCCCGTAAACGGTTACAGGATCTTGAGCTACGACATGCACTCCCAATCGCTGCACCTTGGCTACCAACTCAGCCTCGACATCAAAATCCGTCTGATCATCGGCGGTGCTGTCATTGAGATCATCGCTTGGTAGCTCAACGGCGGTGACCTCACCGGGGTTTACAACAAACTCTACTCGGAACGGCTGCAAAGTATTCGGATCGATCAAACCAGGCACCTCGACATAGCCTGTCGTAGCCACCTCGCCCGAAATATGCAGGGCTTTTTGGGGAACATTCCCACTTTCAAACAAGTTATCTGGAAACCCAATCCAAAACTCAGTTCCGCGGCTATCAATGATGTTTGAGTTGCTTCCTTCACCGTTCAGGCCCGGCAACGGTGATTCCATACTGTTTATCAATTTGGATTCCGTTGGAGCGTTGCCCGCGATCGTACCCAACGGCGGATCCTGTGCGGTCGTAGTGTTTGTAATATTCCTTGTCTCAGACCAATCCAGTGGATGATACTCATTTGCGGGATTTCGTATGGCATCGACATTCGAGCCGAGCAGCTGATTTGGTTCTTGTCCCTCACCACCGATGGATTGGCCTAAGAATTCAACCCATTTAATTAAGGCCGCCGAGTTCGAATCGCCGTCGTTGTTTAATAACCGGAACACCAGGTTCGCCTGTGTACCCGCAAGAACATCGTCCAGCGACAGAATGACTCGCCTGCCTGACAACTGAGTTTGCGTTGAGGTTTTCAGCCCAACATGTTCCGACTGATTGAAAAATGCGTCTCTACCTGAATCGAAACTTTGAACTAGGCTTTTTCCCTCCTGATCAAGCAGGGCGATTTCAAAAGCGTCGTGGATATTGCCAATACTCGACTCATCCAATTCAACTCCACCCAATTCGATACTAATCGCACCGGCACCATCCGGAATTTGAAGTGGCGTAACAATCTCGGTAATGAACTGTGTGCCCTCTTTGAGAACTGCACCGCAACCCACGCGTGAGTAATTCGCGCTTTGCCCAGTCGGAGTTAGGAATTCAAGACCAGCTGGCAGCGTCGATCCGTTTAGATAGTTGATGATGAAGAGCGCATCGTTTGGTGTCACAAACGAATCGCAATTCACATCCAAAAACGGTGGAGGCTGATGTCCTTCAACGACCTGGGGTAGCCGCCCTGTGTTTGGATCGCTAATACGCAAGCCGTTCAGTTCATTGATAATCAATAACGCATCGACTGGAGTGACAAAACCTGCAGCATCATTGTCAACGTTGAGAGCTGTCAATCCGTTCGACCAGTCCGAGCCAATTAACATGTGCCGATTTTCAAGGCATTCAATGAGCCGCGCTCGACGCCGCCGCTTTCTCTGGAATACCGCAGATTGGGTTCGTGTACGAAGCAATGAAGATATGGACACAATAGCGATCCCGTCATGCAAAATGGACTGGCCGAACGCCCAGGTGGGATCCAGGAGAGAATCAACTCGCCAACACCGATCCCCATGTACGTTCACGGAAAACGCTCTTGCAGAGAGAGGTAGCAAGAAACCGTCTACTTTAGAATTACGCTGAACAGATTTTGATCTTTCACGTTTCTCAGGTTTTTTATCATAACAGCAGTATCGGACAATTTGCCAGCCTTGAGTTTCATGGTTCAAGGCTGTGGAACAGTCAAGACTCGACATTGTCTCGGAAAAGACCTTCGCCCTCCCAATCACGGCCGCCTGAGTAAGCTCGACTCGATTTCAAGGAAAGGCAAGTTGGCCTCGTCGGCCCTGGCCCTTTGCCTCATTTATTGGGATCTACCGATAGTTTTTCTAGATCGGTCTCTAACCTGCAATGGGGGTGTTGGATGATGATTTACCACCCAATTAGAATATTCTGTAAGCCTCATCTTTAGCAATCTCTTGGCTGCAAAAGGGCACGAGCCTTAGCCCCAAAGCAAAATAACGTTATGCAAAAGACTCCTATTAGTTTGCTCCAAAGGCTGGCCAAGGACCCCTGCCAGCAAGATTGGCACAGATTTGTGGAACTATACACACCGCTTCTCTTTTTTTGGGCTCGCCGAACTGGCCTAAGCAAGCATGATGCAGAGGACGTCGTACAAGATGTCTTCGCGTCCGTACATCGGGCAATGAAAAGCTTCCAATACGATGGCTCCCAAAGCTTTCGCAGCTGGCTCAAAACGATCGTTTTAAATAAGTGGCGCGATAGGCAACGTGCTGCTTCACGGCGTCCCACGCCTTTCTCATTGGGTGAGGAACAAATTCCTGCCCCAACAACTGAGGATTGGTTCGAAAACGAATACCGTAATTTGCTCCTGAAACGGGCTATGCAGCTCGTGCGCACGGAATTTCAAACTGTTACATGGCAAGCGTTCGAACAAACGAGCTTTGAAAACAAGACGCCTCAGGAGGTAGCTCTAGAATTGGGGATTTCGGTAAATGCCGTATATATTGCGCGTTCTCGGGTACTAAAAAGACTACATGATGAATTGGATGGTCTACTTGACTAGTGCGCTTCGTTGGCGTGCGTAGCAGGTAATTCCAACGAAATCGTCGACAGCTCGAGCGGAAGGGAACCTACAGTTACCCGCTAAGTGCTCTAAGTTTTTTCGAAAACGCAGAAAGACTGTCTTCTTGCAAACGTACATTCCTCATGAAGGGTTAATTTTCACATCCCATTTGTACCAGTACGAAATACCCGTCTAAACCAATCGAAAACGCCGTTCAAAATTTATTGTGCCATGGAATCATGCCCTGATAGTCGAGAACTGCAGCTTTTGCTCCAAGGCGATGCTACGTCAGAACGCCTTGACAATTGGTTTTCGCATCTACAATCTTGCGATGATTGCCGGGTGCACTATGACCTGCACCTTGCTTCAGATCCAATTGTTCAAGTTCTAAGATCAATTTCCGATCAATCCTCCTCTCCGCTAGAAACTGAACTAGAACCTCTCATACAACTCATAAATTCGCGACCAGGTGCAAACAGACAGCAACATGCTACCGATACTCCTGCCTTTATTCATTCGGAGCAACCGACTCTAACACGATCCCAATTCGAATTTGAGCTGCCCAGGAATGGAAACGTAAATCAGCAGCAAGCGGCGGGAATTCCAAGTTTCATCGGCGACTATGCAGTACTCGGAGTATTGGGTGAAGGTGGCATGAGTACTGTCCTTCGCGCTGTGGATACTCGTTTGAACCGGCCAGTGGCCATAAAACTCATTCGTGATGATCGCGGCCAAGATGAAGGCTACCAACATAGGTTCCAGCGTGAAGCGGAGGCCATCGCCAATCTCGATCATCCGAACATTTTGAAGATATTTCAGTACGGGCAGTTTCAGGGCCGACCATTCTTAGCCCTCGAACTCATCGAAGGCGGATCATTGGCAGATTGGCTCAGCGGGAAACCACTGGATCCCGATCTAGCAGCAAACCTTGTGCGTGGCATGGCTACGGGCGTTTCCGCTGCTCACATGTGCAATATTGTGCATCGGGACCTAAAGCCTGCCAACATTTTGATGAGCCATCCCAATGGAACATCAAGAGGTGATTCACGTCAAGCAACGCAAGAATCCGAAGATCTGCTTCGCTCTCGTTTCAGCAGCGAGTGCATTCCTAAAATTGCCGATTTTGGCTTGGCAAAGCAGTTTACGAATCAGGATTTGACTCAAACCGGCGAATTTCTAGGCACACCAAGTTATATGGCGCCCGAGCTGACCCGAGGAATGCGCTTGGACTTAGACGGAATGAAGCCCGGGGATATTTACGCGTTGGGGGCGATTCTATATGAACTGCTGACTGGTCGCGTGCCTTTCCTAGGCGCGACGGTTGCAGATACCTTTGAACAACTACGCACTCAAGAACCAGTACCTCCCAAACAATTGTGCGCTACCGTACCGCGCGATCTCGAAATCATCTGCCTCAAGTGCCTGAATAAATTTCCAGCAGAACGATACACATCGGCGGTTTTGCTGGCAGATGACTTACTGCGTTTTGTTAATCGCGAACCCATCATGGCTCGGCCACAGGGAGTCATCAAGAAATCGTTTCGTTGGTGCCAGCGACATCCTGCACTAGCGAGCGCGATGCTACTATTGTTTGCCACCATTCTGGCCGCGTTGGCTGGTGGCAGCCTGTACCAAGTACAACTGCAAAAGGCTTTGGATCGGTCTGTGGCTAGCGAAACTGCCGCAGTAAATTCTCGAATTGAAGCACATGAGGCATATGTATCTGCCAGGCAGACCCTGGAAAACATGCTCAAATTCATCGAAAACCGCAGCCTCACTGACCTGCCGCGAATCCGCGATTTGCAACGACAACAACTTGAGGAGGCCTTGCAATTCTACGAGAGGATCGCGACCACTCATGGAATTGAAAATGATCTAGAGTTTGACGCTGCACAAGCAGCAATCGACGCGGCTAGGTTACAGCATTTCTTGGGAAGACCCGACGACGCCATCGCAAATTATGAACGAGCTCAAAAGCGTTTAGAACTCTTGGTTCAAGATCATCCCCAAAACCAGCAATACAATGCTGGATTGGCAGCATCTCTGCTGGGAATATCCGCCATCAAAAGCGATCAAAAGGAATTTGATACAACTCTAGCGATGGCGGACTCTGCTCTGAGTTACGTGGCTCCCTTCACAACTACAGCCTCCATTCCACGCGAAATCCTCGACGTATTGATTCGCGCCCATCATCTTGAAGGTGCGACTTACATGAACATGAGTTCAAGCGCTGACGAGTCCGAAACGAGACAGCTAGTCGAAAAGGCGATTGATCATGGTTTGATCGCACATAAGTATTTAAAGGAATTAGTTGACCACGAGCCAGACAGTGTGCAGCACCGAGAGTCTCTGGCACGTACCGAAGTCAATCTAAGCATTATGTACCAACAACTCCCGGAGCAGTTTTCCGAGTGTGAGAAATTCCATCACCTGGCAATGTCTACTTTCTTGGAGTCCCTAGAAAGTAATCCCGAAGATATTGCCGTGGCGGCAAGTCTAGCCATTCTGCGCGTCAATTGGGCATTCGTTCAGGATGCTAATGGCCAACTCGATGAGGCCGTTACGGACCTAGGAGAGAGCATTGAGCTACTAGAGCGGCTATATGCAAACGAACCATCCTATGTAGATGCCCGCGATGCACTTTACCGTTCACATGGAGTGCGAGCACAAATCCTAGACGCCTTGCAGCGCTACTCAGATTCTTTGGTTAATTGGGAAGGCTGCCTCAAATATGCTCCAGATCCGCAGGCACATCGGCTTTCTCTGGCTTATGTATTAGCCAAAAACAATCGTACAATTGAAGCCAAAAATCAGCTCGAACTTTCCGACCAGCTTCAATCTGAAGAACCTTCCAGTCTGTATCTCTGGTGGGCGATCCGCGTCCATCTTGCTTCAGCTCAGCATGCCAAAAACGACTCCGCCATTGCCCAGGCGGACGTCGAAAACGTTGAGAAGAAATTCACCTCGGATGCCATGCAGTTAATTGAGCAACTGAACCAAATCGCAACGCCAACTGACTGGCAAGGATTCGTCGAGCAAATGCAATCGCTTGACGAATTTTCACCAGTTCTCGACGATATCCATCTTCCTGCACTAGATTAGCTACAGCATGTTTGCAGCAGCCAGACGTTGAGTCAATTTGGGCCTAAAACGTAGTTCTATTCACATCGAACCCTCCCATGAGCGACCAGCGAGCCAATATCTGGGAACTCGGCAACTAACCCAATGATGTTCGTTTGGTGAGCCAACATTTGGCGACTTGGCAACTTACCCTCCCATGCTTGCTTGGGTCGGAGAAAGAAGCGTCTTAGACGTTTCCTTTTCCGGGGAGGGTTGGCCTGCTCCATAAACGCGAACGCATTCGACGAGAAAACCCAACCCATATCAGCCGTTCGCAACAGCATCTAATCAGCCCGGCATAGCAACTCGAGAGCTTACCCAACTGTAGAAACACCGACACCTCCAGCTACGCACATAGATTCGAGCTGATATTTACCACGAAGGACACGAGGAGCACCAAGGATTCAGATCTTGAGCTCAGCGTCAGCTGTGATGTTTGGCCGCATTTACTGAAAAAACAATGTCTAGCTTACAACAGCGAACGCCGAATTCAGAGCTTTAGCAGTAGCTGCAACCGCAGGCTCATCATCTAGGTCATTCAGAGGCTTATTGAACGGTTCGGCACGAACGGGGCCGTTATAGCCAATCTCGACTAAGGCAGATAAGAAGGACCTGATATCGATAACACCTGTCGCCATCGGCAACTCCCGTCGATTATCTATCTGGTCGGCAACGGCAATTCCTGTTGGCGCGTCATTGAGGTCGACAGCGATAATGTCCCCAGCTTGCAGTGTTAGCAATTCCTCCTTTGTCTCTTCAGCGGTATACCAATGCCAGCTATCGAGCACGAATCCTACATTGCTGGCTCCAATCTCAGACAGCAATTCCTTAGTTTCTTCCATGGTGTGTACAAAAACGAAACGATTCTTAGTCCACAAAGTCTTGGGACCGACATATTCCAAGCCCAAGGAAAGTCCATAATCGCCTAAAACGTCTGCAATCTGACGTAGCCTTTTGACATGCCTTTGAAAATTCTTGCGGTAGGTAAGAGTTGCATGGTTGGGCATTAGCCAGGTGCCTACACGAGAAACTCCCGCTCGCTGTAACGCTCTTGCAACGTTGGGTAACAATTTCAGATCTGAGTCAAACCGCTCAGCTTCCTGCCGAAACTCAACGCTTAATCCGGCCGCCCCCCAGACTAAATTTTTGGCGGCTAATCCTTCCAGCAGTGATGCGTTTTCAGCATCCGAGAGTTTTACTAACGCATTCCCAAATGGCTCGACCGACTCAAATCCATATTGACTAGCCAGTTCAATTGTTCGCAGTTGATCTGAGCCAACTCCAATGCGCCCGGGACAGAGATCCATAGTGAATTTTCGTTTTGGACCTGCCGCGTTCAATGCTCCAGAACTCGGCAGACTGGCAACTATGCCAAGACATGTAGCAGCCATCTGACGGCGATTCATTTTGGCATTCATAGATAGAATTCCAGTTCGTCTTGCTAGTGGTGGATGTGACACAAATCCCTGATTCTAATTCAGAAAGCTGGTTGCTTCGCCCAAAGCAGAATAGGAATTCTGATTTGCTCTGGCCCAAAAACTCGCATTCAACCAGGAGAACAAATGGAGTTAGAATATATGCATTGCCAGCGCATCATAAACTATTCCTACAACGATTGCTAATAACTCCACTAGCAAGCAAATTTTTACCTACCGGATAATAGGGTCTATGAGCAATGCATGAATACCACATTCGACAGCTAGTAGACGAATTCCCGCCGCTTGATTCCGGAAAACAAAGCACGGTCCTAGCCGATGATCAGCGAGTAAAAATAATTCTCTTTCGTTTCGCGGCTGGGACAGGCCTTGCTGAACACGTTGCCCCTTGCTCTGCACTCATTCAAATAATCCATGGCGAAGCACGCCTAACCGTTGGCCATGAGTCATTTCTCGCCAGTCCTGGAACATGGGTCCAGATGGTTGCCCAAACGCCACATAGCGTACAGGCTGCGACACCCTTGATGCTTGTGTTGACTTTGCTGAAATAGATTTTCTGAATCTTCAAGAGCAACGCATATTCGGACAAAAAACTCAACCTCGAGAACAGAATGAACGGGTTAGCAATATCATGGCAGCAACTTTTGCCAATTACTATTTGGTTTGTATTTTCCATCCAGCTCGGCGCCAAAGAGTGGCATGTGCCGCAGGAAATCTCAACGATTCAAGAGGCGATCGACCTCGCTACATCACAAGATGTCGTTATAGTTGCCTCCGGTCGCTTCCAAGAACGAATTCAACTCAAGGCCGGCATTGTTGTACGCGGGTCTCCAATCACTGACTCCAGGGGTGAATCCCTTGAGCCTACGATACTTGATGGAGGTGGAATCAACGGAAACCTGCCTGGCGTAGAGATGGCAGAGGGTAGCACTCTCGATAGCTTCACTATTACAGGGGTCGGCAGGTACGACCCAGACGAATGGCAAAAACATTTTGATTCTCATGGTGAAGAATTGGGGGACGACGAGGGAGCCATGCAAGCAGAAGGCTCCATTCCAGCCATTAGCGTTCGAGGTGTTTCCTGCACAATCACGAATTGCGTTATTCACCACAACGGCGATGTTGGGATAGGCATCGTTGGCTTGCCCGATCGGCGCACCGCACCTGATGTCAACAACAACACTATTTATCGTAATATGGGAGGTGGTATTGGGATCGCGGCGGGAGGTGAACCAACCATAAAGCGCAACATTTGCCGTGAAAACTTGCGAGCTGGAATTGGATGTCGACAATCAAATCCGATCATTATCGAAAACACGTGCTGCCAAAATGTGAGAGCGGGAATTGGCTGCCGTGAAGGCGGAAAGCCAGTGATACGCAGCAACACATGTTTCCAAAATCGGCGAGCTGGAATTGGCATCCGCATGCGTGAAACAATGCCTTTGGTAGAGGGCAATGAACTCTATGAAAATGCGATGGCAGGGATCGGTTGCCGAGACGAAGCCAGCCCGATGCTGATAAGAAACATCTGCCGTCAAAACGCTTTAGCAGGAATTGGATGCCACGCAGCTTCACCGTTTATGGACGGAAATCGATGTATTGAGAATTCTCAAGCGGGCGTTGGATTGGAAGGCAACTCTCACGCAATTATCCAGAACACATACTGTCTTGAGAACCAACTTGTCGCGATAGGAGTCACAGGCGGGTCCACTGCCATCATCACCAGCAATCAGCTCACACGTACTGCTGGCGCCCCGCCAATCATTGCAGTGCTAGGGAACAGTCGAGCCATCATTGTTGATAACCAGATATCCGGGGGCGGAGTGGCTGCCATTCTCGTGAAGGGTGAGGCAATCATTGAAAGGAATAGGCTCACCGGAATCAACATCAAGCAGGGAAACGCGATATGGGGTCAACCGCAGTCTTCGATCACAGTGAGCGGCAATCATTTCGATGGATACAAGTCGGCCATTTCGGCAACGCAAGCGAACGTGATCATCAGGGATAATCAAATAGTCAATTTCGGTCGACGTGCCATTCTTGTTCACGAAAGCACAACGCCAGTTTACATTGTTAACAACAAGGGTTCATCGGACGATGTGTCAGCTCAAATAGTCAACGATGACGTAGTTGGGTCAGGTACGGTAGAGCGAAACGAACTACTACCGTAAGCCCTCACGCTCCTCTCATTACGCTGGTTTGTTTAGCAGATTGATTACCAACAATGCATCGATCGGAGTAATGAAACTATCGGCGTTCGTATCCAGAAAGCCGACAAACTGATCTGGATAGGTCCCAGCCGGATGTGAGTTGAGATAGTTGATCACAATCAGAGCATCCATCGGTGTAATCACAGCATCATTATTAACGTCCAGAGGGCGTGCTACGTTGGTGGGCGAAATCAATGGATCCCAGAAGAATTCATCTGGAGGGAGTGGTAGTGGAGCCAACGGTGGTGGTGGAAGTGGTACGGAAACCGTGGGATCGGTCGCAATTGGATCTGTAGTCTGAGTACCATCCGGGTAACAAAAATCGGTTCCCTCATCGCACACGTATAGCGGCTCGCTATCAACAGGAGCAATCAATGGACCAATGGTGTCTGCTGCTTGGGTGCCAGTTAACCGAACGGCAACCTGTGGTAACGCAGAATTACTCGTCAATCGACTGACCTGCAGATAATATTCACCGGCCTCAACAAATACACCTGGGAGACTCCGCATTTTTCCAACTGGTGCTGCAATAGAAGTTACCAGTTGCATTTTTTGGTCGAACAAACGAAAAAGCAACTGCATGTCAGACTGAGTTGCTAATGAACTACCCGAAAGAGAAAATGTCAGGATCTGCGGAATGGCCACATAAAGTGTGCTTTCCAAAGTTGACGAAGCGGTATCGAGATTGCCGCTCATATATTCTGTATTGGCCTCCACCAAAGTGCTAACCTGCGCTTCCAGGGAATAGTTACCGATTCGAAATTGGGAACTGACGCTCGACGCCTGCACCTTGATGACATATTCGGTATCTGCAGAGGCACTCGGAATTAGCAATTGGGTAACCCCAAAGCCAACTGATTGGAACTCGCCACTGATTTGGGCGCCTTTATGATCCCAGACCGTGACTTCTGGTACTAGCGTGCCATAGTCCAATGTTTCTACATTGACCAGCAATTTCACTCCAGCCGCCAAATTTTTCGAAGTCCTAAATCGAAACGTATCCACGTCGGTTGTATCCGTTATGGACCCCACGGCTGTGTAAACTGTGTGGTTGCTACCCAAAACAGCGATTGCCATGTCGTTAGCAGCACCACCGCCTTTGTCATCAGCATGTTGGTCGTCATCTCCATAGCCATCCTGGCCAGTTGCAAGTAAATGATAAGAGAACCCTCTTTTAGCTCCCTTACTATCGAAGTACCAACGATGAACCGTATGAATATACGACTGAATTTCTACTTGTTCCTTGGCCAACGTCTCAGGATGTGCAACGGTAATCGCATAATGGCCTTGCGCCCACATTGGAGAATCGCCAGACCTAACTCGTAGATACAGCTTTGTTCCCGGAGTTACAGCATCAACTTGCATGACTTCAGCGCTACCGAAAAGTGAGTTCAGACTGGCCTTGGTCAATTCCCGTTCTTTTTCATCTACAATCGCGACGTCTAAATGCGCGGAGCTTAACTCTCGTGTAGATACCTCAATTGCAACCGGACCTGAATAATTGAGGGCCGTATCGATGCGGTAGTAATCTACGTCATTCTCAGAGTGCAGGTCTCCAAACTGGATCCAAACTTGACTACCGTTGAAATCCTCTTGCGCTAGCTCTTCATTTCCTCGGATGCGAAATGCTTGTTTTAACTTGTCATTGCTTTTGTCCGACTCATTTGAGTCAATGGGTCGAGCACCATGCAATTGGCGCAGCATCAATAGATCGTCTGCTGTAGGCTCGTTATTCGAAGATGGTCCATGAACGTACATGGGAGATTTGGGATCGCTACTGTGCTCCAAGCCAAAAATGTGTCCGAATTCATGCAGCGCAACCGTGCGTAGATCGTCCAGACCACGCCATTTTGCGTTCGAATTGAAGATCATATCACCTGACCACGTTCCAGCGGTCGAAGAATTCTCACTGACCGCTTCTGCCCAAATGTCATCACCCATGGGAATCGCAAACAAACGTATGTCACCAAACCGTTCATCGCCTCGAAGCGGACCATAAACTCCAGCCGGCGAGCCATCATCGGCCACCAAGCCCGCATTGATGTCTGCCTCGCGCGCCCATGTCTGTAGTGCTTCCTCAATAACCTCCTGCCATTTGCCTTGACCAAAGGCCTGATCAAAGGTCTCATTTAGGTTGTTCTGATGAGTTCCGATTTGAGTGCCATCTGGCGGGAAACTCGCTGATAACGCACCGTACCCAAAGAAACTGACCGTGTCGGCAGACAAAAGGCAACGTGGCTCAAATTGCTCAACGGCCAGTCGTCGAGCCAGGTTTCGTGAAGTCTTTTTTTTGCTCATACAATTACATGCTACTGAGAAGAAGAGATTTGATTAGCTACAGTTGAGGCCTGATCATTCAATAGCCACTGGATGTCGGGATCTGTTAGTGCCATCTTTTCGATGGACGCATCCAACCTCACTGCATATTGATACCATTGCTGGGAAACGGATCGGAGTTTATCTAGACTTGGCACACTGGCATTGGAAGTCTTGCCACCTTCATTGATTATCGTTTCGCCGGCCAAGGAATAACCACAGGCAATCTGAAAAGCAACCAAAGGTTGGGCAGGTTTGAGTTCACTTGCCCGCGTAAGATGTTGCAATGCCTTTTCTAATTCACCTTGCCTTGCACTTACGACGCCTGAAGCAGCCCAATGTTCTGGATTTTTAGGTTCGATCCGAATCAACTGCTGTAAGTATTCGAGCGCACGCCCAGGGATCGCCAAGCGCTCAGAACAGAGGTGAGCCAAATTTTTGAGGGCGAAAATGGAATCTGAATTCAGTTTCAATGCAGCTTCAAAAGATTGCTGCGCCTTTTCGGGGTCCTCCGCCAACAAGAGCAAGCCCTGTTCGAGGTGATCGCGTTCACTGGTGGCTTGAATCAACAAAGCGTTACGACGATCTTCGTTTGCCCCAACCGAATTTCCCACACGATCGCGCAGTCGAGCGCGCATGGTTAATCCCGCCACAGACTGCCAACCAGAGTCCAATCCCCGACTTAGAACTTCGATGGCTTCTTCGCCATTGCCTTGCATCTCAAGCGCCAAGGCTAAGTTGAAACGGGCAGGGTTGAGCTCCGGTTGCAATTCTAAGCAATGCACAAAATCTCGCTTAGCATCCGCTCCTCTTTTCAACTTGAGCCTGCTAATTCCTCGATAAAACCAACCAATCGGTAGCTCAGGGCGCAAACTCGTACAAATGCTAAAACATTCACTTGCCTCTAGATAGTTGCCCACTTTCAAATAGCTGATACCTAGCATGAGCATGTGAGCATAATTATTTTGTTCGGCTGGAATCCAATCGGATGCAATTTGAATGGCACGTTGGAAGTCGGAGCCAAAATATGCTTCTTCAAAGGATCCGAAATCCTCGTTCGCTATCTCCTGCGTACGACGAGTCCATTCGGACAGAGAACTCTCAAGCTCATCAAAAGCGTTTCTTGAGCCGTTTTCCTCGCCGGGTTGCTCCAGCTTTGCGGATGAATCAGGCAACAAATTCTGTCTTGCCAACTTTGCTAATATAGTCCCCTGGGGTCGAAAATCCTGTAGGCCTTGCTCACTTGACACCAACAAGGTAAGTGCTTGCGTTGCACTGTGCCGAGCCTCGTCGGCCAATTCTGGATATTCTTTAACGACAGACGCGAGAGATATTGCCTCCGGCAAGCTGGATTGCAGTTGTTGAATTCTTTGGCGTGATTCTAGTTCGTTTAATCGAATACCACGCCACACTAACAACCCCGTAACGGCAGCTAGCAGCATGCTAGCCAAGCTTGCCACAGTAGTGATGGAAGTAGCCGCAGGATGCCGTCGGATCCACTTGTGAACTCGCTCCTTTGCGCTAGGTTCTGAGATGTGTACAAGTGGTTGGAGGGTCGCTTGAGCATGCAAGTCATCGTAAAGCTCATCTGCACTCAGATAACGCTGCTCCCGATCCTCTGCGAGGCAACGAACCACGATAGCACGCAGGGCAGGCGATGCTGAGGGGTTTTTCTTCCTAAGTAACTCGTTAAAATCTTCCGACGTTTTATTGTTTGCCTCCTGAGGAACTTCCCCTGTTAGCATTTCATACAAGACGACCCCTAGCGAAAAAACATCGCTTCTGGCGTCAATGAGAGCCGCCTCTCCTGTCTCGATAGCCAGCAATTGCTCCGGGGACATATAGGGCAAGGTACCGCCAATGCGCTGCGGCCGTTGCGGAGTCTGACGAAAGTACTCCGGACCGCACAATACCAACTCTTTTGAGAGAGCGACATTAAAATCCAGCAATCGAGCTTGCCCATCAGCCCCTAGCAAGATGTTGGCCGGTTTGATATCACAATGAAGAATCCCCATACGGTGAGCATGAGCCAAACCATCAGCTAGCTGAGCACCAATCCATGTGACAGCTTCTACGTAACTCAACTCAGCTAATTGGCGAGCGGTGGAAGCTCTCCGTACCAAGTTTGCAGGTTGTACAACCTGAGAAGTTTGGGAGGGGCTTTCACCAGCATCCAAGTGATGATCTACCGTGTCGTGGTCGGCAGCAGCCAACTCCACCACAGTGGAAAGAAATCGATTTCTTTCGGATAGGATTTCGAGCAGCTCGTGGCCGCTTGCAGATTGAAAGTTAGTAGTTTTCTGATTCCTATAAATGCCGAGTTCACGAAGCAGGTCTATAATGGTTGTGTTGCCAAGATACGGCATGCACACGCCATAAATACCGTGACTCTCATGTAACGAGTAAACTGGCACAATTGCCGAATGGTGCAGCTTTGCCAATAACTGAGATTCATCAGTTTTGCGATAGGATAATTTCAAAGCTACCAACCGGCCCGCCATTTCCACTTGGCGTGCTAGATACACATTAGCGAATGCTCCAGTGCCGAGTAACTCCAACAATTCGAAGCCCTGCCAGATGGAATCACATTTCGGCAGATCCCGGTTCCCCAAAATGGGTTGGCCACTCAGATGCTCCTCGGTGTAGGCACTCCTGAGACGCTGTAACTCGAACTGCAATAATTCAAGCTGCGATTCGCCGAAGCGGAATTGGGGGAAAATCTCAGTCACTTGGTCAAGTGTGGTGGAAATGCCCGCAATAAATCGGTGCTCCATCCATACTCTGAGAAGTTCTACCAGTGCCTCTGGAGCATCGACTATCGAACCATCATCATTGTCCGGATACCACTGTGAGAAGTACGCGGCCGGACAACATCTCTCGATGCCGTGTTCTGAAACCGCATCTTCGAATTGGTCAATTAGGTTATCCAGGGTCCGTACTTCTACCATACGCTTTAGGCCAATTCCTCGCTTAAAACCGACGATTCCTGTAGTTTGGCACGAAAGGCGTGCAGAACTCGCTCCACCGTACGCTTGCTTCGCTTAGTCTTTTCCGCTATCTCGGACACTTCATATCCTTCGATTCGCATGCGGATTGCCTGTTGACTGGCTTCCGGAAGATCTTCCAGCAAATCATCTATGCACATCTGCAAGACCTTCTCTGCATCACAGGACTCTAATTCTGCGTGCAGACCGGCATCCGGCAAAGATTGCGTCCGGCCGACATCTCGCTTGGCTGCTCGATGGTGTGACGCTTGGCTGCGGATCTTGTTGAGAGCAATGACTAGCAGCAGTTTCCAAAGAACATCTCCTTCCGGTATCTCATATTGCCCCGCGCTGGCTCGTCGAAAAAAAGTTCGAAATACGGATTGTACGATATCCTCAGCGTCCATCCGCGAAGATAGCTCACGTCCAGTCTGGCGACGGGCAAGCTCTAGAAGCCGTTCTGCGTAGCGCACGTAGATGGAATAGGCCGCTTCTGATTCACCACGCTGCATCCGCCCCAGCAAGCTGGAGTCGCTTTGGTTTTCCGATTTTTCCTGTCTATTTTCCATGTGCCAAGCAACATGCCGGTCAAAGTTGAGGATATTTCGCACACCCCCCCTAGGGAGATGTCCAGAATTCTTATTGTTAATTACACAACATTCGAGGTGATAGTGCCGAAAGTTTTCCGAGTCCACAGCCCCACAAGTGTCTGAAGACTCCACACCGAAAGTGAGGGTCATCCAATTCACCTACTGGCTTTCATGACCCTCAGAATTGAGCATCTAAAAGGAAGAGTCAGTTTTACGGCGCCTGTCCGCCACTGAACATAGTAATTTGATAAGTAGGAAATATACGCTCTGATGTCGGCAGTAGATTCCCTTTCTGTGCCAGCATCAAAAAAATGACGCGGCTTAACTCACCCAAACGACACAACTTGAACTTAAGAACTTTGCATTTTTTTGACGCGTTCGTGGCGGATGCTGGAATGCCATTCCGCTCATGTAAGTAACGAGACTTCCTTCGGGCAGTTCCGACAGGCGGTTTTTCTATCATCTTTCATGGGCGTTATTCATGTTCTCGTCTCACTTCCGTAAGCTATTGAATTTCCATTCGGGGTCTTCCCAATCTCGTTGGCGTGATCAGAAGCGTCGCAAACTAAAGCAATTGACGCTCGAGTCACTCGAAGACCGCCGATTGTTGTCATTCACAACTCCCATCAGCTATCCAGCCGGAAGTAGCCCTGCCGGGGTAGATGTCGGCGATTTCAATTCCGATGGTCGGGATGATATTGCAGTTGCCAATAATAGTTTAGTCGGTAGCGTCAACATATTGTTGGCCAATGCAGATGGTTCGTTTTTACCTGCTGCCACTTTCCCTGCTGGTGCCAATTCGTTTGACGTCAACACAGGCGACTTTAATAACGATGGAAAAGCAGACTTAGCTGTCATCGGTTCCGCTCTTGAGATTCTATTGGGCAATGGTGACGGAACATTCGCAGACCCTCTTTCGTTTCCATCAGCCGTCAGCGCACATTCTGTGAATGTGGGTGACTTCAACAACGACGGAAATTTGGATGTCGGGACGACGAACAACAATAGTGCCAGTCTCTTCCTCGGTAACGGCGATGGAACTTTTCAAGGCCGCGTTGATATTCCAGTGGCTGGAAACAACATTAATTTGGTAGTCGATGATTTTGATCGAGATGGAAATCTTGATATGGCGACTTCCAATTCCTCTAGCGTAGGTACCGTAAGCGTTCTGCGCGGACACGGTGACGGGTCATTTGATGCACCTTCCAGCTATTACGCATTTAGCGCTCCCGTCTACTTGGATTCGGGAGACTTCAATGAAGATGGTTATCCGGACTTTGCAGTACCCAATTCGTACGTTGCTACCTCGATGAGCATCATTCTCAACAACGGCGATGGGACGTTTAGTCCACCGCACACTTATGGAATTGGTCAAACAGGATACGAAATCGAAGTTGCTGACTTCAACAACGATGGACACGACGATTACGCGGTTCGCGGCGGTTCAAAATACATGGTTAGCCATGGAAAAGGGGACGGAACCTTCTATCCCTCCATCGAATATGCAACGCCTTCTGGCCGCTTTGAAGCTGGAACCCACGGTGACTTCAATGGCGACGGTGCTGTCGATTTGGCTTACCCAAGTTCCAGCGGCATCACAGTCGTCTCAAATGACAACGCAGATTATCAAAACCTCGCAGGTGCAGTCACGTTCGTTGTCTCAGCTCCCGCCACTACAACGTCCGGGTCTGTTCTACCCATGACCATCACCGTTGTTGATGCCAATGGTGACGTAGTCCCAGATTTCCGCGGAACAGTTTACATCAGCAGCAGCGACGCTGCCGCAAGCACAGCCGACGGCTATGCCTTTAATCCACTGGATGCAGGCATCCCATATGCATTCACAGCCACAGATGCTGGAACCCATACATTCACGGGTGCCATTCGATTGGTCACGGGTGGACCACAGACCGTGACCGTATCAGCCCCCAACATGACCGCTGCTTCTACTTCAGTTCTAGTTACGGGACAAGTTACACACTTGCAAGTATCTGCCCCGGTAGCTGCAGACGCTGGTCAAGCCTTTGCCGTAACCGTATCGGCCATTGATTCCGTTGGCGCAGTGGCTAGCGGTTACTCGAGTACGATTCGGTTCACCAGCACCGATGTTCAAGCTGGACTGCCAGCCAACTACACATTTACTCCCGAGGACGCCGGTGTCCATACGTTTATTGTCACCCTCAGGACATCCGGTGCACAATCTGTTCGTGGCGTTGAACTCGGTGGTACTATCGGCGGTGGAACTAGCGTCAACGTAGCTCCCCAAGCAGCCGTTAGCCTGTCCTTGGCTGGTGCAGCCGGCCCCATCGGTGTGTCACGACCCTATACAATCGTGGCTCGCGACCAGTTCGGTAATCATGCGACTAGCTACAGTGGAACTGTCGGGCTCACAAGCTCCGATGCGGCGGCGATCTTCCCTGGGGAGGTAACTTTGTCCGGCGGTATTGCCACTGCCAACGTGACCTTTCTCACAGTTGGTTCGCAATCGTTGACTGCGACAGATACTGTTAACTCGACCATTACAGGTACCGTAACTAGTGATGCCACACCGCCAGTACCTGCGATCTTGGCACTTGAGGGTCTGGCCGCAGCGACAGCCGGCGTGTCCACAACGATTACGATGACCGTCCGCGACACGATCGGTCAGATTGCAGTTGGTTACACCGGAACCGTATTCTTCTCCAGCAGCGACATCAAGGCTGGGCTGCCAGCCAGCTACACCTTTACGGCAGCGGATGCGGGAGTTCATACGTTCCCTGTTACGCTAAAAACCGCTGGAGATCAATCGATTACCGCTCGTGATCTTGCAGGCGGTATTTCTGGTACAGCAGTTGGCATTCAAGTTAGTGCATCTACTTTCGCATCATACGCACTTACAGTACCCAATGGTGCTGACAGCAAGGGACACATCCTAGTTACCGCTGGCGAGACCATTTCCCTTACCGTGCGGGCCGTGGATAGCTTCGGAAATACAATTACCGATTACCGCGGTAAAGCTCAATTTTCGAGCACCGATGCCAACGCTCAAATTCCCCGAGACTACAGTTTCGCCACTAGTGACTTGGGCGTGCATACATTCCAGGTCGCATTGACTACATCAACGCCAGCTGACGTTGTTTGGTCATTTAGCGTGGTGGATTCGAGTGATCCCAACACTTCAGTAACGATTACCAACTTTGAAGTCATGAACGCTGCAGCAGCTCGATTTGTCCTGGATGTACCATCCAAGGCGACAGCTGGCGTTGCATTCCAGTTCCGTATCAGCGTGCTGGACGCATTTGGAAACCGCGTGAAAAACTACTTTGGCACCGTTCAGCTTGGAAGTTCAGTCGCAGCTCAAGGTTTGCCAAGTACTTATACATTCACAGCCGATGATGCAGGAGATCATCGCTTTGACATAGTCATGACAGATACTGGAGACCAAACTTTGT
>JAGQOY010000209.1 GCA_020427005.1 Planctomycetales bacterium
GATGCCCAGCTTTTCCTATCACAACTGGGACGGTCCAAACAACACTGCAGCAGATTTACCGCCAGCGGCTTACAGCGCATTCTTAGACTTTGGATGGCAATCAGACCCCATGCGTATTTTGGGGGCAGAATTGGGGTTACGAGTCGGAATGTTCACCGATTTCGACACAGCCAACTCGGACTCGTTACGGATCCTAGGTAGAGCCCTTGGTCGAATTCGGCTTACGCCACGGGCGACAGTGAAGCTAGGGGTAATGTATCTAGACCGAAATCGAGTTAAGTTGTTGCCCGCGGGAGGACTACTCTGGCAGCCCAATCCGGATACCAGATTCGATATTTTCTTTCCTGAACCCAAGCTGGCTCACTACTTAACTACCCTGGGAACGCAGGACACGTGGTGGTATGTCGGTGGCTATTACGGAGGAGGTTCCTGGACAATCCAGCGCAAAAGCGGTTTGCACGACTCGATCGACATCAACGATATCCGTCTAGTACTCGGTATCGAATGGGGTAGAAATGAGATGATGCGGGATGGACGTCGCGCCGGATTCTTCGAAGTCGGGTATGTGTTCGAACGCGAACTACTCTACAAGCTGAACCCTGCGGACAACATGAACCTTCAAGATAGCTTTATGTTGCGTCTGGGATTCGGATATTAGGTGAATCGCAATATCTAAATTGTTGTAGGTCGACAGTTGTTAGACCGATACTGGGAAACAATACGTGCTGGCCTTTGCTTTGCTAGCATTTCCCGTGGGACTCGACGTGAAGTTGTTGTCCTTGTATCGCGCGCCAAGCAATGGTACCCGCATGTCCCTACAAATGATTTCAGTGGAGCGTCCCGATCGGTGGGATCATCCGCTGGATCCAGGCATTTCCGATCAAACACTGGATTGGCTTTCGGTACAACATCCCTTTGCTCGCATGGATGCTGATCGATTTGCTCGCACTGCGCCATTGCGTGATGTCCTAAAAAATGATTGCCGACTGCTGGAGTTTGAAAAGGGTGATATCGTTTTCCGCGAAGGGCAGTATGGTGGGAGTGCTTATCTAGTTCTGGAGGGAGAGGTTAGGATCTTTCTCTCGTCGTTGGTATTTCCCGAAGCAAAGCGAAACGGAACGCCAACTTCCAATTGGCTCAGTCTTCTCAGTTCGCGACTCTTCAAATCCAAATCCGAGTCCGAGTTGGGAGTACCAGCCCCTAGCAAATTGCCTCACTCCGAGGATCGCCGCGGATCGAGACGCAATATCGCCACACGTCGCCGGCGACAGTCTGCACCCATCCGGACCGGCCAACGTGGACACGGAACCAATACTCGAATTTTCTTGCAAGACATTCCTGGGGTATTGGGAGCCCACGAAACGTCTTCAATTGGTTGCGGCGAACTGTTTGGAGAGCTCGCAGCCGTGACACGTAGTCCGCGAGATTTTACAGCCATGTCAGCTACTCGAGCCAAGGTCTTGGAAATTCGCTGGCAGGGCCTGAAGCTTCTAAAGCAAGATCCAGCCTTTCGAGAATTACTCGACGAGCGATACCGAAGTGAAGTACTTAGAAATCACCTGCGCGAGACAGCACTCTTTCGATTCGTACCAGATGAACATATCGACCAAATTGTGGCCAACGCCAGACTCGAGGCTTTCGGAACATTGGAATGGTACGCAGATTTTCGCAAGAGTTCGGGAAAAACACCTGCGGAACGAATCGACAAGGAGCCCTTGGTAGCGGAAGAGGGACACTATGCAACAGGCCTGTGGATCATTCGCGGAGGCTTTGCACGTTTGAGCCGACGGCAGGGAGCCGGACATCGAACACTGGCATATCTCGGCAAGGGACAGATGTTTGGGCTGCGAGAACTAGTGCATAACTTCCGCTTGCAGGAACACGATGCACCGCTCCCCTTTCAAGAATCGCTTAGAGCGATTGGTTACGTCGATGCGCTCTGCATTCCCAAGCAAACATTGTTCGCCCACGTTCTACCCTTCGTACGAAAAGTCGACTTGCCTAAGCCAATCTCAGAAGCTCGCTATCGATTCGGGCAACCCTTAATGGACGCTCCCTTACATGCCCGTAAACATAGCGTGGATACCGGATTACTGGAATTCTTAGTTGATCAACGATTGATCAATGGCAAACAAACCATGGTCATCGACACCAATCGCTGCACGCGCTGTGATGATTGCGTACGAGCCTGTGCGGCGACCCATGGTGGTACGCCCGTTTTTGAACGCACTGGACCGCAATACGGTCCCTGGATGTTCGCTCATGCCTGCATGCACTGCGAAGATCCCGTATGCATGATTGGCTGTCCCACAGGAGCCATTCATCGTGCCAGTGAGTCGGGTTTGGTAAGTATCAGCGGAGAATCTTGCATCGGCTGTAAGAGTTGTGCAGAAAGCTGTCCGTACGGCAATATCCGAATGGTAAAAGCCCTCGATCAGCAGGGGCGCGTCAAAGTGGCTGAGGCAACAGGAGAACCTATTTTACGTGCATCGAAATGTGATCTATGTGCTGACGTGAGTGGTCGACCAAGCTGCCAAACTGCATGTCCGCATGCTGCACTTCAGAGGGTCAACCTCAGCCAAGTCCAACAAGTAAAGATGCTCACGCACAGGATCTAGAGCCATGAGCCGCCAGAACACACGCATACTTGCCTGGACCATCACGATCTGCCTAATTGCTCTCACAGCCTCTGGCGTTCAGTGGTTCCGCGATCATTTAGCAGATGAATCTACACTAACCGGTTGGATACTCCTGCTCTCCACATTCGGATTATTCTTGCTCTCCGAACGCAAGAGGAAGATAACTCACCCCTGGGGGCCAGTTGCGATTTGGTTGCAGGTTCATACTTACCTAGGAGTTTACGCCAGCGTCATTTTTCTCATGCACATTGGTTGGCCAGTTCGAGGCGCCTTTGAGATTTTGCTAGCGAGTTGTTTTGTCTTCGTAGCATGCAGCGGAATTGTTTTAGCGATCTATAGTCGTACGGTACCAAAAAAGCTGGCGGCCGTTGCGCGTGATTATCCGTTAGAACAGATTCCTGTCTTTGCAGCGCAGGTGGCTAATCAAGCCCACGAGCTTGCAGTCCAATCGGCAAGCTTTGGGGAGGGAGCGACCTTGGCGGAGTATTACAAGCGAAGGCTGCTTCCATTCTTCAATGAGCCGAGAGGTTCTATGTACCGCATGTTTCCCACCGGTGCAACTAAGCGCAGACTACTAAGAGAGCTTGGAGATTTGGATCGCTATTTGGCTTCGCAAGGCGTCGCCTGTCGTATAAAACTAAGCCAAATGGTTCAGAATAAGGATGATTTGGATTTTCATTCAGCTATGCAAGTAAGATTGCGTTTTCTATTTGCCCTACACGTGGCCTTCACTTGGTCGTTGGCCATTCTCATAGCGACGCACGTAATCCTGGTCTATAGATTCCAGGGGGTCATGTAATGGATCAACATCAACCATCAGGGGGTCTCCCGAACCATGGGATTGATGTTACTGCTCCCAGGGCCAATCCAGCTCGCCCATGGGTCTGTGGAAACACGGCTCTAGGCTCTCCTTGCCCTACCGGGCCCCTTGAAGATGGACGATGTTGCAGAGCAAATCAGTCAACCAAACCCGCACCACAACCAGGAGACTGCGATCCAACGAAATGTGATCACGAATGTGCCGCTGCCAAACTATGCAAGCACAATCGAATTAGCTCTCAGCCAGACCCAATTCTTTCCGCTCCTTGCATTCCCAGGCGAGCAACTTGGTATGCAAGGCAAACGTGGGCTCTTAACATAGCCATGTTACTTGCCGGATTGTTGCTACTGGCTATGGCTTTTGATTTTCGAGAAGAATTCTTTGTGCCCGGCAATCTATCCGCCAAACACTCGCAGATACTCGGTAATACTATCGCTTCGCAACGATGCAGTTTGTGCCACCCCAACGCCCATACCATTGCCGGTGGATTCTCGACGCAAGATGAATTGTGTATGCACTGCCACTCTGCCCATCTGCCTGATGCGGCTTTACGTAGTCCACACGATTTGACGGACCAACAACTGATCCAACTGGTAAGCCGACCTGCCGATGGTATTTTTGCGGCCGAAAAGCTGATTCGGCCGACAGCAGTAGTTGCAAGAAAAAATCAACAACCGAATGTGGCTCAAGATCTCAACGCTAGTGCTGACATTTCGATCGCGCTCACGACTGCAGCTGGCAAGGGGAATGTGCAAGAGTCAATGCCAGCTTCAGGAGCCGTACAAACTGCCTGTGCACAGTGCCATGTGGAGCATCACGGCAAGGATCGCGATCTTAAATCTATCGCCAATCAACGTTGCCAAGCCTGCCATCAAAGCCGTTTTCATAGCTTTGCCGATGGGCATCCAGAATTCGATGAGTATCCGTACCGTACCGAACGACGCATAGCCTTCGATCATCGAGCACACCGCGACAAGTACTTCGGTCAGAAACAAACCCAGTTCGATTGTCAGGCATGCCATGTGGTGAATGAACAGTTGTCGTTGGTCGGCAATGTATTTCGAACGATAGGATTCGAAGGAGCCTGCGCCAAGTGCCACCAAGAAGCCATCGGTGCATCCCTGGCTGACGGATGGGCTGTTCTCCAAATACCTAGTCTTGATAACCAAGCCCTTAACAACCCGCAACTTGAATTGTCAGACTGGCCTGAGACTGCGAGATTCGGTTACGAAGGTGAAATCTCGACTCTGGTACGAGTATTGTTATTGGGCGATCCAGACATGCGGTTAGCATTGGCAAAACTTCCGACCTCAGGCAAGCTATCTGACATACCTGAAATAGGTCAGTTACGTGCTGCCGTGTCGCTCACGTTGGCACGTGGTATCAGGAAACTCGTGAGACAAGTCGCCCAGAAGGGACAACAGGCATGGAAGAAACGGCTGACGTTTGCGATCGAAGTTGCTTTGGGTCGACCTCCGAATGAACACGAGCTACTGCTTATGGATGATGCCTGTGCGGGTTTACCTCCCAATCTGTTTCGAGAAATCGAATCGCAATGGTTCTCCAATTCAGATCGCCTGGCAATCACGAACTCCGAAGGTGCGCCAGAAAGTTTAGGAGTGTCAAG
This sequence comes from Planctomycetales bacterium, assembly GCA_020427005.1. Lineage (GTDB taxonomy): Bacteria > Planctomycetota > Planctomycetia > Pirellulales > Pirellulaceae > Aureliella. The sequence continues at coordinate 5,087 of JAGQOY010000209.1, forward strand.
CGAAGTCGAATCAAGTAGTGCAGCTCCTCTAGGACAACTCGTATCGGTGAATCAAGATGACTTGCTGCTCGGAGACGATTCCTTCGACGACTTTCAAGGAAATGAGAAGGCTGCTTCTTCACCAAGGTTTTTAGGAATTCAACACTTAACGGCAGGTGGCTGGTATCTGGACGACGAGTTGCTAGCGGTTCGAGTAATGTCTCGTGGTCACGCAGATAGCTTCCTTGCCGCTTGGAATGAAATAGCTCAAATAACTCTGAATTCGGATCAAGCCAAAACAACGGACAGTGCCCATCTGCGTCTCTTTACCCCAGGTAACTGTACCGAATGTCATCTAATCCCTGACGAATCAAATTACGGAAAGCCGGAATACCACTCCCAGGAATCAGCAATTTGGAGCTCCTGGAAGAGTAGTTATCGCGCGACAACCAGCCGCCCGTTTACAAAATTCAATCACTCGCCTCATCTAACACTACCCTTGCTTAAGAACTGTCAGCACTGTCACGAGCTAAGTGCCTCGCCATCGAAGACACTAGCCGAGAGCGTAAATCTTGTTGCTGATAAATCTCCTTCAAACTCGAACTCTGTAGCGCATGAATACTTGGCTACTGAATTTGTTCACATGCGACGTGATCAATGTACCGTATGTCATAGCAACGCCAGCCTAAATGATTCCTGCACGGAGTGTCACAACTATCACGTCGGTACGGATGGTTTCTTGTTGCTAGGACATTGAACGCCACGATACTGACAAACTGATCACCACCGGCTGGATCAGAAACTTATTGTCTGTAAGTTGGCTAGATCTGGGCACGACTTCAAAGTCGGGAGAGTAACTTGCACTCTGCAAAGTGAACATTCCGAGCTGGCATTGGCCAATCGTCAACAGCTGGCCGACCTGCTGATACAACTCAACTTAGAAGAGTGTCTCCAAATGCATCAGGGCTGAGCGTGCTTGCATTGCACCGATCAGTTTAGTGAATTGAATCGCATGATAAACCTTCTGCTCTGAAGATGTGGTAAACTGCACGCCTGTTTGACAAAGCATCACGCCTTCGTTCGCAGGGGAACCCGCGGTGAACCAGAGCCAGGGCGGCCAGCCGATTTTGTATTACAACTCAGCCCATCCACTGCAGTTATTGCGGTCGTACTGTTGGCCCCGCTTCATGAAGATACAAAACGAGAACCCCTATCTGGTACCCAGTCACTACGGCGAGGCACACGAAACGGTCGCGGCCGTGGCCGAAGATTCACGTTTGGACTATGCGCGTTATGCCAAGGAAGCTCTGTTTCTTCCAGGTTTGTTTACTCTATTAAACGCTTTCGCTGGAATCATGCTTGATGTCGTGGTGCTGTTTTGGAAATGGGATGCTGCAGTGTCAAATAATAGTTCGCAACAGTTTTTGATGGTTATGAGCGCACTTGTCCTCTACAACCTATTCATTGCATTCGGTGCGACAGAGATGCTGCGACGAAAGTCTTTCACTTTTGCACTAATGGCAAGCGTCATGACAGTCATTCCTCTTTCTACGTGCTGCCTCGTTGGCGTGCCTCTAGGCGCTTGGGGCTTCAATTTGCTTCTGAAACCCGGCATGAATACAGCCTTTTCAAGAACAGTTTAAGCGGAACAATGAGCATGCAGCACAGCCGCCGATAGTGTCGTGCTTACATCATCGTCAATCTCGGCAGCTACTGGTGCCGCCCTACGTTGGCAGGAATTGCCATTTCCATGTGTCGCACAATCATACCGTCAGAGGAAAGCATATGGCAGAACACAACGATCGCGACAGCCTGACTATCGTACTGAAGTTAAAAGAGAAGCCTGAGGCCGTTTTTGAGGCCGTAAACAACGTACGCGGCTGGTGGTCAGAGGAAATAGATGGTCGTACCGACCAATTGGGCGAGTTCCGATACCGCTACCAAGAGGCCCATAATTGCACAATTCGAATTGTTGAACTACTTCCATTTGAAAGTGTTCGTTGGCTCGTGGTCGAAAACTATTTTGACTTCGTCGAGGAAAAGTCCGAATGGACGGGGACTGAGATTTTGTTTGAGATACTGCCCAAGGGAAACGAGACCGAGCTTCGGTTTTCACACATTGGGCTCACGCCAAAATACGAATGCTTCGAAATCTGTTCTGTTGTATGGCGAGAATACATCGAAGGAAGTCTGCGCAGCCTGATCACTTGCGGCAAAGGGCAACCCAACACTAGGAGTGCCGAATAAAGTGGTGAACGACCGAACAGGTAATGGTATGGTGCCTCGTGGGACTTGATCTCTACGCTGTGCTTGAGGTCGTGCTGTACATCTCGACTGATGACGCAGTGTCGACGCCCGCGATCGGGTTTTCAAACCGCGTGCTGGCGTTCCTTGCAGACGTGAATGCCTCGATCGACATCGATACGTATATACTACCTTATGAAGAAAATGCAGATCTCGACGACACTGTGCCGCTGAAACCTGCCGACGAAAAGAAAAGGGGACCAGAATGCAAAATGTAAAGATGGCCAGTGCAAAGTTGTTAGCGTTAGTATTCTTCTCCGCGACTGCCAGCGCGCAGGGAGTTGTCTACAACGGAGAGAGTGGCCCAGGAGTGGGCAAACATATTGTGTTTCTGGCGGGCGATCATGAATATCGTTCCGAAGAAACGTTGCCGGCATTGGCGCGAATTCTCGCGAAACATCAAGGTTTCAAATGCACTGTGCTGTTCAATATCGATCCAGAGACAGGCGAGATCGTTGCGGGTAACTCCAATATGCCGGGCATGACGGCGCTCGACACGGCCGATCTGGCGGTTATCTTTCTACGGTTCCAGAATTTTCCAATCGAGCAGATGCAACATCTTAATGAGTATCTGAACCGAAGTGGGCCGGTGGTCGGGCTGCGCACTGCAACACATGCATTCAAAATGAATCCCTCCGATGCTTTCGCGAAGTATTCCTTCGACAGCACAGTGGCTGGCTATGAATTGGGTTTTGGGCATCAAGTATTGGGGCAGACTTGGGTCGGACACTACGGCCGCAATCATCAGCAAAGCACGCGGATCACTATCATCGACGGCAAACAGGATCATCCGATTCTGCGCGGAGTCAATGACATCTGGGTCCAAGCCGGCGGCTATGTTGGCAAGCCAACCGATGGTGAGATCCTTACGATGGCTCAACCACTTAACGGCATGCTGCAGGACTCACCGGCCGATGAATCGAAGCCGCCAATGCCATCCGAATGGACTCGCTTATATAAATCCAATTCAGGAAAGGAAGGGCGAGTTTTCACCTCGCTGTATGGCACACCAGAAGATCTGTTGAATGATGGCTATCGCCGGATGCTCGTGAACGGCTGTTTCTGGGCACTGGGTCTGGAAGACTCGATCAAGTCAGATGCCAACATCGCGTTTGTTGGACCATTCGAGCCGAACACTTTTGGAAACGGAGGGCATGCGCGAGGGATCAGGCCAGAGGCTTACGCCGATTTCGAGAGTCCCATTCCGGCCAACCATGACACGCAGAGGCGGAAAGCGGACGCGAACAAGAACCGAAGAAAGTAGGGTTCAGTATGGTGGTTCCTCCATGTAATGTAAGTTGCAAAAGCCAATAAGGGGAATCCAGCAGAAAGTGTGCGACTGGGCGAACTATGAATTCCAATACTCGCACACGACTAATCTGGCCAACCTACTCGAAAACAAAAGCCATGTCATTTAGTCAACACTTTTTATCATTGATTGCATTCTCGGTCACACTTGCAACGACCTGCTTGTTTGCACAGGATGAACCTGCCAATACAAAGTTGGACGTGCAGTATAAGGAAAACGGCAAGCTCAAGATGGATCTCTATTATCCAGTGGGCAAATCATCTGGGCATTATCCTGTAGTAATTTATACTCATGGCGGCGGTTGGGCCGCGGGAAGCAAGCAATCGGCTACCAAGTCCAGCATGGGCCAGGTCGTGAGTGGTTTGACTGAACGTGGTTTTTGCGTTGCTGCGGTGGAATACCGTCTCGCCAGGAATGGAAACGCAACCATCCACGATTGTGTGACAGACTGCAAAGACGCGTTGCGGTACCTGGCGAAGAACCGCGATGCACTGTTGCTGGACATGAACTGCGTATCCACATTTGGTGATTCCGCAGGCGGTCACCTAGCTCAGATGTTGTTGCTGACGCCTAAGGAATCTTTTCCGGGCGACCCAGAATTGGCTAGTACGGAGTACAGGCTGGTTGCCGGAGTTTCATGGTACGGTCCTTGTGATTTTGAGAACATCGATCTGTTCAATCACGACGACCGAGCCGACTTTCGGGATCGATTTGCCACTCGCATTCTTGGTTCGGATGCTGAAAATCCAAACAAACTGATTCGCTACCGAGAAGTGAGCCCAGTCAACTATTTGACGAAGGACAGTCCGCCTTTGCTAATGATTCAGGGCGATAAAGACACGACCATCCCCGTGAAGCATGCCTACCACATGCAGCAGAAAGCGGAAGCCATTGGTGCTCCTGTCGAGATCATGATCATTAAAAACTCTGGACACAACTGGCGCAATGTCGACTCCGACATGGAACCATCGCGAGAAGAAATCATCGATCTCACACTTGAATTCTTGGTGGAGCATCAATAACTGGCTTTGAGGAAACTCTGGATGAAAACACAAATCCCACCAAGATGCAACCTTTTAATCGGAGGGTTTTGAGTAATGAATATTCGGCTCGCACCTAACTTGCTCATCACTTCGGCGATGGTGCTGTTCGCGATGAACTGCTTTGCTGCCGAACTTCCGGGCCCCGACGGCATGCCGGCCGACATGAGCAAGCCGGTCAAAGTCTATATCTTGATGGGTCAGTCCAACATGCTCGAGATGGGTAAGGTAGCCGGTGACAAAGACGGCGCGCTCGAACATGCGGTCAAGAGCAAAGGGCTCTATCCGTATCTCGTCGACGATGTCGGCAAGTGGACCGTGCGACGGGACGTCCGTAACGTGGCTGTGATGGGTAGCGGCGGGCTGGGCAAGACTCAGGTCCGAAAAAACGACTGGCTTCAGGTCGCCGGCAGCAAGATCGGCGTCGAGATTGGTATCGGCAATTATATGGGCGAACAACACACGGAGCCGGTGCTGATCCTGAAGAGCGCAATCGGCAACCGCTCTCTGGGCTGGGACCTGCTGCCTCCCAACACGCCGTCCTACGAGTTCACTGATCCCAAGGATGGCAAGACCTACGTCTATGCAGGCTATGGTCAGAGCCCCCTGCGTTGGGAGATAGGTACCGAGCCAGCGCCAATCGCGTGGAAGGCTGGCTTGCAGTACGACGGCGATATCGCCCGCGCGAAGCAAGTGCTTGAAGATCTCGGCAAGTATTATCCTGGCGCCACCCAGTACGAGATCGTTGGTTTCTTTTACTGGCAAGGCGACAAGGACCGCTATAACGCCGGGCACTCGCAGAAGTACGAGCAGAATCTGGTCAACTTGATCCAGGCGCTCCGCAAGGATTTTAACGCACCCAACGCAAGGTTCGTTTGCGCTACGCTTGGTCAGACGGATAAAGATAATGCCACGGGGACCGAAAAGGACATTATCGAAGCCCAACTGGCTGTCAGCGACCCGAGCAAGCATCCCGAATTTAAAGGCAACGTTGCAACCGTGTACGCGCACCCTTTGTCCAAAGGTGGCGCGTCTAACGGCCATTACAACGGCAACGCCGAGACCTACATGAACGTTGGCGAAGCGATGGGCCGAGCGATGGTTGATCTGCTAACGGGCAACCAGAGCATGGCAGTTGATTGACGGCGCGAATCGAGCCCTGGTGGCCGAGCTCGGGGCCACGCGTTGCGGGTCCGCTAATTTGCCCACTTCATTTTACACAAAAGTCCATAACATGCATTGCCAGATAATTCCGACGCAACTCGTACTGAGTCTACTTATTTGTGGAATTGTCCTGTCAGAAGATAGTCCTCGAGGCTTACCGAAAGAGGACGTGATCGAAGTCGTCGCCGTCGGTGATGGATTATGTGTCCACAACCTGTTTCAGTCTAACATGGTGCTGCAGCGGGACAAACCGATTCGTGTTTGGGGCTGGGCGAGCCCCGGCGAGAAGGTGACGGTCTCTTTCGCAGATGCACAAATGTCGGCGATTGCAGAACAGAACCGATCGTGGAAGGTGACACTTCCCGCGATGCAGGCCAACTCAACACCCACAACGATGAATGTAGAGGGTAAGGACAAGAGGCTCGAATTGACCAACATCCTGGTCGGTGACGTCTGGATTTTGGGCGGCCAGAGCAACATGGAATTTCCGCTGGCGAACGTCGAAAACGGCCAACTGGAAATCGCCTCGGCCAACTACGAACAAATCAGAATACTGACGATCCCGGCACAAAATGGCCCTGACTACAAGCCTGGATTTGCGCGCCTAAATGAATGGAGCGACTGGTTCAGTCGCCATTTTCGCAAGGGTGATTGGGATGTTTGCTCGCCGGAGGTCGCTCGTGAATTGTCGGCGATTGGATACGTCTTCTCTCGTCGAGTCCACATGGCAGCGCAAGTACCCGTCGGCGTGGTCGACGTCTCACGGGGCGGAACTACCATTGAGACTTGGACACCAGATCCGGTTCTGCGAACGATGGAATCGCCGCTGGTCAAGTCGCTGTTGGCCGAATGGGACGAGAATGTTGCACAGTATGATCCGCAACAGGACCTCGAGGACAGGTTGAAAGTTTACCATGACCGCATCGCTAACTTGACCAAGCAGGGAAGGGAAATCCCCGCTGACTTAATTAAGCCTACGAACCTCCGTCCCGGTCCGGCGCTGGATCAGAACCGTCCCGGCAACTGCTACGCGAGCATGGTTGCACCGCTCGCAGGCCTGCAAGTGAAAGGTGTAATTTTTCACCAAGGCTACAACAACTGCTTCGATGGTTCGCTGGGGGCCGTCATGTATCGCCATATCTTCCCAAAGATGATCACCGCTTGGCGTGCGACCTTTGATGACCCGGCGCTGCCGTTCGGTATTATCAGCCTCTGCACCCAAGGCACTCGCCAGACTCGTGACGACTATGTCGAGCACATGCTCGATGCCGGTCCTTACATCCGCGAAGCTCAGTATCAGACCTTTCTTGACTTCTATCAGGCCGGCGACAAAAACATTGGCTACACCAGCACCTACGATCTGCGACGTCGCTGGTATCACCCGCAACTAAAGGTCCCGGCCGGCGAGCGCATCGCGCGATGGGCGTTGGCGACGCAATACGGATTCGGGCGG
>JAGQOY010000210.1 GCA_020427005.1 Planctomycetales bacterium
GTAGGAATAAACGTCCCAACCCGAAACGTAAGTGAGGGATTCTTGTTCGGTCCCTCGCTTACGCTTCGGGTTAGAATTGGTAGATTTGTATCTGCCGCTCGCCTAAAGACCTCTCAGGTCGAATTGCCGAATAACATTTGGGTAGCTTTTTTGGGGTGAGATCCGATTTTGAAAAGAGCTAATACCCCTCATTGAGGGTGGCTTTCATGCCCAACGTTGGCTTTCATAGCCGGAATAATCTGTTCATTCTCAGTTTCCCAAGTATCCTATTTTGACAGAATTCGTTGACAGAGGAAAAAGGTTGCAACTATAGTACAGATTGCCCGGACTGCTGTGGATATGTAGCTATTCTTATAACTTTCTGCAGCAACAGGCCCTTGCCTAGATATGGTTTTCTGGACACGGCTTATCAACTCTTCAAGCTCAAAAACTGAGCGCCAAGTATCGAGGAACGTCGAATGACTCTGCTGGGAAAAGTGTTTACCGGGATTGTAGGCCTGCTGAGCGTGATCTTCTTCACATTAGCTGTGGTGGTAAATGCGTCTCACATTAACCAGAAAGACCGTGCGGAGGCTGCCGAAAGCAAGTCTCGGGACTTGCAAAACAAGAATGATCAGCTCGCCAGTTTGTTGGAAGAGACGAAGAGCTCGCTGGCTGTCGAGCAGGCCGCTCGACGTTCGGCTTTGGCATCTCTGCAGACTCAGATCGGATTAATTACAGATGAGCTAGGTAAACAGCAAGAAGCCTTTATCAATTTGCAGTCAGCACACACCACACTGGTACAAACGGAGAAAGCGACCGCCGAAGAGTTGAAAGCAAAGTCGGATGACAATGAACTTTTGCGTCAGCAGTTGGTAAAGTCTGTCGAAGACCGCAATCAACTTATGCAGCGTCTAGCCAGTACAAAGGACTCGATGAATCGCCTGCAAGGCGACAAGGAAACTCTGGAAGAGCGTTGGCGTCAGTTAGCTGCGGACTTCACATCTGCCAAGGAAAAGCTGGAGATTCTAGGGATTAAGGCGGATACATTGATCGAGGCTCCGCCAGCAGTGAACGGCGAAGTATTGGCAGTAAGTAACAATAATATGGTTGAGGTGTCTTTGGGTCGGGACGATGGCATGCGCGAAGGCTTTACGCTTGAGGCTCATCGATCGGGGCAGTACTTGGGTCGTTTAGTTGTGCGGACTGTAGCTGATGACAAGTCGGTTGCTGAAGTTTTGCCCAGGTACCAACGCGGTTTTATTCGGCCTGGGGATCGAGTTGATTCCAAGCTTTACTAAGCCACTGATCCAATTGCCTGCAATCGCCTATACCATTCGACGGAAACTTGTCATGAACAAAGCCGCAAAGCAACCCTATAATGTCTACACAGTCATGCTGATAGCTTCGGCTATCCTGATGTTGGGGGCATGCATCTTGATGTTTGTCGAATACTCTCGCGGTTAATAGTCCCAGATGGTTTTGCGACTTGTTGCCTGCCAAGCGACAATTGTAAGCTTAGATAGCCCAAGATTTTCTGCCGGTGGAAACTGCTTACGTCATATGGATTGACGCTCCAGCGGGCTATTTCGGATTCCAGCGCCAAACGACGGACATGGATCCCGAAATTTATCTCTAAGGCCCCATTTCGGTCTCCAAATTGGCCACGCCAAGAATGGTGGCATGTGATAAAATGCGGCCCTTCTCTCTTCACTCTCGCCATTATTTTGGCAGCTTGGCGCGGGCAGGTGGAGGCGCGAAATTAGGAATTGGCCTCGGTCCAGAAATGTACCTAGGAATTCGCCAGCCCAAACCTACATGGAAAAGTTGCTCGTTACCGCTTCCAGGATGGAGAGACCCGTTCCACGATCGGAGGTCGAGGAACTGGCAGACCGGAGCTGGAGGCAGAGCATTCCGTAATAACCCTAACGGCCGTTGAATGACGGTAGTCAAGAGCATATGTCAGACGAAAATCCAAACGTTCCTGAAGATCAAGCCGACTCGATTCAACTAGATTCCTCCGGGTACAACTCCGACGACCTCAAGCACTTGAGCGACATGGAACACGTCCGAGAACGCCCAAGTATGTACATCGGTGACACAGGGCTGAAGGGTTTGCATCACTTAGTTTACGAAGTGGTGGACAACTCGATCGATGAAGCTATGGCCAATTATGCCAAGAGCGTCTCAGTCACTATCAATAGCGATGGTTCGGTTACTGTCGAAGACGACGGACGAGGCATTCCGACTTCCCGGCACAAGCAGCTTAGCGAAGAGATGGATCGTGAGGTAAGTACATTAGAAGGCGTAATGACGGTTCTCAAGTTTGGGGGCAAATTTGAAAAAAAGGCGTATCAAACTTCAGGTGGATTGCATGGGGTAGGGGTAACCGTTGTCAACTTCCTTTCTCAGTGGTGTGAAGTGGAGGTTTCTCGTGACGGCCATGTATGGATGCAAAGCTATGAACGTGGTATCGCCACGGGACCGGTAGTCAAAGGGCATCAAACCAGCAAGCGCGGAACCAAAACAACGTTCAAGCCAGACGGGACGATTTTTCCTAATACCAAGTACAGTTTTGACACGCTGTACAAGCGACTCCAAGAACTGGCTTTTCTCAACAGTGGAGTACGTATCAAGTTCAAGGACGAACGAATTAATGAAGGCGATGAATTCTACTACGAACGTGGCATAGTCGAGTTCGTAGAGCACTTGAATCGTGCTAGCGATGCGATTCATCCGGACGTTTTGCTCATCGAGGATTCTCGCGACGATGTCAGTTTCCAAGTGGCGCTGCAATATTCCAGTGAGTATACAGAAAACGTGCAATCTTACGTCAACAACATTCACACCATAGAGGGTGGGACCCATGTTTCAGGTTTCCGCTCCGCTCTAACTAGAGCTCTGAACAACTACGGTAAGAAGGAAGGATTGTTTAAGGATCTCACCCCAACCGGTGATGATTTTCGTGAAGGTTTGACGGCAGTACTTAGCCTACGTGTTCCGCACCCGCAATTTGAAGGTCAAACCAAAACGAAACTTGGCAACGGTGAAATCGAGGGTATCGTCAACACGGCAGTAGGTGAAGCGCTACAAAAGTACCTAGAGGAAAACCCGAAAAACGCAAAGTTGATTGTTAAGAAAGGGTTGCTGGCTTGCGAAGCGCGCGAGGCAGCTCGGAAGGCTAAGGACCTGTTGCGCAAGCGAAAGGATGCTCTCAGTGGCGGAGGCTTGCCAGGCAAACTCCGAGATTGCATTAGCAACAAGATGGAAGAGTGTGAAATCTACTTGGTCGAAGGTGATTCGGCTGGTGGCAGCGCCGAGGGTGGTCGTTTTCGTGAATTTCAGGCTATTCTGCCACTGCGTGGGAAGATCATCAATGCCTACAAGAGTCGCGAAGACAAAGTGCTCGCCAATGAGGAAGTGCAGAGCATGATTCAAGCCATCGGCTGTGGAATCGGGGCCGATCAAGATGTTGCCAAACGACGTTACGACAAAGTGATCATCATGACCGACGCCGATGTGGATGGATCTCATATTCGGACGCTCCTATTATGCTTCTTCTACCGACAAATGTTCCATCTAGTGGCTGGTGGGCATGTCTACTTGGCCCAGCCTCCACTGTTCCGCGTCGTACGAGGTAAGTCGCGGTACTATGTGCAGACCGACGACGAAATGAAGACGCAACTGCTAGATCGCGGCTTGTCTGACTGCTGGCTTGAAACTGACGACCATCGCCGAGTTGAAGGCGAGCAGATGCGTAAACTGTGCGAAACATTAGCCAGTATGGAAGAAGCCCTATTGGCACTTGAGAGACGTGGCGTGAGTTTGAAAGATCATGCAGGTCGCATGGACCCCGAAACTATGCGGCTACCAATATTCTTGTTAACCGTTGGAAACGACTCGCATTGGTTCCATGCGCGGGACGTATTGGAAGCTTTTATCGATGAGCATAATTTGGTGCTCGAAGGCCAAGTTGATTCGGACACAAGTGAAATTCAACACCAGCCCGATGCCATCATGGCACATTACGTGGAATTGCATGAAGTCAAAACGATCAATTCGGGTCTCAAGGAATTAGTCAATTTTGGCTTTACCATTGCAGACTTGATTCCTGAGATCAGAACCGGGACCACCGAATCTAAATTCCACTTCAATCGTGAAGATAATTCAATAGGTATTGACGACCTGCGAGCACTCTTGGCGACAGTGCGATCTGCCGGTGAAAAGGGAATGCAGGTCACTCGCTTTAAGGGGTTAGGGGAAATGAACCCTGAGGAACTGCGCGAAACAACCTTGGATAAGTCCAATCGAACGTTGGTTCAGGTAACCCTGGCGGACGCAGCAGCAGCAGACGAGATGTTTCGCGTTCTAATGGGAGACAAAGTCGAACCTCGAAGGCATTTCATTGAAAAACATGCCTTGGAAGTTCGTAATCTGGATGTTTAAACTTGAGGTTGCAGATTGCTTTTCAGAAGGATTGGAAACACAGTCACGAAGGCTTCTGATGTGACTGAGTAATCAATGTACAATCCAAAGTTACTAGCGCAGATTCGGGAATCGACAGCTCGATCCGTGTTTTTCATTCAAAGTTCGACGTCGATTTCACCGCGAGCCAGTTGGCTGGAAATGTTGGCAGCTTGCTGAACCAGGTTAGCTGCAGCCTGCCCAGCATCCTTCTGCGATTGCATTACCTTGCTGGCGACTGCCAATGCTACCTCGTTGCCGATTTTGTTCTGCTGAATTGCCGAGGCGGCTGCAATAGTAAGGTTTTCCATGGGAAGGTCCTTGATCTTTCTTCTGACTAGCTGATCGATCGTCCAACGTGCGTTCCCCGCGGTTGTCGCGTCAGCAACAAGATGGGTCGAAATGGGAATTGCAGGTCTAACTCTGAAGCTTAGGACGCTTACGGAGCTGATGAAGGAAAAAATATGCGAATTCCGCCAAACTCCTTGAGGAAGGTCGCCTGCGACAGCAGTTGAGGAGAGTAAGTATTTTCGCTTTCATGCGAAAATCCAGGCTCTCTTCACCGTCATATCGGAAACAAATCAGTTGTGTTAGTTGCCGGCTAAATAGTATTGGGGCTAATTAAGAATCGCAGATTGTGTGTCAGGACTTGAAACATTCTCACTGCGAATGGTATCTGCGGCTTGTATCAGTTGTAGCGGCCAGGGTGGGTTGCGGATATCAGCGGACAACTGCTGCGAATAGGAGAGAAAGCCATGATCGCTAGCGTTGTAAGTTAATGTTGAGAATCATCCAGTCATAGTTCTCTTACTTATTTATCAATATGCTAGGTGCTACCTGTTCGTGTGCGTCGCAGCGACCAAACATCATCTTGATTCTCTGTGATGATCTGGCGTTCGGAAGAGGTGTCCTGGGTTAGGCCTAAGTGGACGGGTGAGGGATTAGCGAACTGATGATCTGTAGGAGTTGTTCGGCTTCGTGTTGGGTAGAAGCGGTGTCGAAAACGCGTTGCCGGCCGTCTTGGCCCAGGCGGCGTGACGCTGGCAAATCCTGCAAGGCTAACACGAGACGCTTTACGAGTTGTTCGCCTGACTCTGGATCAAACAAGTGTCCGGCTTGCAAGCGAGAATGAAGTTCCGGGAATGCACCATGTTCTGGCAGCACATAAGGTACACCGCATGCTAAGGCTTCTAGCACAAACAGTCCCTTAGGTTCTTGATAGCTCGTGGGGACGCAGAGCACATCGATTGATTGTAAGAAGGCCAATTTCTGCCCACGATCAATGGTTCCCCAATAGCGAAACGCATTCTGAAGTCCAGCGTTGATCATTCTTTGTTCAAGAGCCCGCCAATAAGCTTGATGCTGAGCGCCGAGCCAGCCAGCAATTTCAAGTTTGGCATCGGGAATTGCACCTTGTTGTCGCAGTTTGATGAAGGCTTCGACTAACGAGTGCAATCCCTTTTCGGGAGCCAAGCGCGCCAAATATCCGATGGTCGGTGGTCGCATCGGTCGGTCGGTCGTAATGGCAAGCGAGCGATACTCATGCGTGTCTATGGAAAGGTTGAGAACGCTCATCCGATCCGATGGGAATTCGAGCAACTGCTGCATGCGTTTGCCGTAGGATTGGCTATGCACAACAAATCGATCGACCTGTGCGGCCAATCGCCGAAGCTCCGTTAAGGCTTGAGTCCGAAAGGGTTCTTCCAGGTTGGCGTAAAAAATGTCGTCACCTTGCAAAATGACGATCACGGGACATCGAATGCGTTCTTTGATTTGCGTCAAACAACCGGCTATTAGGAGGTTGGAAAAAATAATTACATCAGGCGAAAGTGTCTCCAGCCACTCACATAGTCGGTCTACCTCCTTGCGCTGATTGCCATTTTTTCCTCGCAACATGGATACGGTCAGGGCTCCCAAATTGGATGCCGAAGTGCCCATGGCCCGTGAAGCGATCCAACGCACTAAGGCTGGCGTGTCCAGCCAACGATCCATCCACTTGGGAAGGAGCCGAAAGATTGGCGTAAGTTGTTGTAGATAGACGTTGAGTCCACCAAAAAATAGAACGGGACGACTTATGTCTTCCTCATCCGTTTGTATGGGAGTGTATACCGGTACCAAAATAGCATCGTGGCCAGTTTTTATCAGAGCTTTGGCTAGTGCATTGTCATGCAAGCAACTGCCGCAATACATGCCCGCAGCCCCGGCGGTTAAATAGGCGAGCTTCATGAGCAAATTAGCTGAGTTCAACAGAAGTGGGTCTAGGTTCCGGCTGGATACCGGTCAGTGACTTGATCTTTCCGGCACTTAGGGCTGACATGAACGCTTGGTGTGGACGTTGGCTATGATCGTTTCTACAAGGGAATTCTCCGTGAGCAATATCGCATTCCAGGAATTTACACAGTGGACCGAAGCCCTCGTCGTCCAAAACTGAGACGTCCGGAATCTGAAGAAGGTCCTGAGGTCGACCTGCAAAGTAATCAGCCACGAAGTCTTGATATCGATAATAGGCGGCTTGGAATACCTCTGCGCTGAATTCCACTTGGCCGAACGTCATGCAACGAAAAGATTGCATGGTGCGCATGAAAGCCTTTTCTTCTGATGTTGACTGTTTGCCAAGTTTTAGCAGCTCCAATCCTCGGAACTGTCTTTCAACGGATTGCAACCACTTCGAAGGGTCCGAATCTCTGCGCACATTAATAAACAAGCTGCCGGGATATTGCTTATCGAGCCTAACAAAAACACTGCTTGCGCAGGCAGGGTAGTCGGCTAGGCCATCGCAGCTGCGCAAAATGTCGAGACCAAAATCGTCGGCCTGTATTTGTTCATGCATCCGCATGAGCCGTTCAGGATGGTTATGTTCGACAGACTGTTCCCCGTAAATCCTGCCTAAGTGCGCTGTTCGGATTCCCAACATTCCAAGTGCGTCGCACATAGACACGGTGGCACAACGTGGAAGTGCGATAACAAAGACTTTATTGAATTTACGCATGCTTAATCCGAAAGGCTGGACCGTAAACAGTGCCAGTAGAATCAAAATTAGAATTTTGAGAAGTAAAATCGATTTGAAAATTTGAAACCAGCATGGGTACTTTTATCAATAACTCCTTTTCGAATATTGCCGGACCTTTTTGGGGATCGCGCAAAGTTTCAAACAGATATCAACAGTTAAGGAAATGTCATCATCTGCAGCCTGGCTCTTTTGACCTTAGGCCAAGCTATTGTGATATTCCCACCCCCAGCCCCCGGCTTAGGAGGAGTTTCGAAGCTGGCATCCCGGTTCAAAAAGCTGGCCACGCGACAAGCGTCTAGTATAAACAGTATCTGACGTAAGGTCTGCCAGAGGCGAATTTGTAGTACGTCGTAATGCGATTTCATACAGGCCGAGGCGGAGGTCCACGACTGAAATGGGGATTTATCGCCTCATATACGACAATGTGCCTGCCTATCTTGCCTGGCCTGTGGAGAGAAAGTTCAGCAGCACAATTCAAATTCGGCTAAAATACAGGCTTCCTATTGGTCCAGCGTGACACTATCAATTCGTCCTTGCCGAGTCAAAATCGGAACCAACTCCATGGCCTTGAATTCCCATCGGTCAGCATGGCTCTCAATTTGCGTGTTCTGTTTTGCTGTCAGCAATGTGGGAGCGACGGACGAGGTTACGATTCGCAGCTTATTGACGGTACAGTGTTTTGAATGCCATGGCAACGGTCAGGCTGAGGGAAACCTGCAGTTAGATCAGCTACTTGACTTGAGGCATTCGGCTGAGACGAAACAGATCTGGTGGAAAGTATTGCAGAATGTGCGAGCCGGAACGATGCCGCCTCCAGACAGCGGACAACGGCTTACATTGGCCGAAAGCCAGAGTCTTAGCAATTGGATTAAGTATGAGGCTTTTGAGATTGACGCTGGAAATCCAGATCCTGGACGTGTTACGATCCGGCGACTAAATCGCCGAGAGTATGGGGCCACTGTACAAGATTTAATGGGCATTCAGTTTAATGCGGATATAGTTTTTCCTCCCGACGATACGGGCTACGGATTCGACAACATCGGTGACGCGCTGTCTTTGTCGACATTGTTGATGGAAAAGTACCTAAGCAGTGCGGCACAGATAGTCGAAGAGGCGGTTCCCCATGTGACTAGTGTTATCCCGATTCAGTCCCTAAGTGGCCGTGATTTTACTGGAGAAGATGGTGCGGATGCAGATGACATGAAAACCGGCGAACCGGTAACTGCCAGTGCCGAATTCGAAGTTCTTCATGCCGGTGAGTATGTCGTGGACTTGCTTATTCGATCACATGGTTCATTCGAATTTAATCCCCAGCGCTGTCGATTGTCGTTTGAGCTGGATGGGAAATCTCTTCACGAGGGAGAGTATGGTTGGGATGAATCAAAGAAGCATCCCTATGCTTTCAACGTCGTTCTGGAACCCGGCAAGCATCGGTTCGTAGTCCAGCTCTTACCGATAGAATTGGATGCCGACATCGAGATTCCAGCTGGCTCGACTGCGGAAGTGGATGTGCAATCCGTATTGGTGAAAGGACCTGCCGATCGCAGATATTGGAAACATCCGCAACGTTACGAGCTTTTCTTTACTCGTGACTCGATACCAGAGACGCGAGAAGGCAAACTCGATTATGCGCGGGAAGTAATGAGTCGATTCTGCAGTAGAGCCTATCGTCGGCCGGTTGATGAAGAAACATTGAAACAGCTCGTAAGCATAGTAGCTGTGAACTTGGACGATCCTCAGAAGACTTTTGAAGAAGCATGTGCGGGGGCGATGATCCCGGTTCTTGCGTCTCCACGATTTCTATTTCGGATGGAAGCACCCGAGCCTGCGGATGCGGGGCAGAAATTTCCTCGTATCGACGAATATTCGCTTGCTTCTCGTTTGTCCTATTTGTTGTGGTCGACGATGCCCGACGATGAGCTATTTGATCTGGCCGCTCAAGGCAGCTTGCGGACAAACCTAGAATCGCAGGTGTCGAGAATGCTGGCCGATCAACGTTCGGATCGATTTGTCAAAAACTTCATTGGTCAGTGGTTGCGGACAAACGATATTGAAAAGGTTTCTATCAATGCCATTGCGGCATTGGGTTTCGGTGAGGAATGGGAACATGTCACTGAAGAGTTTTCGAAACTCCGCCGGCAGGGCTTTTCGTTTCGCAGGCAAACAGGAAATCGCGATCCAGAAGTCGAAAAGTTGATGACCAGGTTTCGCGAACTAAGGGAGCTGCAAGACCTTTTCGACGCGGATGTACGAAAAGCAATGCGTCGCGAAACGGAAATGTTAGTCGAGTACATCCTGAGAGAGGATCGTAGTCTAACGGAAATCGTAAACCCTACTTATTCCTTTCTCAATGCAAAGCTTGCCAAGTTGTATGGCATTGACGGGGTCGAAGGGGATCACATGCGACGCGTGGAATTACCGGCTGATTCGCCTCGCGGAGGCATTCTCTCTCAAGGCACCATGTTGGCCGTAACGTCGAATCCTACTCGTACTTCGCCTGTCAAACGCGGTCTGTTTATCTTGGAGAACATATTGGGGACTCCAACTCCACCTGCTCCTCCTAATGTCCCGGAGTTGGATGCGGCCAAAGAAAGATTCGCAGGCCGCGAGCCAAGCCTCAAGGAACTGCTCGAAGTACACCGTGAATCGGCATTGTGTGCATCTTGCCATAGTCGAATGGATCCTTTGGGGTTGGCGCTAGAGAATTTCAATGCCATTGGAGGTTGGCGTGAGGCCGAATTTGGTGAAACCATTGACGCGTCTGGGCAGCTAATCACCGGAGAGAAGTTCGATGGCGTTCAACAGCTCAAACAACTGCTCGTAAACGAGCGAAGGAAGGATTTTTATCGATGCTTTACCCAGAAGTTACTCGTATATGCCCTGGGCCGCGGTTTGGAGTACTATGACGAGCATACGGTGGATAGTGTTGTACAAGAACTAGATCAACAAGACGGACACTTTAGCGTCGCACTCAGTAAGATCGTTCAATCAGCTGCTTTTCAGCGTAGTCGCTTTGAACAAGCTGACGAGCAGCTAACCTCAAAATGATTTGGCTTTTGCAATTGTCAGTGGCTTTAGTAATTGTCACATAGGGGATACGCATGAATTCCAATGGCCTAGTTCTTTCCCGGCGCCAGGCATTGCGCGGATTGGGAGTAGCCGTAGCGCTGCCAGCTTTCGAGACGTTTTGCTCAAACTCATCGTTGGCTGCTCAGTCAAGAGCAATCGGAGTCACAGCGACCGGTGCACCGCTACGCATGGCATTTATGTCCATTCCTAACGGTGTACAGCAAAAGCATTGGTTTCCCGACGCAGGTTCTAGTGAGCTAAAGCTCAATTCCACAATGTTGCCACTTGAAAAGCTTCGGGAGCATTTTCAGGTGATTGGTGGGCTCAAACATGAGAATGCGACGGCGGGAAATGATGGAGCAGGAGATCATGCCCGTGCGAGCGCTACGTTTCTGACAGGCGCCCGAGCGAGAAAGACGGCTGGAAGTGATATCTTTGTTGGTGTCAGTATCGATCAATTGGCGGCACAGGCTATTCGCGGCCAGACACGTTTCGCGTCACTAGAGTTGTCTTGTGAGCCGGTTCGTAATTCAGGAAGTTGTGATTCGGGATATGCGTGCGCTTACCAGTACAATCTTGCATGGAGTTCTCCCACAACTCCGGTGACCCCTGATCCCAATCCAGGGAACGTCTTCGAACGATTGTTCGGCGCTGGCAATCGCGATGAAAGGGCCGCGAATTTTGCCAGGCGACAAAACACCCAACGCTCCATTCTGGATTTCGTGCTCGAAGATGCGGTGCGAGTGCGCAATGCATTGAGCAACCAAGATCGTCGCAAAATGGACGAATATCTTTCTAGTGTCCGCGAGATCGAATCTCGTATTCAAGAATCTGAAAAATTCGGAGCCTTGCCAAACCCAGAAGTGGAGTCCCCCAGCAGGACGCCAGGCTCCTTCAGCGAACACATGAACATCATGTTTGACATATTAGCATTAGCCTTCCAAACGGACTCAACTCGCATCGCTACCTTGCTTTTAGCATACGATGGCAGCAACCGAGTATTTCCTGAGATAGGCATCGCAGAAGGTCATCACCATTTGACGCACAATCAGGATAAGGAAGATTTGGCTCAAAAAGTTGCTGCCATTGATCAATACTATATGCAGCATTACGCTCGTTTCCTGGAACGTCTGTCACAAATCGAAGATGTTGATGGAAACTCTGTGCTGCACAATTCGATGATCATCTATGGGGGTGCCATAGCTGATGGCAACCGCCATTCACATGACAACTTGCCCGTTATTCTAGCAGGTCATGCTGGGGGTAGGATCCAGACCGGTCGCTATCTGCAAGTTGAAGAACAACCGATGAGCAACCTGTTTGTCAGCATGCTAGACCACTACGGAATTTCCGTAGAGTCGTTCGGTGATTCGGATCGAAGACTAGCTGAAATCTAAGTCACGTCGAATCTCCACTATTTTCAAGGGCACCAGGCGATTTCACGCGTGAGCCCATACCGGAAGCTCAATCAGGAAAAGCAGGCGTGGCAGATTCAGCCCAGCGCTCGATACAGCGTTGGACGAAATGCTGAATAAAGAATCTAGCTAAAGCTCGCTGCTTGGATGGATTGGTAAGCTTGAAATGTCTGGCCTGTTCCGGCAGAATAGGCGGTTGGCAAGCCGTCGCGACAAAAAGCTAGTCGAAGGAGTGTTCGCGGATTTGCTCAGGAGTTCGAAGAGGCGAGTTGTTTGGCAATAGTGTGTTCAGCGCCTACCTACTTACCTACTTACTTTGGCGAGCGGCAGAAATAAATCTACCAATCCTAACCCGAAGCGTAAGCGAGGGACCGAACAAGAATCCCTCACTTACG
>JAGQOY010000211.1 GCA_020427005.1 Planctomycetales bacterium
CATTTTGTTGGAGGCCAACGGACGTGCCTTGGTGACCGACTTTGGCCTGGCGAAGTTTATGGACGCGGCCGCGATGACCATGACTGGGAATATCGTAGGTACACCGACGTATATGTCGCCGGAACAAGCCAGCGGTCAATCGGCGTTGGTTGCCGAACCAAGTGATGTCTATTCGCTCGGAGCCGTACTTTACCATTTGCTCACGGGCCGTCCACCGTTTATAGCGGATTCTCCGATGCAATTAGCTGTGCAAGTACTGGAGCACGATCCCCCCAATCCAACCTTGTTTAGTCCTCGCCTGGATCGTGACCTGGAAATGATCGTTCTAAAAAGTATTCAGAAACCACCTGACCTGCGATACGCAGATGCAAAAGAGATGGCCTCCGACTTATTGGCCTATCTCAATGATGAACCAATTCGTGCGCGCAGTGGAAAGTTTGCCCACGTGATTGCACGCTTGTTTCGCGAAACCCATCATGCAGCGGTGCTAGAAAACTGGGGTTTGTTATGGATCTGGCACAGCTTAGTACTGCTTTTTGTTTGCTTGGCCACGGAAGCATTGCATTGGAGCAGCGTTCAAAATAGATGGGTTTATGCTGCCCTTTGGATATTCGGTCTCAGTGGATGGGCCATGGTGTTTTGGGCTCTACGACGACGAATGGGGCCCGTGACGTTTGTAGAAAGACAGATAGCACACCTTTGGGGGGCAAGTCTTTTGGCGATAGCTTCATTGACACCTCTAGAGTGGATCATGCACCTGAAACCGTTGACATTATCGCCGATGTTGGGCGTTGTAAGTGCGATTTTGTTTATCGCTAAGGCCGGGATATTGGCGGGAGTTTTTTATGTCCAAGCAGCTTGTTTGTTGGTAACCAGCTATTTGATGGCAGTTTTACCTGACTACGCTCACACGATATTCGGCATCGTCTCAGCACTTTGCTTTTTTGTACCAGGTGTCAAATACTATCGACTCAAGCAGCCATAATAGCGTTTTTGGATGCAGGAATTCAGTATCAAGAATGGGCAATCCTGGAATGCGGACCCTGAATTAACTTGACGCATTTCCTTGTGACTGCGAACATAAAAGGGACGGCACGCGTAAACAATGGCGTCAGACCACACTCTTTTAAGGCAATTTCTCTCATACCGGCCATGCTTACGATTTTGAATCGAATAACGGCACTGTACGTATTGTTGGCCCTGATGGCTGGCCCGCTGCCCTTATTTTTGCATCGGTCGGTCTGCCACCTACATGTTCATCCCGTTAGTCAAGGCAACTCGAGCCACCCACACCATTGCTGCTCAGGTTCTACCGTAAGTACAACGTCTTTAGGGGGTACTTGTCCTGCTGAGAATGGTTCGACCGAGGAGGGCTCAGAAGGCGTATCTCCTTGTCGGGCGATCTATCAGGTAGACGGCTTAGATCTTCACAACTGCGTAATATGCTATCAGCTAGCGCAGTCGCCTAATGGTCAGCATTCCAATTTAACCCTGTCTTTCGTATGCAACCAGGATTTGCAATTCCAACCAGAGGTGTTGTGCACGCCTCCTTCTGCTTATCGGCTACCGCCATCTCGCGGTCCACCTTACTCCGTGTAACTGCGGACAGTTCTAAATCGCGATTCACGAATGTGCCCATTGTGTTCGGACTTTTTCCGCCCGTTAAAGATAATGCCTAACCGGTCACAGATGTTCTCGGACACTTTGTGATTTCAGATTGAGTCAGCGATCCGTTTTGGCAAGCGGCACTAGTACTCGAATTGTTGCATTTTCCAGTAATCGTATCGATCGAATGTCCGATCCATTGAGATCCCATGCACATTCGCGGAGTTACATATATGTTTATTCAGCGTACGAGTAATAGACGAGGTTTTACGCTAGTTGAACTGCTAGTAGTTATCGCAATCATTGGAGTATTGGTAGGGTTGCTATTGCCTGCGGTGCAGGCGGCAAGAGAAGCCGCCCGTCGCATGCAATGTTCCAATAACATGCGGCAACTCGGCTTGGCTATGCACAACTATGAATCGGCCTACAAACGTTTGCCAAGTGGATTTGTCTCCTATCGTGGTACAGGCGAACCCGGATGGGGTTGGGCAGCCGCGGCGTTGCCTTTCATGGAAGCAAATAACCTTTTCACCCAAATCGATTTCCGCTTACCCATAGCAGATCCAATCCATCAGAGCGTGCGCATGACGGTCCTACCCAATTTTCTTTGTCCTTCCGATCCTGAGGAGGATATGTTTGACATTGCCGTTGGGGACGAACATGAACACGATGCCGAGCGGAGTTGGTTGCGAATTGACGATGGAGAGCAAGTGCTATTTCGTATTTCCAAGTCAAATTACGTTGGCATGTTTGGAACCTTCGAATTGGAAGACTCACCTTACAAAGGCGACGGGATCTTTTTTGGAAACAGCAAAGTAAGATTCGGTGATATCAGTGATGGCTTGAGTAACACGTTTATGCTAGGCGAGCGTAGCAGCAAATTGGGGTTCAGTATTTGGCATGGAAATATCCCCAAAGCTAAGGAGCCTCACGCTCGGATTTTGGGAGTTTCAGATCATGGGCCCAACGATCCGCATGGTCATTTCGAAGACTTCAGTAGCTACCATCCGGCAGGTGTGAATTTCGTTCGGGGAGATGGATCGGTAAATTTCGTTTCAAATACGATCGATTCGATAGTTTTTCATGCGATGAGTACACGTAATGGAGGCGAATCCGAGAGCTACGACAATTGATTACTAAATATTCTCGACGTAACTGAACTTGGTGAATCTCATCCGGCAGAAGGGTTCTCTGGCACTCTTGGCCAGCGCAAAACAAACTCCGATCCGGTTCCGATTTGGCTAGTTACGGTAATATCTCCACCGTGTTCTCTTAGTATTTTGCGGCTGACGGGTAATCCGAGTCCCGTCCCGCGAGCGCCCTTGCTGGATTCAAAGGGGGAGAATATGCGTTCCAGGTCTTCAGGTGCGATTCCTTCACCGGAATCCTCAACGACAACACATGCCTGATCGGTTGCTTGATCGATTCCGCAGCGAATCCTCACTTCGGCTTGGTGGTTAGAATCGTCGTGATGTGAAGCAGCATCGATGGCATTGGTGATTACATTCAATAATGCCCGGTGTAGCGCTTCGTTATCAAAGCATGCTTCGACGGGGGAATTGGTGCCGTCGCAAATCATCTTGATTCCCAATTCCGTTGCCCGAGGACGCATGAGTTCAACAACGTCGCGAACTAATTCACACAAGTTGCCGGAAACTAGTTCTGGTTCGCGCTCTTTACTGAAACTAAGCATGTCCAACACGAGATGGCTAATTCTATCTTGATTGCGTTGTACGATTTGCCAGCCTTTCTGTACGACATCTAGTTTTCCTTTGGCTATACCGTCGTCAACTAAATAGGCCCCACCTTTTACGCCCTGTAGGATGTTCTTTACATGGTGGGATAAGTTGGCAATCGTCTGACCCATGGCAGCCAATCGTTCGGATTGCATCATGGCCCGGTAGAACTGCGTGTCTTCTATCGCTAATGCTGCTTGTGTGGCCACTGCCATCATCAGCCGCAAATGCTCACCGCGAAATTGAGGCTGATTTCCCTGTTGGGCGTATTTGCCTGGCGATAATTCGGTATCGACATAAATAGCTCCTACGTTTCCAAACTTCCCGAGCATAGGGACGCAAACGGCTTCATGCACGCGCATATTGACTATGCTCTCTGCATTGACCCACCGGCTATCATCTTGGGCATTGCTTATCAGAACGCCTTGCCGCTGTTCCAAAACGTGGTCGAGAATTGTCTGGCTGATGGCTAAACGAGAATTGTTCTTGGGTTGGCTTCTCCAGCGGCTGCAAGCGGGAAACAATTGTCCGGTCATATCATCCACTAGCATGACGCAACCGCGATCACACTGGATCCAGTCGAAAATAAGGTCAAAAACACGGGCCAGTAGTTCCTGCAAATCTACGGTGCGTGTAATCGCCTGTCCGACCAAATCGAGGATGTCCCAGTCACTGGCATTGCGAAGAGCAGATGAGGAGTCGAAATTGTCTTCTGCTATCGCGTCGTGTGGATTGCCGTTTGAAGGAAATAATTCGTCTCCAGAAGTGGGCGCAGATTCAAACGTCGCTCTCGAAAGACTTGGATCTTGAGATGACTTCCGGTGCAAGTCGAGGGATACGCCTAGCGAATTTGAAGGGCTATTCAGTCGCCCTATGATATGCGAAAGTTCCTCTGGTTTCTCAGCAACGATGTCAACGTCGGATTCCTGCTCACCGTGGCTAGTAGCTTGTTGGAATTCGGCCGTTGATTCCAGCAAATGAACTCTCTTGGGGTCCGGACCAGCCGTATAGATTAGCAAGGAACGGCCAATCTGAATGCGGATTCCACTGCGCAGGAAATGCCGTTCGATTCGCGTCCCGTTGACATGCGTTCCATTGCTGCTGCTGTTATCAACTAGTTCGTATTCACCATTGCGAATACGAAATATCTTCGCGTGTTGCCGTGAAACTTCTGAATCGCGCAATTGGACTTGGTTTCCGGAGTCTCTGCCAATGGAAACTAAGGTGCCTCGCAATAGGAAGTATCGACCATTGTCGTGCCCTCGGACAACATGCAGTGAAGCCATGTTTGGGAAAACTCTAGAGAAGATTTACTTCAAAACTGGATACTAGCGTCATGCAATAAGTCACAAACAACGGCTAGAGGTTTTGAAAGGCGGAACGAAGCGCAGGGTACAGGGACTGATAAATCGGAAAAAGCCTGTCGTATACTCGTGTTGCCGCTTTTTTGGGTGCAGTCTTTTGGACGACTTCAATGGTGGCTTTACATGCCTCTTCAATGTTCTTGAAGTGCCCAGCACCAACTCCGGCCAGTAGTGCTACTCCGTACGCGGGCCCTTGTTCAGCATTGATAGTGCAGGCCGGCTGGTCAAGTACGTCAGCTATTATTTGGCGCCACAATAGGCTCTTAGCTCCGCCTCCGCTGACTCTTAATTCTCTTACAGGCACATCTAGGCCTCGGATAATTTCCAAACTATCACGCAGGCTCATCGCTACTCCTTCCATTACTGAGCGAGCCATATGCCCACGATGGTGAGCAGTGGTTAGGCCTACAAAGGCTCCCCGAGCTTTGGAATCAGCGTGCGGTGTTCGTTCTCCAGCCAAATACGGGAGAAATAGCAACCCGTCGCTTCCTGGGGGTATCTCACTGGCTTCGGCATTTAACGCCGCATAGGGGTCGGTGCCGCGTCGAGCAGCTAGTTCTTTGCATACCTGTTCCACAAACCACTGCAATGAACCTGCAGCTGAAAGAGTCACACCCATCATGTGCCATTTGCCTCGAACGGCGTGGCAGAAGGTATGCAATCTGCCCAAGGGGTCGTATTGAGGGTGATCGCAGTGCATGAACATTACACCCGATGTTCCCAATGATGCGGTAAGGATCCCCTTACGGACAATTCCATTTCCTACCGCGCCGGCTGCACAATCTCCTGCACCCCCTACAACTTTACACTCTGGCGTCAGCCCTAGTTTAGATGCGACATCGGGTAAAAGTGAACCTGTAACGTCCTCAGATTCGTACACTTGAGCAAAGAGCGATGGGTCGAGCTCCAGCTTGTCGAGTAACTCTCGCGACCATTGTCGTTGGCAAACGTCGAGCAGTAGCATGCCGCTTGCATCGCTGACATCGGTTGCCAATTCGCCAGTGAGTCTTCGCCGAATTTCGTCCTTGGGTAACAACACGTGTGCTAGACGGTCAAATCGCTTGGGTTCGTTATTTCGAAGCCACAAAATTTTAGGAGCCGTAAAGCCCGTTAGGGCAGGATTTGCAACCATGCGAATTAATGCCTCGCGGCCACCAGCCCGTGTGGTAATTTCTTCACACTCGGCGGCGGTGCGCTGATCATTCCATAACAACGCAGGCCGCAAAACTTTCCCTGATTTATCGAGAAACACAGAGCCATGCATTTGACCCGAAAGGCCAATCGCTTTTACTTCCGCAGGTTTGACTCGACCTTGTTTGACGACAGCACGCACTGTCTTTACCGTTGCATTCCACCACAGTTCTGGATCTTGTTCAGTCCACATAGGCTTAGGCATCATCACAGAGTAAGTTGCAGCAGACTCAGCCAAGATGTTACCATCGCGATCGATCAGTAGACTTTTTGTGCCGGAAGTACCAATGTCAATGCCGATGGTGTATGCCACGAATTTCTCTCCTCGAAGCCATATTGATGATCGTAGATTTGTTGAATGAGAAAATTGCAAAACGCAATGGCAATATACTGGGATTTATCCGCAATTCCTACTGGTAGAGGACCGCACAGGTTGTAACCACCAAAATGCTGGCTAGAAAGGTGCTGGATGTTGCTAGTGAATTCTGAATGCTCGCGTAGTGTATTAGCGCGAGAACTGGCTAATCAGGCTCGGAAGCGTTTCAAGCGATGTTTATAATTTGGTTTTCGGATCACTTTGGTGGAGCCCGCAAAAGGTCATCAAACCATCTGATTTTGGATTGAACGGCCTTCGGCATCCCACTTCATTTGTTGCTTAGTCTTGATTTTGAAATAACATCCATAAGTTGATTTTTCCAATGTGCAAACCTTGTTACCAACTTCTCAGCATTTTGTCCTGTCTGACAACGTTTTGTTTTCTGGCGAGTTGTAATCGAAGTAATACTGGCACAAGTGGTTCTGCTGACGGAAATCAACCTGTAGTGACATCCACTACGGAAATTCCTTTGCGCATGTGGGTTGTAGCTCCGATCGCCTCACGCGATAATTTCGTGCGACAGTGGCAAAGTGGATCGGAACAGCAACTGGACATTCGATCATTGACCGTTGAAGAGTTGCTTCAGGAGTCCAGCTGCGATTGCGACGTAATTGTTTACCCCTCACGCCTGACCGGCGAACTTGTGAGTCGCGAATGGTTGACAAAATTACCATCTAGTTTGACAGCACAGAATGGTGTAGCGCCAGTGGAGGGAGTGAGTGATAATGTACTATTTCAGCCACCGGCTTGGGCTTTTCAAGCGAGTTATGGCGCGTCAACATATGGCATGTCGCTTGGTTGTTCTTTGCCGATAGCCATCGCTAGCCCTGCCTTGGCTGCGGAACTCCAACCGCTACTGAACGAATCCAATCAGCTAACATGGGAACAAATTTCTCCCAAGCTCAAACAATCAGAGCCCTCCAATACTTGGCCAGGTAGTACCGATATCGACGCCCTGGTGGATCGATTTCTAGCTTTGGCAACCAGTTTCTCTGCTCGGAATTCCAAATATGGCTTGTTATTTGAGATGCAGACCATGCAGGCTCGGTTGACCGCACCCGAGTTTCATCGCGCAGCCGAAATGCTAATCCTACTGGCCAAGCAGGATCCCACCGCTGTTGCTGCGATGGGAACACATTCGGCGGTTTGGCAATGGGTCTCGGAAGCTCAGGAGTCAGCGATTGGTTTGGCGGTCCCTTCGTCCTTGGATACCACATCTGCGACATTGAAAGGAGCTACGGTCTTTCACTTAATGTTGACTCCCGTAGTCGACCCAAAATCCAGTGTTTCCACTCAGCTTGATACCCAACAACCACGACAGCTTAGTTACAACGGAGGTAGCGGCTTAGTCGCATCGATCTCAGTCGAATGCCGGCAGAGCGGTCTAGCGAGTTTTTTGCTCAAGTGGCTGCAAGAATCTGCTTCGCGAAATGTAATTGCACCACTGATTCCGGGAATCGATCCAGCTACCTCTTTGGGTGGAACAGACAGCACGGAGCGGCGTGCGCGCCAGTTGCTCCGAGATTCGTGGGCCAGCGATACCGTTCCTGCTGAGCCAAGATTGCCTCGTGTGGAGGAATATCGGCATGCTCTAGGCATGCACTTGGTCAAGCTGATTCGAGGGGAGGTGGCGATCGATGAGGCCCTAAAATCCGCTAACGACGACTGGAATAGGATTTCTGAGGATGCTGGTACAGGACAGCGCAATCAATACGAAAAAAGCCTAGGCCTAACCATGTAGAAAGTGCCGTTGTAGGTTCAAGTGGGAGCAAGCTGCCTCCTGTTCACAGATTGCCCTCTGAAATGAAATTCGCTGTGCTATATCGAATTCAAGCTCCAGCATTCTCCGTCCTGGTGGCCTAATAACACGTGGCAGATCTGGAATGACCGCAAGTGAAGCGTTTTCCATCTCACCATAGATTCAATTTATGAATTACGTTAAGCTGCGTATTCGTTTTACAAGTTGGTAGGCAAATTTTTTCGTTTAGGAATGACATGCCCAAGTTAAATATTGAAGGAGTTGGAGATTTTGAGGTGTCAGCGGGCAAGCGTTTGGTACGTGCGCTTACTGATGATGCCGGTACCGATCAGTTGCATGCCTGTGGAGGGAAGGCCCGATGTACGACATGCCGCGTTGAATTTATCGATGGTGAGCCAAACGATATGACTTCAGCAGAAAAGAACTTGCTCCAGCAACGCGGGCTTGAGGGTGTCAGGCTAAGTTGCCAAATCCTCTGCGATCAAGACATGTCGGTACGACTCATCAGCCGCCTCGAAGGCAGTGGACGTTTGGATGCCGGATCACCGGTTCCCGATACTATTGACCCCTCATAATAAAGTGCCCTGAGTTCGTAGAGCACTTCGAATTTCGCTCCACATCGATGAAATCGCTGAAGCCAATGCCAAGCGTTCATGGCTCCACAAGCCGATTCAGGCGACTGCGGGCCTACTCGATCCCTTGCAGGCGGCAATGACCCTATGTTAGACGGTTAGATAGTACGAATTGCAGAACTACGAGCAACCGAGTCGATCTCTCCAGGCACTAGATAACGTTGGGAATTGTCCATAATAGCGTTTGATGAAATGTCGCCCACTAAGTTGCGAGCAATGAGGCTGCCATCCCCAACGCAGTAGCACGCGATCGCTAATTCGATCGTTGGTTATCTGGCAGACAGCGGCTGCGGATTGCTTGATTTTGGCGATTTGATCTAGCACACACAGAGTTCCGTAGATCGTAGCTACGGAAGTTCCTCGGTAACTGCGGCAGTAGTTGATTGTTAGATAATTGGAAGCCCCGAATGCCTGCTGGTAATATAATTCGCAGTGATCAACCATTGGGCGACTGTGTGCTTGCACACCGAAGTTAGTATCCCACATTACCTGGGCCAAGTTTCCCCAGTGCGGCCACCAACGTCCTCGAATACTTACCAGCCTGCCATTCTCGGAGACAATGCGACCAGCACGCCAGCTCCGAAGGCGATCCTCGTTGCCAGTTACGCTAGTTATAGGACGAATACCCCAGCTCGCCAATGAATTGGCTCCTAACCAATCAATCCGAGTGCGCGCTTTATTAGTCGCCAAATCCATAACATGACTCCCATCAGCACAACACACACGGCCACGATCAGCAGAATGATATCTGCTATGGCAAAAGCATCAGCACATCGAACCGTCCAAATCGGATGCCAGCCCAGCAACAAAATGGCGGCGGCCATGCATAAGTAGGGTCCATAAGGGGTCGCATTGTTGCGAGTGATAATCCACCGGACGAGCACAAACACGATGGCCACCAATGGCGCTAAAAAGAACACCACGAGACTCGGTTGCCAACCGACAAAGGTACCAATCATGGCCATCAGAGTCACGTCACCGAACCCTAGCGCTTCCATACCCAGGCCAAGTGTACCGGCAATTCGAACCGCCCAAGTTACTCCTCCGGCAAAGGCCAACCCGACAAGAGCACTGAGCAAATAGATCCAACGCTGACCCCCAAAAGCCCATTGATAGAGCACAAACAGCATCATCGAGGACGTGACGGCTGAAACTACCATCCACATTGGGCCACGAAACATGCGAACACATAAGTACTGAACTGCTTTTTTAAACCCACGACGGTTAATCCACCGTCGATCCAGTAAGGCGAAGCCCCAGATTGCGAGTATGAAAAGGCCAAGCGCCAGGCCTGGCGTCTTAAACATCCAAATGTTGGGGGGATTCGGTAATGCCAGGTCGAGTTCGATTGGCATAAAGCCTGGCCCGGGAACGAACCACGGAAACCAACATGGAGACCAGGCGGCTCCCACGATCCCTAATGCTGTGCCGGGAATAGTTATATAGTCAGGAATGGTGTATTCATCAAAGTCGATGAATGTCGCAACCGCCATTAAACAGAAAAGGGCGAATTGCCCCGCAAACTGCGCATGCAACTGAGGTTCAATCAGCTTCACCACTGCCCCAGCCGGAAGACTTCCGCCCTGTATATAGAAGCTGTAATACCACGTCATGAATAGTGGAAAACATAATTCAATGAGCAATGGTCGGAGCCAAAAGAATTTGCCGTGAACTGAAGATTCGCGTGCCAAGAAGTACCATCCGAGGATGGGTAAATGGTCTTTCATAACCCGCGACGGATGTTTGGCCGGAGGAGCCGCCCACGGACCGATAGCCCGTGAATTATATGCCCATGAGTAAATCGCCCAATTGATTAGCCGGCTGGCCAATAGTCCAACCAGTAATACTGCTATAAGGCGAACTGCCAAGGGCAAACCAACAAACGCGGCCAACACAACGGGTTCCTTGAATGCGTGGAGCTACCTTGCGATTCCGTTCCCAATGGACCTAGCAACCTATGAACATTGGAGCCTGTCCAACGCAGATTTGCTGGCGGTTAAAGGAAACGGAACCAACCTCCATGACGCATCCATTTCAAAAACGCAGCACCCTCCATGGTTAATGCGAGCTACGGGGAATTACCTTGCAGGCAACATCAACGAGTTACTCATCGAAGGTTGAGCGAAGTCCCGGCAATTCACTAGAACGTATCTCTGAATGGACGCTACGTAGAGCCTAAGAGTTTATCCAACCCTCAATCTCTGCCACTACTTGATCGGGAGTTTTGTGGTCAGAATCCACAGTGAATTGAGACAACTTCTGGTAGATCGGTTCGCGTATGGCGAGAATTTCGATAACTTCGTTAAAACCGCCACGATTCGTGAGATTGGGACGTCGCTCGAAACTGGTTGCGTCTTGAGATATGCGTGCGAAAAGTGATTCGGCAGACGCTCGCAGGTAAATCACGGCTCCTCCGTTGATGATTGCTTTCTGATTGCTTGGTCTTAAGATGGCACCTCCACCCAATCCGATGACCAGTGCTTCTTTTCGCTCAGCAACCTCCCGCACAATCTGTTCCTCTAACTCACGAAAGGCTGGCTCACCATCAGCATCAAAAATTTGCCTTATGGTTTTGCCAGCCCGTTCTTCAATCAAACAATCCGTATCCACAAATCGTCTTCGCAGTTGTCGGGCCAACAGTTTCCCAACTGTTGACTTGCCACAACCTCGATAGCCCATTAAGAAGATGTTTTGGTGTCGTCGGAACGTGGGGCCTAACATTGATAGCTCTACTAAACTTTGGCCAGATACGCCTAACCACCAAAAACTAGAGGGTTGTGGACTTCAATTTGATTTCTTGGCAACATGCATTTCGCTTAAAAGCTTGGCCAAGTCTTCACCGTGAGTTTCCGTCTGCACTTTATCGAGGATGGAGAGTATTTTTCCATCGGCACCAATGACAAAGGTAACTCGATTTGCCGCTTTACCATCTGGCTTAAGTACACCAAAAAGCTTTGCATTTTCTCCGGTTGGATCACAAAGGATTGGGTAGTCCAATTCCAGGCTTTTTGCAAAGTCGGCATTCTTGGCCACATCGTCGGTACTGGCAGTAAAATAAGCCACATCAAAGGTTCGAAGTTTTTCTCCAGCCTCTCGCATCGATTTGCATTCTTTGGTACACCCTCCGGTAAAGGCCCGTGGAAACCAGGCTACGATAAGCGCTTGTTTTCCAAGTAGTTCTTTTGCATCGTAAGTTTTGCCGTCGCTACCCTGCATCTTAAAGGCAGGCGCCGCATCACCAACTTTAAGGCCATCAACAGCCAGAACTTGTCCGGCAAAAAGTCCCATTACGCATAGTCCACATAGCAGCGCATAACTTCGCATGATCAATTGTCCTTTTCAATAATTCAATTGGCGTTCACTCACAGACATTGAGACGACTCACTATTGTAGTGGAGTGGCAGGCCCAAGAGAACTCGTTGGAGTCTCATGGCGGTTATCCTGCCAGCTTGGAATGCGGATAAGGGCCCAAAGCCTTG
>JAGQOY010000212.1 GCA_020427005.1 Planctomycetales bacterium
ATCGCCCCGTCTTCCTGAAACAAGCCTTGCGTAAGCACAACCTGCGCAAGGTTCTCTGGCGCTGATTTCTGTTTCTTTCGTTTCCCCAATTTCTTGAAGGAGTGTTTATGAGTACCACGAACCATGGACCATTTGGTCCCAACGGAGAGCGGTCACCAGGATGGCCTCCACCGCCGTTTGATCCGCCAGGCGAACCACTTCCCTACGTTCCACCGCCCGATCCGCCAGGTTCCAGTTCGGAGCCGCGACCCGATTGGTGGCCAGAGGACTGGGAATGGCCCCCGGCGCCCGAGCCGCCGATTGAAGTGTTGGTACCGCCTCCATTGCCCAACATCATCTGGCCGCGGCTACCTCCGCATCATCCATACCATCTGCCTCCTGGCTACCACTGGCCAGACAACTTGCCACCGGGGCATCCAGGCCACGATGTGAAGCCACCGAAGCCACCAGGCGGAAGTGGCGACGCAGGCAGCGAAGGCTCAGGCGATGAAGCCGGTTCTGGTGATTCGGAAGGATGCTAATGATCGAGCTAGCCAATCTCGAGTTCCATGCAGCACATGCGTGCAATCTCTTTTGCGCGCAGTGCTCGCATTATTCCAACTTCCACGCTGGTGGGCTCGTCAGCCTTGATGAAGCAAACGCGAATTTCAGTGCTTGGAAAGATCGGCTGGCACCCAAGAGAATCGTCATTCTCGGCGGCGAACCAACACTTAATCCGGAGTTGCTTACGATCATTGAACTTGCGCGAGAATCGTTCCCCAATGCCGAGGGCTTGTTCGTCACGAATGGATTCTTCCTGGATCGTCATCCCGACCTGCCCCGCGTTCTGATCGACAACCGCTTCCGTATGGATGTCTCCGAACATGGACGTGCGCCGGAGTACATGAAGCGATTTCGACTTGTCCGCCAGCAACTCCGTCAGTGGCGAGCTGCCTATCCCGAATTGCAAATCAACATTCGCAAATCCCATCGTGGCTGGCGTCAGCAGTACCGCATGGTGGATGGCAAGCCAATGCCGTTCTGCAGCGACCCAAAGGCCGCCTGGAAAATCTGCCTCCAGCGCACCTGCACCCAGCTCAACCAATCCTGCCTGTGGAAATGCCCAGCACTGGCTTACCACGCCATCATGTCCCGCAAGCTAAGGCTCGACGACGAACCTGCCTGGCAACTCTTCCGCGACTACCAAGCCTGTCCGCCAACAGCATCAGACGAGCAGGTCCGCACATTCTTCGCAACCGAAGAAATCAAACAATGCAGCCTATGCCCTGCTAGGAAGATCCACTTTCGCCACGCGAACCCCATCTCGATCGTAAGTTCGGGAAAAACGAGCGATACACAGGGCTCAAGCATTACCCAATAGCAACGAGTTCCTAGCTATTAAGTCTTTAATGAACTCGATTGTGAAGCAAGCGCCCAAAAATGATGCGTATGCTTGATAGCGATCTTCCTTGGGTGGTCGCCCTGTATCGCAAACCGCCTTTACCATTGCATACTCCACTCCCGGATGCGAATTGCGACACGCAAGATAGAACCCGTATGATTCCATCTCCAAACCTTCCAGCTTCCGATTCTGAAATTGAAGGTTTTCAATGATATCGGAGCTCTCAATGACTGCAGCCCCACAGGCAACTGGTCCAATCGCAACATTAGGTGCCTTTGGAGCATTCGTTCCAGGAAACCTAGCTGGTAACCCCAAAACATCTGCTCTACGCTCGCTACTAAATGTGCGCAACGCATCAAGAAGTCGAGGAGTACAAGTCAAATATCGAGGTTCGGGATTAAAGACTACTTCAATCGACTCTTCGGCCTGTTTGTACTTTCCAGTTTCGTAGTTGAGCGCCGACTCGGCAATGACTATGTCACCAATTTCACTTTTGATCCCAGCGCAAATTCCCGTAAGAATACAAATTCGTGGCCTTAAGCCACACACCAATTGGGTGGCAAGAGACGACATTCCCGCAATACCCATTTCTGTAGCACTGGCAAGCGCACAAGTTACGCTTCTGCTACCCGCACTTATCTCATAAATATCAAACGTCCTTCCAAATCGATTCTGCGAATCGACCCTGCTTCCAAGTAAATCTTTGCACGCCTTCAATTCTGGTTCTGCCAATGCAGTGCATATGCACACATCGACGTTTGATTCGTTTGAATACCGGTAGCGACTTTGTATTGCGGAAATTTGTCGACAGTGGTTGGCTATTGTTGACTCCCATGACGACGAAGCCGCGTCATAATGAACGATGGCCCAACCCTGGCTCGAAAAGTCCTTCAAATCTTTGTCAGCAAGCTCTTCAAAAGCAGTAACACCAACTATGAACAGTGGCCGCTTGAGGTCTCCCGTTGCTCTCATGACTTGCCGCAATAGTTTCGCGCCGCCGTCTGGAACTGGTGGACTCCCGGCTCTAATTGGTAAATTGAGATCGACGAGAAGCAAGTCATACGCATACTCGCGCATTCTTTGCCCAGCTTCATACACTGACCCAGCTAGCTCAATTCTGACCGCCCCATCCCCAAATTCTCTTCCGAGTAGCTCGCTGATTTGCGAAACTTTCTCTGGCGAATCATCTACTATTAGACATCTCATAGCATCACTCAGCTGGTACGAGTATTGGCAAAACAAGTCGCTCCAGCGTCAACATCCACTGGCTATCCGAAGCGTTGTAATAAATGGCATCAACAAAATTGTCGGGAAACTTGTCAAGTAACTCGTTTCGAATTGTGTCCAGGTCTACGTCCTTGCCACCTTCCTCAAACTGCTCGTACTGAGTGATGACAATCACTGGGACAGAAAGCTTCTTCCTCTTCAACTGGCGAACTATCTCACGCCCTGCGTAACGTCGATCGCGCCCTCCCGACTCGCGCGGTCCGACTTCGTAAGTTGGCATCGTCATATCGAGGAGCAGCAGATCCGGCGGTGAGGTTATCAGTGCACGTAGTCCCTTCTGAAACGATCGGTAAATCTCGATTTGGCATTCCGGTACAACTCGGTGCATAAATTCGTGGATATTCTGCGCCTTACCCTCTTCATCATCGACGATGTAGACTTTCATGGAATGATCCTCACAGGAAACTGCAAAGTGGCGACGAACTCAGGCACTTCGTTTATCTGAAAGTGGATGGTGTAGTCCCTTATGTTGTCGCCGATTTCATGCCGAACGATTTTGTGAAGCTTTGCAATTCCAGAACCGCCTTCAAGCCGCAGTTTGCTAAGATCGCTTTTTCGGTCCAAGGATAAGGCGTTAAGCTGATCTACTTTCTTCCGCAGTTCATTTACATCAATCGCGGACGAAAGTGGATTGGCTACTCTAATATAGGTGTCTTGATCCCTGAGCGTTGCCTCAACATTGAGTTCAACGCGGTCCAATCCGGAGTGCTTTATCGCGTTGTCGAACAAATTGAAAAACAAATCCCACAGGGGCCTAAAATGTTCGCCAGCAACAGATGGGTCATCTTGCTCGAGTGCACCTGAGTACTTCGCATTGCAATTCTGTCCGCTTTTTGTAGCTATGAGCTCAAAAGACTGAACAAGACTTTTGATCTGAAACGGCTTGTGTTCACGGGTGTCCTCTTGCGCAAACCAAACTGCTAACTTATCAAGACCGCGCGGGATTTCTGTTCCACAGTCCGTAACTGCCGTTCGAAATGTAGATAACCTGGTCTGATCCGGCACGCAGGATTCAACCTGTTCCCTCAGAACTTGGAGATGATGCATCAATTGGTCATGCCACTCGTCACGAATCAGTTGCTGAATTTCGGCTAGGCATCTTTCAGTTCGTTCCTTGAGGGCCTGAAGCACGACATTTACCACATCATCGACATCGTGAAATGGCTCAACTTGCTTAAGAACCTCATGTAGCTCTTCGTCGCAAAATTCAAATTGAAAGAGCCCCGCCTTGCAATTGTCTGAGCGAATCTGAATTGCATCGCTGCGTACATACTGA
The DNA here is from genome assembly GCA_020427005.1 of Planctomycetales bacterium. Lineage (GTDB taxonomy): Bacteria > Planctomycetota > Planctomycetia > Pirellulales > Pirellulaceae > Aureliella. Next base: position 3,945 of record JAGQOY010000212.1, read on the forward strand.
ATGAATCGATCCACGTCTTGGGAGAATTGCGTGAATGCCCCCTGAATCTCTTTTTGTTCTAATGCTCCGTCGGTAAACGACGAAACCCAATGCTCGTTGTCTGCATAAGCGCCATCTGAGTTCTTCCGCGTGACGAACTTTGACTTGTCAAAAATGGTTCTAATCCCGCTAATGATCGGGCCGTGTCGAATTGATTGACTTAAATTGGCGTCAAGACCCAACTCTGGGCTAAACAGATACTGCTCTCTTAAGGTTTCAAAAACATTCCGAAACAACTCGAACCCACTGTTCACAGAGACGACAAGGACTTTGCCCCCCTCGCGGTCTGGCATGCCCAATAATTTTAGGCCTTGCTGAACTTCGTTGCTTTTCAACGCGACGACGGTGAGCAGTCGCCGAATGGTGTCTCGAAGCGAATCCGGAACTCGCTCTCCTATCTTCTCGCAGTCGACGAAAATCTTACTACGCTCAATTCTTTGGGTGATGTCGATAACTGCCAATTTACGCATTAACAAACCGATTTCGCCTTCAATGCCGGGTGGTTGCCCAACGTGATCACGAATTCTTTCACACAACTCAAGTCGTTCTTTGAATAGCTCCTGTTGATTTTCGATCCAAATTGAGGACTCCATGATTTCCGGACGACAGCAATCGCGGAAGAATGCAAATTCGACATGGTCAAGCGTTTCCAGGCTTTCCCGGAGCAACTCGGTTGGTAATTGAAAGCCTTGAGACTCGATGTAGTCCGACACAAAGTCGTGGACACGGTCTAAATTGATCGATACATCTTCATTTCGTCTCAAAGCTTCTGCGATGATCGCCCAACAGATATTGTCTTGAGCGACTTCACGTTCATCGTCTGTGATGATGCTTTGAAATCGTTTTAGTTGAGCTGGCGGAACCGCGTTTGGATTTGTCGCATAAAGGCTGCCTGTAAGCATTGCCGCCTCTTCGAATCTTTCGATTTCAAATAGGCATTTAGATTCTAGAATTTGTGTTTCTGGACGGGAGAAATAGTACTCTGGGAATTCGATGCGAAGAGTGACAAGGAGCGAGCAAGCTATCGAAAATTTCCCCTCCTGAGCTGCAACGACAGCTTCCAAGTGCTTTTTGCGACTGGGAAACGGGAAGTTGATTTTTGCGATCTCATCCTCCGCACCTGGATCGCAAAGGACTCGCAGTGAGCGCAGTGTCGAATCGCTTATCGTCGTGGAACCAAACGCGTCGAGAAATGCAGCCGAGCGTTTTCCCTCGGACAACCTGAGTGCATGCTGCGGCAAATGCGTTGGAGCCGCTAGCAAGAAGGGACGATCAGAGCAAAGCGACGAAAAGCTTCCATCATATGACTCGATGAACGCGTGCAGGCTCCAGCCCATAATCGTGCCTGCGAATAGTCTTGCCAGTCGACGCAACTGCTCCAATGCCTGCTTTCGGTCCGATTCGCTTGAGTACCAATCCCGAAGCGCTTCTATAAGTTTCTTCTGAGTCATTGAAACACTGATATCGGCGGGTAGCTCTCGCCTGGTAGAGGCCATGCACATAGCTGCTAATTGATAAGCACCAAAATAGCGAGGGTGATTCTCTATCAGGCGAACACTAGCGTCAAAGGACGCTTCGTAGTCGCCGGAGAACGCGGCATCGTATGCGCTTAAGAATTGCGGGTATTCATCGAGCTTCATTAAGCCAGGGCTGTAAGCACTTGCAACTAAAGCGATCGATGGGTCCTTGATAAGCTTTTCAAGGCCAACAAGGCCTTCAATGATGTCGGACGGAAGCGAGAGATCGATTTGGCCGGCGAGCATGACCGTTAGTGTGTCGTAAATGTCTAAGAGCGAATGTCGAGACTCGTAGTGTAAAATATCCGTCGCCGCCTTTTCAGATAGTGGGAGTTCCGACAAGAGGCGAAATCTTAGATAGTTCAGTGAATAGTCCCCTAATTCTTTGTCATTAGCGCGGAGGTAGCTCACGCTCTCGGTGTAGTCATGCGTTGTAAGCAATTCATCCGCTTGGTTACTGAACATCTGGGCCAAGAACTTCGACCACCACCTTCGTTTCTTCTTAGGATCGGATTCGATAAATCGCATGAGCTCGGTGCGATTGAAGTCTGATCCGTTTTCGATCTGAGCTAGGCGAAACTTTGTTGACAAAGTCCAGAGCGATACCCCGTGAGTTGACTCGAATCTTTTCAACTCGGTGTGCGCGAGATCAAGGGACTCGTTTAGGATTTGGTCTTCGATCTTGGCACGCTCGCCTAGCTGAGCGTTTAGACGCTCGGCGTTTCTGTGAAGCCTGGTTATCTCCCATCGCAATCGCTTGTTTAGATCATCAACATTGGGTTCGTTTGAGACGTTTCGCCAACTAGCCCAATCAGGTATGGGATGTACCTTAACGAGTCCGTTTGCCGCCATGCCTAGCTTACGGAAGACTGAGATAACCCGGTCTAGAGGCAGTGCGAGCAAATCATCGAACTGCTCGCTTGTGAAACCATTGTCGCCATCGAAGAACCTTCGAACGTAATCTGCAGTCGATCCCGGTTCTAACTTCCTTTTTGCGTTCATCGCTTCGGGTTCCTGATTCTCGCTGCATTAGGGATTGTTCCTCCGGAACTCCGGTTGTTCGAAACCCGTGGTATGCGCGGCATATTCGATCCACCTGACGCATGACCCGACAAGCACACTTCGGGCTGGAACCTGCGCGTAATGCAAGACTAACCCCCAAAGACAACCGTTATCGCACATGTTATACTCTCCCCACCGTTGGGCGTCAGCCCCGGGGACGAGTTCGGACTAAAACCGCCCAGTTTTTTAGGAGACTGGAGTATGACCAAGACAAAAGACGATTTCGGCGTCCGTGTTAAGGAACTGCGTGAACAGTTGCACCTCACCCAAGAAGCGATGGCTGAGTCGCTGGGGGTGAGCTTCGCAACGGTGAATCGCTGGGAAAACGGATGGACGGTGCCGTCGAAGTTGGCTCTGCGCCAAATCGACCTGCTTTGTAAAGAAAACCATCTTGAGCCCATGACTGACACCAAACGTTCCGTCAAGTAAAGCACGCGCAGACACACTGAATCGATTTCATCCATGACAACAAAGAACTGGACAACGGTCGCCGAGTCTAGTTTCCCGTGGGAGCGGGAAGCGCTCGAGTTCGTGCGCTCACAGTTTCCTAACCACGAACCATATCGAGCTTGGTCGAACTTTGAATTCGTAGCTGACGATGGCTGCATCTACGAAGTTGATCTACTGGTCTTTACGCCACAAGGCTTCTTCTTAATCGAGATCAAGAGTAAGCCCGGGCGATTACGGGGTGATGCGGGTACCTGGATCTGGGATGCAGATGGCAAGCTGACAACGGTCGACAATCCGTATCACCTCGCCAATTCAAAGGCCAAGAAGCTTCGATCGTTGCTCCAACGACAAAAGGCAGCCAAGAGCAAAGGGCAGATCCCATTCATCGAAGCTCTCGTGTTCTGTTCCGCAGAGAACTTGCAGTGCGACCTTCAGGGCAACGCCAAGTTCCACGTCTGCCTCCGCGATCGTGCAGCCGATGGCACCAAGCCGGCTCGCCCAGGCATCATGGCAGCCATCAAACGCCGTGAATGCGATGGGCTCGATCCGAATTCGAAAGGCACTCACGATCGCCCAACGGCCAAGCTTGTCGCACAAGCCATCGAGCAAGCAGGCATCCGGCCGTCACAACGCAGCCGCAAGGTCAGCGACTACGTTCTGGATCGCCTGATCAACGAAGGGCCTGGCTATCAAGACTGGGAAGCGACGCACACCACGCTCAAAACCGTTCGCCGTCGCGTACGGATCTACAATGTCCGCGTGAGCGCGACATCCGACGAACGTCAGACCATCGAGCGGGCTGCCAGACGCGAAGCCGAACTGCTGGAGATGCTCCAGCACCCTGGAGTGCTCCGCCGTGAAGGCTTTACCGAACACGAACTCGGTCCAGCACTGATCTTCGAACATGATCCGACAGCCATGCGGTTGGATCACTTCTTGACACAACATCACGATCAACTGACCGTTGACCATCGCCTAGACCTACTCCGCCAAATCAGCGAAGTCATTCGATTCGCTCACGACAAACGAGTCGTCCATCGATCACTATCGCCGCAGAGCATTCTCATCCTGGACAAAGGAAAGGAAGCAGGCGCACCGGTCGGTCGAGACGGGTTCGCTGTGAAAGTTTTCAACTGGCAAGTCGGCTACCGCTCCGAAAGCAACTCCACCTCCAACGCCTCATTGGCCGTTTCAGCCACCTCACATGTCGATCGATTGGTCGATGACGGCAGCACCGCCTACATGGCACCAGAAGCGATCTCGGGTGACAACAATGTCGGCGAGCATCTCGACATCTTCTCGCTCGGAGCCATCGCGTACCACATCTTCTCAGGCTCGCCTCCAGCGGCCAACGGCCTGGAGCTGAGCAACAAGCTCCGCGAAACAAAGGGCCTGCAGATCAGCTCCGTACTCAACGGTGCGAGCGAAAGTCTGCAAGAGATGATCCAGTGGAGCACGCTGCCCGTGGTCGCGGATCGCGAAGGCCTGGTCAGCTCCGTTGACGATTTCCTCGACCTGCTGGAAAAGGTCGAAGTTGAGGCCAAGACTTCAGACGCCGAAACCTACGTCGAAGACCCAGACGAAGCCAAAACCGGCGACCTGCTCCCAGGCGGCTTTCGGGTGCTGCATCGACTGGGCAAGGGTGCATCAAGCGTTGGCCTGCTCGTGGAACATCAGGATGAACAATACATCCTCAAGGCAGCCATCGATCCGGACCGCAACGATCGCATTGGAGCCGAAGCGGAAGTCCTCGATAAACTACGACACTCAAACATCGTGGAGATCATCCGACCGGTAGAGATCGGCAACCGCGCTGGCTTCTTGATGCGTCCAGTTCTAGTGACCGTCAATGAAGAGCCTCGTGTAGAAACACTGGCTCGGCGGCTCAACAAAGAAGGCAAGCTGCACGTCGACCTCCTGCAACGCTTCGGCGAGTGTTTGCTCGACGTCTTGAAATACCTCGAAAAGCAAGGCATCAACCACCGAGACATCAAGCCCGACAACATTGCCATCGGGCACATTGGTAGCAGCAAGCAACTGGAACTGGTCCTCTTCGATTTCTCGCTAGCCCGAGCCCCACTCGACAACATCCGCGCCGGCACAGCCACGTACCTCGATCCGTTCTTGCCGTTGCGCAAGTCGCGACGCTGGGACTTGCACGCCGAACGCTACGCCGCAGCGATCACGCTGTACGAGATGGCTGGCGGACCAGGTTCCATTCCCAAGTGGGGCGATGGTGCGAGTGACCCGTCTCATTTGCAGTGCGAAGCCACCATCGACGGCGATCTGTTCGATGCATCGCTACGCGACAACTTGATGGAGTTCTTCACGCGAGCGTTTCGACGCAATCCAGACGAACGTTTCGACAATGCCGAAGCGATGCTGGATGCTTGGCGAGACTGCTTTGTCGGCATCGAAGATCCCTCGACGCTCTCGGACCAGGTCGATGAAGAAGAAGTTCGCAAATTACTCGCCATCGCGACACTGGATACCCAAATACCAGAGCTCGGTCTTGGTACGCGAGCCACCAACGCGCTGGATCGAGCCAACATACTGACCGTGGAAGACCTTCTCTCGGTTCCGATGCGCAAGCTGCTGCGATTGCGTGGCGTGGGCAACAAGACACGTCGCGAAATTGCTGCGTCCGTTCGAATACTCCGCGAGCGATTGGGAACGCCGCAACGTGGAGATGCCACCGAGGACGCCGAACCCGAAGACGCGGCCGAAGAGGTCATTGAGAACGTCAACCTGAGCGTTGATCAATTGTTTGGTCGAATCACTCGCATTGGCAAACGCGAAGGCGATACAGCGCGAGACACACTACAAGCGTTCCTTGGCCTCGATCCTCGATTGACCGACATCTGGCCCAGCCAGACAGAGATCGCTCCGATAGTCAATGTAACGCGTGGTCGCATTGGCCAACTTGTTGGCAAGTTCCAATCGCGCTGGTGCAAAGACGCCGCCGTCACCAAGATGCGATCCGATCTTGTCGAAATCCTGACGACGGCCGGCGGAGTACTCGCAGTTAAAGAACTAGCCGAGGCACTGTTGGTCGCACGAGGTTCAGTGGAAGACGACCCGAGACGGACGCAGTATGCCTTGGCACTGGCTCGCGCCTGCACCGAAGCAGAACGCACTCTCGCCGAACCCCGATTTCTAGTGCGTCGCGATCAAGGCCGTGTTTTCATCGCACTAACACACGAGTTAGCTGGCTTTGCGGGACGGCTTGGTGAGCTGGCCGATCAGTTGGCCATGGAAGATCCATTGGTTCCACCTGCTCGCGTCCTCCAGCGGCTTCGCGAAGTCACTCAACCGGCCGGAACATCGCTACTCGGCGATGCACGCTTGTTACGATTGGCCGCTGCTGCTTCCAAGAACGCGGCTGTCTCCAGTCGCCAAGAACTCTATCCGCGTGGCATGGACGCAGCCCGTGCGCTGAAACTATCGCAAGGTGCAATCTATGGCGTCTCGTCGTTGACGGTGGCCCAGATCCGCGATCGTGTGAGCGGTCGTTATCCCGAGGCGGCTCCGGTTCCCGATCGACCAGCCCTCGATGACTTGCTGCAAGCTGCCGGCTTCGATTTCCAGTGGGACTCATCTGGCAAGGGAGGCGGTTGTTACGTCGCACGTATTCGCGATGTCGTATCGATCACCAGTGGAAGTGAATCGATCTCCCGCGCAGCCACTTCTTCTGGGCTGGCGGCGAATGCACAAGCAACCCACGAGATCACACCCGAGATTGCGGATGCTCGACAGTTCGAGGAACGACTCGAACGTGGCATCAAGGAAGGCTCTTTCCTCGCTCTGATCGTCAATCCAAAATGTTATCAGCGTGCGGTCAGTGAGCTGCAAAACCGTTTCTCCATCGAAGTAGTCGATATCGAAGGTCTCATCGTCGACACCCTCCGAGACGTTGCCTCCAAGGCCAATGCCAAGTGGGAGGCGCTGGTCAACGCCGATGCCAAGCCAGGTTCGGAGCCATGGAAGAAGTTCATGGTCTTGGTCAATCGAGCCATGCCACTCGTTGAAAAGCAACTCAGCAGCTCAAGCAAGACGCTCCTGTTGATCTATCCCGGCCTGCTTGCGCGGTATGACCAAATGCCGATGCTCGAGCGACTGCGTGAGAAGGTCGGCAGAAAAGACGGAGTCGCCGGAGTCTGGATGCTCATTCCAGGTGACACGCAAGCCATGCTGGATGGCAAAGCCATTCCCATCATTAGCCCTGGTCAGAAGACACGCATACCAGACCAGTGGATCAGAAACGAACACAGAGCCATCAGCCGAGAGAAGATATCCGTATGATCAATCGACAAGCTTTACTTGCCGACCTTCAGAAGTTTCTTCAGCGGATCGAAGCTGACTTATTGGAACGCAGTGAATCGACGGAAGTTCCTGAGGTACCCGCTGCGCTGCATGCGGAGTATGAGAAGGCTGCTAAGGCCGAACGTACGGCTCAGAACTACGAAGACTGGCGGACCGACACGATTACTCAAGCCGCAGCGGCCTGGGTTTTGTCCTGTGTGTTCGTTCGCTTCCTCGAAGACAATTCGCTGATCGATCCACCCAAGCTCGCTGGCCCAGGCGATCGTCTCGCCCGAGCACGCGACGAGCACGAGTTGTATTTCCGCTCGCATCCCAAGCACACCGATCGCGAGTATCTGCTGTCGATCTTCGCCGAGCTAGCCAAGCTACCTGGGACCAAAGACATCTTCGGCGAACACAACGCCATCAACGACTTACCCAATTGGCTCTCTGGTGATGCTGCCGGCGAGTTATTGAACTTCTTCCAGAAGATCGATGCGAGCACAGGCGATCTTGCTCATGACTTTACCGATTCGAACTGGGATACTCGCTTCTTGGGCGATCTCTATCAGGACCTTTCCGAAGCCGCTCGCAAGAAGTTTGCGTTGCTGCAAACGCCAGATTTCGTCGAAGAGTTCATCCTTGATCGAACGCTTCAGCCTGCGCTAGATGAGTTTGGTTTAGAGCAAGACTTGGGATCTTCCAACCACGGCAAACTTCCTGGGTTTGATGACCGCAGT
>JAGQOY010000213.1 GCA_020427005.1 Planctomycetales bacterium
GGGACCGAACAAGAATCCCTCACTTACGTTTCGGGTTGGGACGTTAATTCCTGCCGCTCGCCTAACCCCCTCTCCCAAACGTCGTTCCTCAATAACAAAGAAACTACAGGCCGAGTTCCTTAAGAGTTGGCTCCAAGGCCTCCGCCCACATTTGGTAGCCGGCGGCATTGAGGTGCAACAGGTCGGGCATGATGTCCTTACTCAATGTCTTATCAGCAGCTAAAAATGTCGCTCCGATGTCCAAGTAAAAGACTCGTTGCCCGTCGTGGAATCGACGGATTTGATCGTTGATGGCGATGTTATTCAGTCGTGCTTCATCAAACTCGGTGGCTCCACGTGGGAATATGCCATGCAATACTACTTTGGTATCCGGCAGTTTCTCATCGAGGATGTCGAGAATCTTGCGAACTCCTGCAGCTACCTCGCTTGGATCCTGCATAGCGTGTCCGGTATTGTTGGTGCCGATCATTAGCACGGCCACCTTGGGCTTGACCTTCCCCAAATTGCCGTGAGTCAAACGCCAAATCACATGCTCGGTTCGATCGCCACCAATTCCAAGATTAATGGCACCACGCGACGCATAAAACTGCTCCCAGACTTGCTTGCCGTTACCTTCCCAACCTTGGGTGATGGAATCGCCAATGAATGCCAACTGAGCACTTGCACCTTCGTTATTGGCTCGTCGAGTCAACTCACGATCGCGTTCCTGCCACCTTGCCTCGTCGCCGCGAGTGGCGGGAATAGTAGCGGTATTGACGTCATACAATTGCCGCAGATCACGATAGCGTTTTTGTAGGGCCGTCATAATGGGTGCATACTGCGGATCGTCGTGCAATGACCGCATTTCCTGAGGATCCTGCTCAAGGTCAAACAGATTCCATTGTCTTCCGCGAGGGAAGTACATTAATTTGTAGCGATCCGTGCGCACACCATCATGAACCGGCACATTGTGTACTGCAGCGTTTTCATAGTAAGCGTAGTAGATGGCGTCTCGCCAATCACTGGGAGCTTGTCCCGCATTCTTGAGCACCGGTACGATACTGCGGCCTTGCATTTCAGCAGGTATCTGTAAACCAGCCAAATCTAAAAAGGTTGGTCCGTAATCAATATTTTGGATAAGGGCTTGAGAAGTAACACCGGGTTGCAGAACACCAGGCCAACGGACCAGGAACGGCATTTTCAGGGATTCTTCAAACATCCAACGTTTGTCATACCACCCATGCTCGCCCAAGTAAAAACCTTGATCCGACGAATAGATGACGATTGTGTTTTCTGATAACTTTGATTCGTCCAAGTAATTTAACAATCGGCCTACACCCTCATCTACCGCCTGAATGCACGCTAGGTAGTCCTTGATATAGCGCTGGTATTTCCACTGCAAAATCTGTTTGTCATTGAGTTCACCTGCCTGCATAGCTTTGATAAAGGCTTGGTTTTCTGGTTCGTAGTGGGCATCCCAAGCAGCCTTTTGTTCATCCGTCATGCGCCGGTATTCACCGTTTTGATTGCCTCCCACAAAATGTTCGGGAAATAGGTTGTCGCCATGAAACTTGGCATCATGTGACCAAAAGAAATGCCCATTGATCGACATTTCATTTTCTTTCAACAACGCACTACGACCGTTGTAGTCATCGAACAACGTCTCCGGCTCAGGAACAGTCACTCCCTTGAACATATCCAAGTGTCGCGGGGCCGGCGTCCAGTTTCGGTGCGGAGCCTTGTGCTGGCACATCAGCAAGAATGGCTTGTCCTGGTCTCGGCCTTCTTTAAGCCAATCCAAAGCCAGATCGGTAATGATGTCTGTGCAATATCCGTCATAACGCTTGCGCGATCCATCCATTTGAATCAAGTCGGGATTGTAGTAACTGCCTTGCCCGGGCAAAACTTCCCAGTAATCGTAGCCCACCGGATCTGAGTCCAAATGCCATTTGCCAATTACCGCGGTTTGATAACCTGATTTTTGCAGGATCTTAGGAAAAGTGGTCTGGCTACTGTCGAAGCGATTTCCGTTTCTCAAAAACCCATTCAAATGGCTATGTTTACCAGTTTGAATGCAGGCTCGGGAAGGCCCACAGATCGAGTTAGCGCAGAACGAATTAACGAACACAGCGCCTTGTTTGGCGATGCGATCAATATTCGGAGTCTGATTGATGTTGGAACCATACGCACTAATAGCCTGGACTGCGTGATCATCCGAGAAAACAAAAACAATGTTGGGTGGTCGGTCTGCCGCAAAACTCTTAAGAGCAAAGCAGATTAATAAAACAGCCCACAACGACATTCGAGCGTTGAATCGTGGCATGGTTTGAACTCCGTAGGCAGGGATCTCAGGGTGGGAATCGGAGGCCTTTGCTGAATCGACATTACGCCTCACCATGGAAGCGCGAACATTCTAGCACGGATCTTATCGGATGACAGCAATGCATGGCTGAGTAGCAACACCCACACTGGGAAATCGCTCAACAATTATGACAGGATTTCAGTAGGTAAGGCTTTCAGCCTGCCTTTTGGCTGACAGCGTGCAGCGATGGAAGCCTAGCCTGTTTTTACCCATACGGACTCATTTATTGAGCGACTACTATATTTCATTCAGGGAGCCACATCGCTGTGTCTAACCTATGGACATTCCCTCGCAAGAGCATTCCTCCCCAGAAATTTGTCAAACGGAAATTGTTGCGGGCAAATCACACTTCCAGTCAAAAATCGCCAAGATTTTCAAATTGTGCGCCAAACTCGCGAATTGGTGGTATCTATTGGGTTAATTGGCAATCTCAACTCAGAGCCAACATTCAGGGGGAATTCCGTGTCTCAAGTTTTAGCCAAGCCGCTGTCTCTCGTCATTTACCTTTCGGTCCTACTGAACGTGGGAATAACCGTGCAAGCCCAACCAAAAGATCTCCCATTCGCCGTGCGTGTTGAAACATATCGCAACGAAACCGGAGACATTAACGCCTTCGCATTGAGATTGGAGCAACCGTTTTTGGCCGAGGAGTTTGAAAAGAGCAGCTACTTGCGATTGCGTCCACTCGACGACAAGGCCTACCTCATATACCCGCGCGAGACCAAATTTGAACAGAAACACGCCGAGTTTCAGGGGAGACTGAGAGGAGATGGTAATGCCAAACTTCGATTGTCCTACGAAACGGTATCCGAAAATCTGGATGGCAGTCGCAAAGTAGATGTGCGCGAAGCGGATATCGAAATCTCAATTCCCAGCACTGAATCGGGGCCCACCAGCATCTATCGTGAGTGGGCAGAACGGCAAAATCAGCACTTTGTCGATCTACTTCGGCTCTACCCGGAAGAAACCTTCTTCGAATATGTATTGCTTCAATCCAAGGATCGGTATGGAGTGGAACCACCCGCTTTTGACAAGCCAACGCCCTCGACGAATGTCAGTGAAGAGGACCTGTACTTCTTGTTCAGTGGCGGCTTAGCGGTCCAGCAAACCCTTCAAAGGCAGACCTTAGAAGGTACATTGGGTACCGCAGACCTAAACGTTCATATCAGTACGCTCAGGCCACCGACCATCCGTTCGCCGGACTATCAATCTCTCTTAAACAAAAAACGAGAGGCAGGTATTTTGCCTCAACCTCACGTATTGGCTAGAGCAATTCCAGTCGATCACTATTTCCTGCAATTTAATTCCGTGGCCAGCGCTACGCAGGCGGTGGAATTGTCCAACGATTGGGGTGCTAGCTTGTTGAGGCTATTCACGGTCTCGGCACAGAACCATCACTTGCGGGAAAAATATGAACAGCAGTTGTGCGTACAACTCGATGACTTGGCTCGCCTAAATCAGCAGCAAGTGGTTACTGATATCGCCTTTACTGGTTCGGATTTCTTCTTGGCCGAGGGAACGGATCTCACCTTAGTAGTCAAACGAACACCTGGAGCAGAATTCGATACGGCTGCACAGGCATGGTTCGAACAAGTTAAGAATCTACGTCCTGATGTTGAGGAGCGTGAGTTCAATTATCGTGGGCACAAAGTGGGGGCCCGTTATACGACAGACCGCATAGTGAGTTCATTTGTTGTTCGTACAGATGAAATGACCATCTTCTCGAATAGCCACGTGGCGATTCGCAAAATCGTCGATACCTTGCTGGATCCGCAAACGAGTCTGCAAACTGCGGTTGACTACCAGTATTTGACCACTTTATTACCTCCCACTCAGGAAGTAAGCGGTGGGTATCTTTATTGCTCGGATGCATTCCTGCGACATTTGTTCAGTCCTGAATTCAAAATCGGTGAGAAACGTAGGCGACAGGCTTTGGGGCATTTGGTGATGCTCAACAATGCCTCGCTCATGTACCGCATGGAAAACGGCGACTCTCCGCCGTCCCTCAGTTCACTTGTTGAAGGAAGATTTGTCAATCCGCAGAAGATAGTGTGTCCTCAAGGGGGAGCCTACGCATTTGATGCCAGCAGTGACACAGCTACTAGTTCGGTGTTCAATCGCATCAAGTACCTAACACCGCTGACGGAATTGAACGTCCTCAACGTATCGCGACAAGAGCGTGAGGAATACGAGAGGTACAAGCAAAGGTTTGAAGCAACATGGCGCAATACCTTTGACCCAATTGCAATTCGCATTCGAACTGATGAACCTGTTCAGCTCCAATTATGTGTTCTTCCATTCGCAAACAGTTCGAACTATGCGATGTTGCGACAATTGCTCAGCGAGCACTCGCTACCATTGGATTTGAGTCGCTCTGCCAAGTCGGCAATCACTTCGTTGGCGGTTGTGCCAGGACGTCAGAAAATTGCATCCGTATTGCAAATGCTTCCCGGCGTGCGAGAATCGCTGCGCTCCGATCCCACTTTGACCGATCTCTCTTGGTTAGGAGATAGCTGTTCCATCCACGTATGTGATGACGATACGGTTCTCGAGGTAGACCCGACACAACTGCGTCCGCTGGATATTCCCTTTATGTCGGACGTCTATACACAGTCCTTGGCGGCCTTTGGCATCGCCGCCATGAATTATCCGACGTACGTAGCCGTCGATGTTGAGGATCAGGCCAAGGCTCTTAGGTTGCTTGAAGGATTAGCGGCCAGGATCTTTCTTGAGCAATCTAATTTCGGTGAGATTCCGTCTGCTTTTGATGCCTACCGTTTACCAGACTACTCTGGCCATCCAGTTTATGTCATCAGCTTCCAAATGTACGCCCTCAAACTGAGGTTTCATGTAAGCCTGGTGAACGGCCAAATGATAGCGGCCACACGGGCCGAAGTCTTGCACGAAGTCATAGACGCATCGAATACGCCTCAATCTGAGCCCGCGTCCTCGCACGCCTTGTTGCAGTTTAACATGGCAGCGATGGACAAATCGCACGCAGAACTAAGGCTCCACTGGGCAGAAAAATCACGGCAGGCTTCCCATCGCAATATCATGCCCATTCACACGCTGATCAAGCTCTACGGAGTCGACATCAATGCGGTCAATGAGTTGGCTGACGCCAAGTATGGTGTAACCTATTTTTGCCCTGACGGAGAATACAAATATGACCGAGAACGGGATCAGGTTTACTCGACAGTTTATGGCAATCGTCAACAAGCAACGCAATTTCTTTCGCCTGAGCAGCAATCATCTTTCGCCAAATTCATTAGCAAGTTGCGCAGGGTGACGGCTGCACTACGATTCTCCGACGAGGCTCTGTACACGACCATTGAGATTCACCGAGAACAATAGTCTGCAATGCAAGGACCAGCGTTCGCCCGTGTGCTTTTTTTCTACTGTGCCGTCTTGGCTACTGTGCAGTTTGGCTACATAGTATCTAAGATGCGGACACATTCGGCTGCAGCAGCGATCGGCGCTAGAGCCGTTATGGCGATACCCGAGACGACTTTGGTGATGTTGTGGTCGACTTCTCCTGCTTCTCCCCACACGGATCCATCGGGAGCCGTCATGTAGACCGAAAAAGTATGGTGCCCCGTGCCGGGTCGTTCACCGATAATATGTAGAATAGCACGTTTTCCCGGCATTTTTGCAAACAACGCCTCACCGACCCGGTAACCGGCGCGGACCCGTCCCGATTTAATAAACAGATGCTCCGGAGCAAGGGAATAACCGGAACTTGCAAGTAACCGTTGGAGTTCGCGCAGAAAGGTTTCTAATTGTCCTGCTTCCATAATGGAAAGTGCATTGAGGCCATCTGATATAACGATCTGGACGTTGTAATCATGAGGCCGTGAACTTTTCAGCTCCTCCACGGTTGCAGCCGAACCGGGACTGAGTTGTTCTCCAGTTTCTGGGTGCAAGATGTAGTCCGTGCGATCTTGTGAGCGAGTCTCTAGGAACACTGAGCTTTGAAATCGCTCTACGAATTCACGCTCTAACTGCTTCCAGATACATAGCTTGGCATCTTCATAGATTTGAGTGACTTCAGCAGCAAGCGGTGTATTCATGATCCACGGCTGCGAACCATAACCACGCGCGAGGAAGACTCCCCTTCTACGGGCAGCGTCCATTTCCTGTTGACCAATTTGCAGCAATTCTTCGTCGCTTCGGGAATCTCCCAATCTTCGTCGATATTGCATATAAACCCACAAAGGATCTCCGAAATGATTCGTCGGAGTGCCATCGGCATTGATGATGCCTAGCGATTTGAAGAACTCCCACATGCCATCATTGACGCGATAATTGAACTTGTGTCGGAGACGCACGTGATCTTGGAAGCTGGTCGTAAGATAGCCGAGCATGGGATCAATTTTGGTGGGCAGGGCCATCAAGTAGGCCGGGTTTGCCGGCATCACTTGATCAAGGCACCAATCCAGATCTTCCAGGCTCACGTCCATATGCAAGGTAGAACAAACATCCAAACCGATGCACAGGCCATGCAACTTGCCCATGACGATATCTTCCAAGCAGCAGCGTACTAGTTGTTCGCGCGTTCGAAAGACTTCAGGCCCAATGAAGCCTGCTACATCATTGACATGTACCCACGCACGCTGTTGATCGGCAGTTTGTTTGGAAACAGAGGCTACCGAATTGGCCAGAGCACGCGCAAAGCCGTACTTGCGAGATTCATGCAAGACCATGTCGAATCCGTGACTGTGGCCATTTGTAAAATCAGCGCCCTGCCCCGTTTCAAAATACAGCCCGTACCGCCCAGTGCGCTGACTAGCGTACCTTAACATCTTTTCAATTGTTACATCAAAAGTCGCGTTCGCACTGTCGCTGCCCGCGATACTCTGAAACCACAATTGCGTACTGCCGGGAGAGAGCTGTTCCACCTCTGCCTGCACATCGATATGTGACAGCACGCAATGTGGCTGTAAATGCTCGATTGCGAAGGTCTCGAGTATTTCTTCCAGAACCAGTTCAACAGCCAGGACCGAACGCGGATCGCTCGAAACTGGATTGGTGCCAAGCACCACATCTCCAACGGCAAATGCCCAGCCATTAAAAACTTGCCAGCGAATGTCATCGACGTTATCCGTAGGAGAATTGGGCTGAATGCGGGCACCCATGTAACCTTTGGCGCCTATGTTTGAGCCTGGCAAGGGATTGAATACTCTGGAGCCCAGCTCGATTAAATCAGCATTGGACATGATCTTAACCAGGCAACCGATCACATCGCTGGAAAGCCCCGGCATTAGTTCACTGACGGTGACAGGACTGGAAGCCAGGAGGTGCTCCTTTAGTTCACCTAGCGTCAAGTGTTGTGATAAGCGAGCTGCTTCGCGTGAGGTATTTTGGATGATTAGCGTATGCAACTGATCCTTTAAGAGAGGATGTTTATCCAGATCTCTCACCCGAGTATGGTAAAGCAACTGTCGTGCGCGGGAGCGTGATTGCTCATCTAATGCCGCCACACCTACGATCGCATCACCTTCTTTGAATTCGTTGGCGGCACCTAAAATCTGACGGTAGAGTGCGGGATCAAACGGTCCTGCGCGTCGCTGAATGTACTCAAAGACATTCTCCGTTTCCCCGACAGTCGAAAGTTCAACTTGGCCACGAGGTGCATCGGTGGCCAAAGAACCTTTGGCAAGCCAGCCGCTCGCAATCCCACTTACTGCTGATCCCAATAAAGACCTACGCGTAATCACTTGTATCCTCATGACTCAAAATGGGCAATTTTATTCTGTAGAAAAGTATGCAGGCTTTTGGCTTCGTCCGTGCCGACTCGCAAAAAACACCACCACCCTTGAAGTTTAAAGCGACGCAGTCACGACCCCAAATATTCCAGACCCAACCGCCGCGCAAACTGTAATGTATTCCCCAGCCATCCAGCAACCACGTACGATCAATTCTTACAGAGTCCAGTTGGGCATAATAAACCGGTCGCTGGAAAAGGGGCAACGGTCCGAATTGAATACTCAACTTGTGGCCGTCATCCTTGATTTGCAGATAGTGAAAAGCAGGTCCTAAACTGCCCAAAAGCAAGCTGACTCCGCCGCCAATATAGATCCCTTGGATGTCGCCGATTAGGATCACCAAGACTAGGCTAACGGCCGAAAATCCATATAAGATGAGGCACAGCGGAGCATATTGGCGATGGAAATATGACGCTGAAAAGTCAGGACTGTTCATGGGCGACTGTCCTATGTTTCCCGGTACAATCGAATTGCTCATATGTAAGGTACAATGCTGTTTCGTGGTGAAATAGCACAGTAACACAAGCGTACTCACGGGCAAGCATGGCGACATATTTCACCGTCTGCTTCCACAGGGATTGGCTGAAGTTGAATGTTTCCAAGTTAGCAATACACAACAACATGAATCGAAAAAAACGCGAAAGCAGTGTTACGAAGTCTGGGATTCCATCAACACGTGATAGTGTCGGCTTTGTGATAGCACAATTTTGAGGTGGTCAAACTCGTGCTTGCATCTACATTATACCTTAGGCTGATTGCGTCATTACAACGTTAATTCCAGACAGCTTCCCGTATACAACCCCCTTCTTGGCGCATTCGGCACTCGGCATCGTGTGAAACCTAGACGCTGGGCAACCGTAAGGATGTTGAATTGATCTCACAAGACAAATTAGAAATGGTTTCACGAGTCATTTTGAGAACCAGCACGCTGGCCGATATTCCGCTGCTCGACGCGGCCAGAGCCAAGCTCGCTGACGCCTTTGCGTCGACCTCCGGTGACGTTTGCGATCTACTAGTCAATGGGGCTCAACTGGTTGGCTTGACACTGCGCGAGGCAGCGCTAACTAGTCGCGAAGTTAAGGATTTATTGGCTGAACGTATGTTAGCCCTGGCAATTGCCCCTAATCAGGGCTGTTGGCTGTTCGAAAGCCAGAGTGGAGGGCGGATTGATGGGACACATTTTCATAACCAAGTCGAGCAAGTCTCTCTGACCGCTGTCGAAGTTGAGAAATTGCTAACAGCAGAAGATGTGCGGACGTTCGTGGTGTGCAAAGACTTGGCGTGTCAAGCCGTTTCAAATCATTGGGCACAGAGTGCATCCAATACGGACTTTCCTCATTCCGATCGAAGCGGACATGAACATTCGGGACATGAAAATGTGGGGCCGTTGCGACGGTTCTTCGCATTGCTGCGTTTGGAGCAAAGAGACATCTTTACCGTTTTGATTTTTGCCCTGGCTAATGGAGTACTCGCTCTGGCCACACCATTGGCTGTTGAATCATTGGTAAACGTAGTTAGTTGGGGTACACATCTTCAACCTTTGATTATTTTGGCGTTGATCTTATTAGTGTGCTTGGCTGTAGGAGGTGTACTGCAGTTGCTGCAAACTGTCGTCGTCGAAATCATGCAACGCCGACAGTTTGTGCGATTTGTTTCAGATTTGTCACACAGATTCCCGAGAGCATCGGTGGGGTATCTGGAAAATGAGTATCGGCGAGAACTAGCCAATCGTGTATTCGATATCGTAACCATCCAGAAATCCATGGCGTCACTGCTACTAGAGGGCATATCGATCGTGTTGGCAACGACACTCGGTATGACGCTGCTAGCTTTTTACCATCCCTTTCTACTTGGTTTTGATTTAGTTCTTCTTTTTTCCATGCTAGTGGTCACTCGCCTGCTAGGTCGAGGTGGTGTGCGTACTTCGATTCAGGAATCGAAGGTCAAATACCAGGTGGCTCACTGGTTGCAAGATGTTTTAGCTTCACCAAAGGCCTTTAAACTACACGGTGGCGAGCCGTTGGCGATCGAAAATGCAAATCGACTGACCACAAATTACTTGCGGGCCAGACAACAACAGTTTCGGATTGTTATGCGTCAGTTTGCTTTTGCCATTGGTTTACAGGCCCTCGCTTCTACTGCCATCTTAAGTTTGGGTGGTTGGTTAGTAATCAATCAACAACTGACGCTTGGGCAGTTGGTGGCCAGTGAACTTGTCGTCACGGTCGTCGTGGGAGCGTTCTCGAAGGCTGGCAAGACCATTGAAAAATTTTACGATTTGATGGCCGCAGTAGATAAGGTCGGGCATTTAGTAGACATCCCGGTTGATGAAAGAACTGTGTTAGCGGAATGTGCCGAATCCGCGGCAGATATCAGGTGGAGCGATTTGGAGATTGATAATTCTTTTGGAATCGCATTCAAATTTCATGCTGGGACGATCCAAGCGGGTGAGCATGTTGCACTCACAGGAAGCGAGCCGCAGGAACTTTCTGCCATCATCAACGCCTTCGCGGGATTAACCCATCCCAAGGCGGGAGAGATTCGACTAAATGGTATAGACGTTTACAAGGTGGCGAGGGCGAATGCGAATTGGATAGGTTTGGCGGATTTTCCTGAAATCATCAACGCATCTTTAGCTACCAATGTAGGATTGGGACGGTTTCACGTGGGGACTTCCCGGCTGCATTGGGCTTTAAAGCAAGTCGCTTTCGAGGAAACCGTTCAACAAATGCCTGCCGGAATTGCGACTATTCTACAATCTGACGGAAAACCATTGTGCCCAACCCATTTGGCTCAACTTTCACTGGCACGAGCGATCGCAGACAAGCCAAAATTGCTAATTATTGACGGCCTTCTCGACTGGCTCCCGCCAAGCAAGCGTCAGGCGGTATGGAGCAACCTCACTAATTCGGAGCACGAGTGGACAATTGTTCTTCGCTCGAATTGTTCGGATTTGGCCAACCAGTGTGGTCGTCAACTAAACATATCCTGACCGTTAAGCACGGAACAAAGGCTTCCAAACACTTTCGCTTACTGAGTTCGAATAATGCTGCAGCACAACACGCTAGCTAATGATTTTCCTGCAATGCATTTGGTGCACACGGGAAGAGTGGTACGCCGTATTGGCAATGTTGCTTTAGCATTACTTGTTACTGGATTAATTGGAATGCTCTTGGTCCCCTGGCGTCAGACTGCAAGAGGTTACGGCGAAGTCGTAGCGTTAGATCCTCAAGAGCGGTCACAAGCAGTACTCTGTCCTTCGAAGGGAATTGTGGACTATGTGAAACCGGGTTTGAGAGAAGGAAGTCACGTAGAACAGGGGGAATTGTTACTGAGGCTAGTTCCCTTTGCCAGTGAGGCGGTTTCACAGCTTGAATCGCAAATTGCCTTAATAGACTCCAAGAAAATTGCCGCAGAATCTAGTTTAACAGTATCCGAACAAGCGGCTCAAATACAGGGAAATGTAGGATTGAACTTGATCGCCTCGCTCAACCAAGACTATCAGGCAGCCCGACAGAAATGGGAGCAGGCAAAAAACGAAGTAGCAGTAGTTCAAGCGGAATTGGTCGACGTTCGGAATCAACTTCGCATTGCCGAAGAAGTTTTGCCTCGCGGTTTGGTATCCGTTGAGGAGGTAGTATCCAAGCGTCAGAAGGCCGAGGCACAGGCCAATAAGTTGCTAAAGGCCGAGAACTACGTGGACGAGGCATTTGCGTCACTGTTATCCAAAGAAGACGAGATTGAGGCCAAGAAGCAAGAAATTGACATCAAAAACCGAAGCGCCAATCAGAAAGTACTCGAAGATTTACAAAAGCTGAGCTCGATAGAAAAGGAATTGATCGATCTCCAAAACAAAC
>JAGQOY010000214.1 GCA_020427005.1 Planctomycetales bacterium
GAAGTTATTTTTCCTCAGTTCCTTAATATGAGCCACGTCGCGTTGACCACGCTCTATCAGCCACGCAATTACAGTTGCCTGTGCTGACTAGATGTTGCATACAAATCGACCTAAAACTGAAAAGTAACAGGCACTACACGGAACCTCTGCACCGGCACCAAGGCAGTACGACCATCTTCCAACTCAACCGGCACAATGGCATCGAGAGACTCGATGCGAATTCGTCCCTGATGCTCCAGTCGCAGCAATGGTTCTGGAATACGTCGATCAATAAACATCATAGAATCGCTGGGCACATCCGAGGTGATTAAAGAATCCCAACTGTTAGATTGACCCTGAGTAGGACTACCACCCAGTCCCAATGTAGGCACCAGGGCCGCTTGGTGAGAATTGCCCTCTTCGACAGCCTGACCATTCTGTGGATGGATGCTTCGCAATCCGGAGCCCACCCAACCTACTCCAAAGCTCAACAATACGAGCGCTGCCATAGAAAACAAGCGGCTTTTCCAATGACCTTCGCTGACCCATGCGATCCTTGCTTGAGAGCCTTCAAGCTGATTTGGCTCAACATAGCTCGCCATTCCCGATGATTCTTCAATAGTGGCCGCCCGACTAGGCAAGGGTTCTCGATCGATCTCCATTTCTTCCCAGGGCTGCCCGTTCCGAGCGAGTTCGTGTAACTCCTGACGTATGGCCTGATCTTCCAAGAAGGCCAAGGCACATGCGCGCCACAAAAATGGTTGTCGATCCATCGATACTATCGCTGTGCGGTATTGAGCGGGACTCAATTCACCGGAAACTAGTGCATCCATCCAGTCTGGCTGAGTATGTTTAAATTCTTTCATGGCATTCAAAACAATTGAAAATGAGACAGTCTCTTCATTTAGTACTTTTGCGATCGCTCTACGACAGCAATCCTCTTTCCGCACAGCAATTCCTGGTTAGAAAAAGCCCTTCATCTTCTTCTGACTTTTCTACTTTGCCTCCACTACTTGTTGTTCGGCCAGACGTTGTCGCAGTTGCGCTCGTGCACGATGCAATCGCGACTGGACTGAACTTGCCGTGACCCCAAGGCGGTGTGCTATCTCTCCATAGGACAATCCATCAACGTATTTAAGCATCAACAGCTGGCGGTCGCGTTCAGAAATCTTAGACATCGCCAGACGAACTCTCTTCTGCCGCTCTTGGCTTAAAAGGAATTCAATCGGTTCTGGCATCTCCGTTTGGGTGGGCAAGCCCTGCGATTCCATAACCCGGTTCATGAGCTTCTTGCGCCGCCCTTCACGTCTTCTCAACAACATTACTTGCCGCACCGCCACCCGATACAGCCACGGACCGACGCGCTGCACTCCCTCGCACTTGGCAGATTGGTTAGCTGCCGCTACGGCAACTTCTTGCATCACCTCTTCGACTTCTTCGCGGCAACCCAACCGGGACATCAAGATAGTGCGCAACCACGCCTCGTGCTCGGGTAGAGCTGTGAGCGGGTCAATGGCAATGATGGCTGACATGATGTATGGAAAACCGGTCTGGTTGATAAATGCCTTCCAATTCCCGAGTCCAACCGACTCGGAAACCGGCTTTGCTATTGAGGTTGCCGCTACCCAAACTTTGTTGCTGAGACTTGAATCCTTAATTACTCGAGCTAGCCTCAAATCGCACAACCCCCCTAAAAGGACTGCTCCTGCGAGTCTCCTTGGCGGGAGCGTAAATCCCGTCACAATTTGGTGCATGCCTTGTGCCATGGCGCCAATTGCAATTTGGTTCGATTCTTCAATACTACGGCCCACAAAATGTCCATCCAGCGTTCCGAATTCGGCAAGACTTCTAGTGGTGAATCGGTATCTCTATTTATTCTGACCAACTGTCATCACCAGCGAGTCACCATCACGGATTACGGGGCCATTCTGGTAACTGTCGAAGTTGCTGATCGCAATGGTCAAGTCGAAAACGTGAACCTGGGCTACAACGACTTGAGTCGTTACCTAGAACGCCATCCGTATTTGGGTTCCACGGTAGGCCGATTCTGTAATCGCATAGCCCGAGGCAAATTCCAGTTAGACGGTCATGAATATAGTTTAGTCATCAACAATGGCCCCAATCATTTGCATGGTGGCACTATCGGATTTGACAAACAGATATGGACCTCCCAAACCTTCGAAGAACAGGATCACTCTGGAGTACGTTTCGCTCTGACTAGTCCCGATGGGCAAGAGGGTTATCCGGGAACATTGCAGATTAGCGCGGAATATCGTTGGACCGATTCAAATGAACTCGTGTATCAATTTCGAGCTGTAGTTCTTGACAAGCCTACCGTGCTGAATTTAACCAACCATGCTTACTGGAATCTCAAAGGGCTAAATCAAGGTGACGTCTTGGACCACGAGTTGCAATTATCTTGTGATCACTATGTGGCAGTTGATGAGACTTTGATACCCACGGGTGAAATAGCGGATGTTCGGGGAACAGCACTCGATTTTCGAGAACCCCATTTGATTGGTGAACGCATATTGGAATTACCTGCTACCAAAGGATACGATCATTGCTTTGTAGTCAACGGCCAATCCGGGCAATTGCGAACGTGTGCCGTGGCGAAAAATGTGGCTTCGGGCAGAGTCATGGAGGTACTCACGACGCAACCTGGAGTACAGCTCTACACGGGCAACCACTTAGGAGGCGGTTTTTCACCCCATAGCGGTTTTTGTCTTGAGACTCAGCACTTTCCAGATTCGCCTAACAAGCCGCAGTTTCCCAGCACGCGGCTTAATCCAGGCGAAGAATTCTCAGAAACAACCATACATCGCTTCTCGGTGATGGAGTAGTGTCGTCGTAGAAGCATCACTAGGCTTGTTTGGCAATTCATCTACCTCATGATCGCCAGGCAACTTTCCTACGAGTTCGCCCCGCAATACATGCACATCTTCTGGAGCCTCGATTCCTATCTGTATGGAAGAGCCCTTGATGCGCAGAACCTTAATGACTATCGAATTTCCGACGTGAACGGTTTGATTTTGTTTTCGGGTAAGTATGAGCATGTTTTTTGGCCTCGATTCCGTATGCTAAAAGTAAGCAACACTAGTAATTATCCTCAGTGTTGATTTATCTCTTGCTAAACACGTACCAAAATTGCTCTTCGTTCAGTATTTCCGAGACCATAGGCCTGTATTCCTACCTTTCCTATGCCAGATATCACAATGAATTCTGCATCCTTCTCAATCTCTAGCGATATCCAAAGGTCGCCACATAGGCCGTACAAATATTAGGACCTTTTCAGGCAACGATTCCGAATCGGCCTATTGAGTTTAGAAGGGATTTCATTTTCTTGGCAAGATTTACAACTATGTCGGGAAAACGCCAGCTGTACGATTCTGCAGTTTACTTCACGGACCGCCGGTAGTAACTAGAATAACTTTATCGCTTCATTAACTGCTGTCTGTGAACCTTGACTATCTATGAAAGCAAAAATGCTCCCTATTCCTAACCTAACACGCTTGAGTGTATCGGGGATCTTGTCCTGGGCTTCCATTTTTTGGTGGTTATGTTTCTGGATGGCTGCGGATGCAACTTGTCAAGAGGAATCGGTGGACGAACTAGTTCCAAGAAACTTGTTGAAGCTGATTCACGCTCCCGAGGTTTACGAAGAGCTTGCGCTAACCGTTACCCAAAAGTCTAGTCTGCGAAGCTTTCTTGAAGAGATCGATGGCCCCTGGTTCCGCAGCCGAAATCTCCCGGCTAATGAGCAACTGAAAGTGCTCGATAGACTCGAATGGACTACCCAGCAATGGCTAACGAAACATTTGAAATCGGATCAGTTGAGTCGGCTAAAACAACTCGAGTATCAGTCTCAGGGCGTGCGCATGATGCTCGTGCCTGCCGTGTCTTCTCGGCTGTCCTTGTCAAAAGATCAAATCTCGAGATTGACGCAATTGGCTCGTCGAGTCGATCGGGCGCAGCGGGATTATCAGCAAGCGATTCTTAAGCAAACCGCGACAGAGGAACTCAAGTCGGCAGTTGTTAGGGCCACAGAAGATGAACAAGGCGCGATTCGCGATGTGCTTAATTCGGATCAACAACAGATCTTGGTAAAGATAATCGGATCGGTATTTGACACGGCCAAATTACGCCGGATTTATCCACTCGCACCCGAATTGATTGACTCGCGCGAATGGGTCAACACGTCAGGGCTTAGTTTAAAAGAGCTGCGCGGTAAAGTTATCCTGCTACACTTTTATGCTTTTCAATGCAGTAATTGCCAAGCCAATTTTGGACTTTATCAACGATGGCAAGATGAGTTTGGAGACCAGGTTATCGTACTTGGGATCCAGTCTCCGGAAACGTCGGCCGAGCAAGATCCGACGCGTGTACGTGCGGCGGCTGTTGAAAAAGGAATGTGCTATCCTATCCTGATTGATATCAACAAAGAAAATTGGAATGCATGGAGTAATACTATGTGGCCAACGGTCTACGTCATTGATCAGGATGGATTTATTCGCCAGTGGTGGCAAGGCGAGCTAAATTACCAGGGAGCCAAAGGCGATCAAGTCATACGGGACCTAGTAAACGACTTGCTGTCCAGCAAATAAGTCCGATGGGATATGGCTGCTCCAGGTGTTCTCTAATCGTTTGCCTCATCAGATATTGAAGCAGCTACCGTGTTTGCTGGCACCCTAGTTGAATCGAGGCTAGAAGCTAGTCGCTGCGCCACCCTATATTCTGATTTGACTTGTTCTAAATGCGCCAGCAGAATTCGGCGAACCTCTAGGATCGCCTTGGGATGGCGGTGGATACTCTGGTGTTCCGAATTGACGTTGATTTCTGATTCTGCATCATCAACGTGAGCGCTCACTAGACTTACCACACCGTCACCTGTTGCCGGTTTGTCTTCTCCAAACCAACTGTGTTCGGGAATTGCGCCTAAGATGTTGTTATACACAACCCAAGGCGCCTTAGGAGCTCGTAGGATTACTGGGAACAGCGGTGAGCTGGGGGACAGGGAATCGATACTCGTACTATGCAATAATAGATCAGCATTGCGAAACAGACCGGGGTTTTGGCTGATCAAACTTTTGGCAGAACTTACCATCATGGTTGGCAGCGTAATGAGCTTACGACTAATCCAGCGTGTGGCATCGTTAGCGAGGTCGCTACCGTGATGTGGCGTGCCAATCGTTACAACGCGCCGAATATCAGGATTGGGTTCAAAGAATGCCGCTGAATGTAACATGTTCAGCTCCTTTGGATCCCCCTGTACGGAATCGAATGGCTGATCCGACAAGATTTCCCAGAACTGGTTCTGGCTTTCGAGTGTTTGAAGTCGACTTACCAGCCCTCCCATGCTATGTCCCACTAGTACCATGTAATCAAGAGCTTCGTACCGGTGGTCCGGGTCGAAATCATTACGTAGCTTCTTCAGATCTTCTCGCATCTGCGTGGCGCTAGTCCAAAATGGCTGCCCAGTCGGATAATGGTAAAACCAAAACTGATAATTCCGCCGCAGTTCTTGAAAACTCCTTAAATCGTTAAACATCGGCATCCAGGTCGAGGGACTCGACCAGAGTCCGTGCACCATAACGACCGGAATGCGCGACGGATCGAAGGGCTCGAGCATATACAGACCGCGATGCTTCTCCGTAAGCTGGGGGTTCAACAGTCCCAGTGTAGCTTGATCGGTCTCGCGAAATTGAGGACTGTCAAGGAAGTAAGCCAAGGCAGTGGATAAGTCCGTCTGCAAAGGGACAATCCGACCTGCAAGCGTCAATTGGCAGGCTGCCAAAGGATCATGCAATTCAAGTACGCAGTGGTGCCGGTGATTGGCGCCTCTGCCGGGCATGGAACCGGGACGTACTACGCGCAGCAGAGCCGTGACTGGAAAGCTGAGTCCATCTGGGTAATAGTGCTCTCGCGCATCAGTTGGATCACCTGTCTTGCGCACGGCGATAAGGGGAACGCCCAGTCCATAGGATAGCCCCGATGCGGGCAGTCCATCCAATTCGAAATCATTAACAAATTCAAATCGTTCGAAGTCTTCGTTCTGCCAGTTGCCGCGTAGAATCGTAGCAACCTCATACGTCTGTTTGCCGGTTGTCAGTTCATAACTGTGTCCGGGTTTGAGCTGTCCTTTGGCGTTTACCAATCGTAGCGTAGCTTCCAAAGAACCGTTGTACAAATCACATGCCCCGCGAAACTGCGGATCGTATGGATTTCGAACAGCATCAAACTCTGTGGAAAAAAGATACATGTATGCATTGCTAACGGCCACACCGTACATGTCTAGGGCTCGAGCCTCATCATCCAACTGCTCTGCTCGTTTTCCGAGAATGTATGCCAACTCACTTATGCTGTAGACAATCTCACTGACATCAACAACAAATTCTTGTTGACTCTCCGCATCGACTAAAAGCTGTAGTTTTTCGAGGCAGACTTCTGGATTCTCTTCATATTCCTCATTCAAGGCAAAACGACGCAGTACGGTAGCCACTCGGTCACTGACCTGCGGACCACTTCGATGAGTAAATTGCAATTGCAACGCCAATGGATTGGCTGGCGTATCCCTATGAATAAGATACTTGTGACCTGCACATCCGCTCAGGACCAAGAATATAAGACAGCATAAGAATAATCTGTTAGATTTGCCGGTGGCTCGACGCGCGCGCAAAGGGTGCTCAGTCGTCGCATAAGTGCGCGACAACGCATAAAATCTTCCTTCCTTGACCTCGCGGGGTTGCGACATGCTTGTCCTACTCAAATGCTGGAAATCGGAGAGTAGGAGTTTGAGTTGCGTAAGGTCAATGCCAATCGAACTTTTGCTATCTAATCGCCCGGTTTTCATGTGGCTGCTTGGAACCAAAGCTAGCAATCTGAGACTAGGATGATTACTTTAAGGTGCTACCTGTGGTAGCCTGGATCGATTGTCTAGTTATTGCCTACACGTATTACTACGAGCCCTGCACCTTGGAAGCGGATCTATCTGCACTTGAAAAAGAGTTTCGCACCTCCTGGCGCGCCTACGACCCTCATCGTTACGAACCGTTGTTAGCTCGCGTAGGCAGTCATATGCGACTAGCCTTGCTGGCCCGGTTATTGGGTGCGGAAATCGAATATCGGTACCAACCGCCAGAACACTTCACTGACGAGCAAGGCGTTTCCGAGGATGAACAACGAACACAGCCTTGTGTTCAGCTGTTTCTACTTCAGTTTAAAGAGCTTTTGGAAAATCCGGAGTTGCTGAGACGGCTGATCGTATTGGAGTATGCACTTCGACTGAACTACGAGAAGTGCGCTCCCAACATCGAATCGTACGTGAGTCTATACCCAGCTGATGCGCGGCAACTGGAAAATCTGCTGCAAATTACCGTTGACAAATTCAAAGACGTGATCGCTAGCGAAACTGTGTCGGAACCGATTCGTAGTAATGATTCCACGATAAAGGAGACCAGTGTTCCGGCGATTAGCATGCAAAACCTGCCGACGAACCTAGGTCCCTTCTTGCTAACACATATGATCGGCCGGGGTGGAATGGGTTATGTGTATTCTGCCATCGATTTGCGCAATGCTGCTCAGGTAGCTATCAAGATCTCACGTCGCATGGATGGTTACAGCATTTTTCGTTTTCTAGAAGAATTTCGTTGGCTATCGCAAATCGATCACAACCACGTAGTCAAACTCTATGACGCCTTTTCAGAGGGAGATCATCGCTTTTTTTCGATGGAATTGGTGGAGGGCATGGATATCGTAACCTGGTACCGGGAAAACGCTGTCCCTGGTGAAAACTGGACGGCTCTTCGAATGTACTTATCCCAAATTGCTTCCGCCATAGATTATCTACATCAGCTAGGGCTAGTACATCGCGATATCAAGGCTACCAACATCCTGATCTCGAAGAAACGAGCCGTTCTACTTGACTTGGGATTAGTAATTAGGGCCAATCAACCATCTCCATCGATCAATGGAGCTTGGGTAGATGAAATAGTTGGCACACTTGACTACATGGCTCCTGAGCGGATTTTAAGACAACCACCCGTTCCAGCCAATGACTGGTATAGCTTCGGCGTAGTTATCTACGAGATCTTAGTGGGACGTTTCCCTCCTATTAAAGTGGATCTCTCTCAAACCCGTGACACCGATCGTTATTTCCTGGACGCTAGTCAGTTGCTGAAGGATTTAAGCGACTGTCCCAAGGAC
Organism: Planctomycetales bacterium; assembly: GCA_020427005.1. GTDB lineage: Bacteria > Planctomycetota > Planctomycetia > Pirellulales > Pirellulaceae > Aureliella. The sequence goes on from JAGQOY010000214.1 coordinate 8,182, forward strand.
CTGGCTACGCTTGTGTTGCAGTTGTTGCAACCCGACCCAGCCAATCGGCCCAGCGGAGAGTCTATTATTAAACAATTGGGCGGCTCAATTACCAGGCCTTCGAAACTCTCGGTTGATGTAACTTGTCCACGGCGAAACCAAATACTTGATAAGCTCGACTACCTCTTCGAAACGTTTAGACACGATCATCAAGCTCAGGTAATCTGCATTCGAGGTGAGTCAGGTATAGGAAAAAGCACGCTTGTTTCTCACTGGTTATGCCGTCTGAATACACGAGACCTTACAGTATTGCGTATTCGTTGTCATCAGGAGGATCACACTCCGCTGCGGCTCTTAGCTGCGATACTGCGTGAGGTAATCCAGCAACTGATGTTCAAACCTTCGATGCAGTGGCAGGCCACGGTCAATAAGTTCGGTCCCACGATTGCCGATATCTTTCCTCAAATTCACCATCTGATAGGTGCTACACCTTCGGCGAACGAATTACTTAAATCGAACCCTATGCCTGGCCTACTCAGCATGGGCTTGCAGGCTGTTCAATCTTTGTTGATTGAACTCACACAGCTCCAGCCGATGTTGCTGGCTATCGAAAGTGCTCATTGGGCTGATATTGAAAGTTGCGAAGTATTAGCGAAACTAACATCCAGCAGCGACCAATTCCATGGCATTGTTGTTTTGTGTGATGAGGAGGAAGTTGAGAACAACCCTGTTAACTCTTGTTTTCTCATGGGGCAAAATCCCGCTACAGAGGACTCGAATCGCAATAACCTTACACGAATTCATCTCGATCCCCTGCCCAATGAAGTTTGCCAGGAATTGCTGCAACAGTGGTCAGAAAGTGCCGGTTTGCCACTAAATGCTGACGATTCCCTTCAGTTGATTCTGGCCAGCGGAGGTAATCCGTTTTTGTTGGAGGAGGTTTTTCGAAGCTATGTTCGTCAATTCCAACATTCGGAACATCACGGACCTACGTCGGACGCCCAGTTGTCGGTTCGGCACCGCATCGGTCGGCTACCACGAACAGCCGAAAAGGTTCTGCAATTTCTGACTGTTGCCGATAGCGCTGTGGGATTTCACCAGCTACAAATGGTCTCCCGAGTATTGCCCAACCAACTACTCCACACTGTTTCTCTGTTAAGCTCGCAGGGATGGATTAGAAACGGCGGGCAAGGTTTCGATCCCTCGATTGAAATTGCGCATGAACGATTTCGAAAAGCCATCATTCAAATCATGCCACCAGCGCAGTTGCAGCGACGCCACTTTCGATGGGGGCGAATCCTGTCCTGTGAAACGCCAAAGAATTGGCCCCGCATCGCCTTTCACTATCAGAGCGCCGGCTACTTCCGTGAAGCTGCTGCTAGTTATTTGCAAGCCGCCTTGGAATTAGCGCGTAAGGGAGCATTTCAATCTGCTTTGGCGTTTATCGCCTTGGCCGAACATCCCGAAGCCGCTCGAAGCCCTAGTGAACGATTGGCTGTAAGCCGCCTCAAAGCCGACTGCTTGGCCAATTCCGGATTCTGTGTCGCAGCTGCTGAACTATACGATGCACTATCCAAAACTCACGGACCTGATCAAGCTTTGCTGACGAGTCTGGCTGGCGAACAATGGATCCGAGCAGGAAAACTCGAATCGGGACAGGAGCGACTTTCTGAAGGAATTCGCCACCTGGATATATCACCAAACAATTCAAAAAACACCACGAAGTTGCCCCAGAAATTGACCATGGGCCTATTCGGCCTGTCCCGAAAGAATCGTCAACGCGCTTCAAAAAAACCGGATGCTCAGTTGGCATTTAACCCTATAGAACAGTGTCTAAGTCGCGTGGTAACGCCTTTGATCTTCCTGGATAATCGAACCGGACCCGACTTGATATTCACGCTAACCCGGTTAGCACTCGATCGTGGATCACTGGCCGATAGGGCACTGGCCTTTGTCCGGTACGGTGGGCTGCTTTCATTTGGTGGACCGAGATTTCGTCACTTGGCGATTCGCTGGATTGCTTTGGGTCGAAAGAACCTACAAGTCGACAGAAACAATCAGATCCACCAGAGCATGCATTTTTGCATGTATGTTTGGTACATTCAGAGAGGAAATCTTCGTCTCGCTCTTCGTGCGGCCAATCGCTACCTCCAAGTGTTATCCCGTGAACCAGTCCAATCCACTTGGGATCACGATTTTCTGCTTTGGGGAATGGCAGGCTGCCACTGGTTCCGTGGCGAATTTCGCAAGTTGCGGTCGGAAACGACTCAGCTGCGTGAACTAGCCGTTACACGGGGAAACGATCCCATGCTCAGGTTTCTCTCACACGTTCATTCGTCTCATTACATCGAGCTAGTTGAAGATGATCTACTGGCCTCCAAAGAGTCCATACGAATCGCCGCCACTTCCATTCGTAACGCCGCGTTTCAGTCCCCAAAATTCTTTATCTGCCTTGCTCGTACATTCCAAGCTCTCTACTTAAACGATCATCATGCGGCCGCCGACTATCTTATGAGCGATTGGAATGAGTTTGAGAAGGTGTTTCTGTTGCGATCCAATCACTATCGCTGGATGGCCTTGTGTGCCCGCCTCAATGTCGATTTGGTGGGCGCGAAGAATAACCGCCGGCGCAAAGATTATTTCATAGCAGATGCCAAATTCTGCATTCGGCAATTGCGACAGCTAAAAGAGCCAACTTTCGTGACCTTTGCAAACGCATTTGAGTTGGCCGTAAACGCACAATTAGGCAGAATTGCTGAGCCTTCAAATTGGCTAACAACAATTGATCAACTTCGAAAGGCACAACATTTTCTGGCCGCCAAGGCTCTGCAACTTCACCTTAGTTTGTATGCAGATCGGTCGTTCGGCCAAGAGTTGCGAAAAACGGTCATTGAACGGCTTCAGGCCGGGGGTTGCGTTCACCCAGAACGACTTATGAACTTAGTTATTGCCTTACCGGAATATTAGAACGTGGCAAAATTTGAACATTTGCGCCATAAGCCACCAACTGAGTTGCTGTGCCCTCGGGAAATCGTACTGGTCGTTGCCCCCTTGAGAAGCAACGTCAATTTAAGTCGCATGGTGAGGCTAGCAGGTTGCTGTGGGATTAGAGACATAATGCATTGCGGCTCAGGAAAGGTCGATCGCGAAATTGCTCGCGATGCTATTGACTACGTTCACATACATACACCGCGTAGTTTAATCCCGGTGCTACAAAAATTGCGTGGAGAAGGTTACCGCTGCGTAGGACTCGAACAAACTACCAATGCTCAGCTACTCTATGATTACCACTTCGCTCGCCGAACTGCTTTGGTAATCGGCTCCGAGCGGCAGGGGCTCACGGCTGATGTGCTTCAGCACTTGGACGATGTTATAGAAATTCCAGTCTACGGACCACCGGCCAGCTACAATGTCGTGACGGCCACCACGATGGCAGTCTACGAATACTGCAAACAGTTTCCCTCTGGCTAGACCTGATCCGTCACGGCTTCTTGTTTTCATCACAACCCGAAATGTTAATGAGGGATGCGTTGCCACCAACATGGAACGTGGGACCGTGGTTCGCTCAGTGGTTCATGAATCCACTTACAGCTGGTCGGTGAGCAACCAACTATTGGCCTGATGACAAAGCTGACGGTCAGTCCCTCACTGACGTGTCGGGTTGTGATTCTCTCTTGCCATATCTACACGCAGTCTTATCGTAACCTGAAACCTCACAGATTTTTGATCTGATCACATCCTAATCCGTCACGGTTTCTTGCTTTCA
>JAGQOY010000215.1 GCA_020427005.1 Planctomycetales bacterium
CGATGCGCAGGCTGGGCCACAATGTCACCCGCCAAACCGTGAAAAATGTGTTGGTTGACGCTGGCCTCGGCCCACAGCCGCATGACACCCCCGATACCTGGTCAGAGTTCCTCAAGCGGCACGCCGACACCATGTGGCAATGCGACTTCGCCTGCAAGCGGAAATGGACGATTAAGGGGATGGTCGATTTGTATTTCCTGGTCTTCATCCACATCGGCACTCGGCGGATCTGGGTCTCGCCGTGCACGGCAAATCCGACGGGCGATTGGACAGCCCAGCAAGCCCGCAACCTCGATATGTTCCTGCAGGACGAGAACCTGCCCTGCACGATCCTGCAACGTGACCAAGACACAAAGTACGTCCAAGCGTTCGACGACGTGTTCACAGGCGATGGTCGCACGATCAAGAAAACGCCGATCAAATCGCCGAACCTGCAGGCGTTCGTCGAACGCGTCATTCAGACGCTCAAGCACGAGGTCTTAAACGGCTTTTGCATCGTCAGCGAGCAGCACTTGAATCACATATTGAGAATCGGGGCTGACTGGTACAACAAACGACGCGGCCATTCGGGTCGCGATAACTTGCCGCCCGTTCGAGACGATGGCGATCCGCCAGTTGTCGATCTAAAGAAGCACAAGCTGGTCTGCCACACCGAGCTTGGCGGGCACCTGAAGTCGTACCGCGCCGCAGCGTGACCAACGGTCGCTGAAAGCACTGTCAGTACAATGATTGAAACCGACAGTCTGTTTTCTCTCGTTGGAGTTATGGCTCGTTGGCTGCTCTGGCGAATAACCTGGGCCGAGGGCTTTGGAGCGTCGTCAGACAGCCTCGGGGTTACTCTTTTGTGGGGTGTCTGATTCCTCGTTGTCCCATAGGTCACGGTAGCTGTGGATGTAGCTTGCAGTCGCCGCTTGATCGATCTGCCAATAGTATCTGCAAAGCGACTTGAAGAGTCGAAGGCCGCCCTCGCTTCCTGCGAAGTCGAGCAGCCCGTCGAGCGTTTGCTCTATTTGGCGAACGTTAGTGGAGCGGCTGGAAACGATCGCATTGACGGATCGGTTCGTAAACCACGATAGCTCGCTGCTCAAGATCTTTGAGTTCATGAGCTAGGTGGAAAATCGCGTCAGTCGGAGTTTCAAACGAGTCTGGCATCTAGCCTTCCAGCCAATAAAACTTATCCTCGCGTAGGTTCGACTCGCCGTCCCAGCGATACGCGACCAACTTACCACCCTTCGCAACACTGTAGTCCGTGCAGGCGACGTTGGTAGCCAAATGCTTCGGCGTTCCTGTCAGCCAGTAGTGCCCAATAAATACTGGGGGCGCGTCGCTTAAGTAGGTCTCGAAGGTCCCTAAGTCGTTCACGTTGATGGCAACGTCTGGAACTTCGTCACTGCCCAAGTGATGTTCAAGATAAGTTCTGCCAGCACCACTCTCGTACCATTTGATCCGAACCGTGTCACGCTTGTGATTTGCCTTGTCCAGGATGAAATGCCCGGCTGGAAGTTGCAGTTCGGGGCCTTTCAATACGTTCTCGATTGCAACGTTCAGCTCGCTCCCTGCTTCTTCGGCGATTGTCAAAAACTCTGGTGTGAAACGGCCCTGTGTATTCAAGGCTCGATTGATTCGATCAATATCTCGAGTCTGCCACGAAGCGTGGGCAATCCGAACACCATCGACATTAATTGCGACCGGCAGCATCTTGAACCATTCAATGGCTTCCGCAATCTGGGTTGTGGTAAGTTGCTTCAAGGTTGCATCATGCTGCTTCAGATTCTTTTCCGAATGAGCTCGAAACCACGCATCCTGCTGTCCTGGCTTTGGCGTATGAAACGCGATCGCGTTGTACTCGTGATTCCCCATCACCGCTAACGCATCGTTTGCGTCAACCATGGACCTAACTATCTCGAGGACTTCTCCGATCGCTGGCCCACGATCGACAAAGTCACCGACGAAAAGAGCTTTCCGATCTGGATGCCGGTATCCACGCTCATGTCGGCCGTATCCTAGGCCAGCGAGTAACGCCTTCAGTTCATGTGCGTGACCATGAATGTCACCGATGATATCGTATCCGGTTGTTCCGCTATTCATTTCATTCATCCTGTCGATGCACAGTCATGTCTCGCCGCGGAGCTCTTCGGTGTAATCCGCATTTGGTGTTGAATGTATGCCGAGGTCGGACTAAATCAAAGTTCTTCACATAGCCTGCGAATCGCTGGATTGCTGTGGCGGAAACTGACGACTTTCACATCAAGGTCAAATCGGCTGTACAGTCTCGCTGCCCGGCGAATCGCGTCCATAATCCATACTTGGTCGTTGCCAAAAGCACCGCCGCCTAGCAATGTTAGGTACACCGATTTGTTACCCGTCTTCGACGCGTTGAGCACCGAGGCAGCAAACGTCGCTTCATAAGCTGCCTCCAAAATCAGTCTCGCGAACCTCTCCCACGATCGCGAAGGTAATCCGCTATAGGCGACCGGTAGTGCAGAGCAATACGCTTGAGTGACTAAATGCTCACAGTCACTCAAAGTTACCTGGGTATCCCACTGCAAGCCAATCTTTAGCTCGCCACGCAATTTGTCCAGCTCCGATTCCGAGATCGTACTCAGCTTGGAATCGACCTCTTTAAGTCCATCAGGAGATGGGAGTGCGTAACCGTTTTTCATCTTCCACAGTCGTCTATTCACATTGCCAAGCGTCTCGCAAATCGCTGACAAGCAATCCACTTGCTTGCTCGCGGTCTGTCCGATCTGACTATCCAATTCAACGAAGTAATTTCGATAGACAGTCCCGGCAGCACATGCAACCGCACAAGCTGGGCCCTGTGTCGGATCGTTCTCGTAAATCGTGATGCCCTGTTCGGGAGTGACGCTTGGGGAAACCATTTCGAGCAAATTGAACTGCGACGCCACTTGAAAAAATGCTCCAGTAGCTTTGGAATCGGCATGCAATGCCTTGGCATCTCCGACCAATTCGGAAACCTTGTTTGCGTTCCCGCGATTCGGATTTAGTCCTCTTACGCGTTCGCGAAGATCCGCAAGGGAGACAATCTCAAGTTTGCCGCAAATCCAAGCTGCGTCTGTTTTCTTCGAACGCAGGTTAATTCCGTCAACTTCGAGTTCGCTGTGCACACTTTCGCGGTTGGACTCCGTAAAGCCAAACATCCGTTCAAACCAATTTCCCTCAAGCATTTTGGTAGAAGGCTTAGGACGATTTATGGTGCTGTGCATCGGGTCGGCACTGCTAGACTCAGGCCAATCCATCACGAACTGACACTGTATCTTGTTTTCCGGCGCTGGCCAGGTAGCGCGTTCAACGTCGGCCTGTCGTAATTTAGTCAGCAGGCTAAGTACGTTTTCCTTCGACGCCAAGCCATGTCGCAGCAACCAGCAGCAGACGACCGTCCCTGTCCTGCCCATGCCGCCGAAGCAGTGAACATAAACGGGAATTTTCTTACCAAGGGATAAGTCGATGGCATCCAGTATTGATCGCATCCGATCGACCGTAGTGATCTTCTGATCGGGAATTGGGAAACGCAAATGAGCGATCCGATCGCTGTTGTTCACCGCCAATTCTCGCAATACATCGTCATATCGCACAAACGCTTGCCCGGTGTGGTTGGTTTCTTCCTCTTCCACCAAGTTGATAAATGTCCGCATCCCTGCTTCCCACAGCCCAGAAACTCGCTTTGTGTGAGCATGGCTATTTGGATGGCCAGGATATGCGCCGGCTAGTAATAGGTTTTCTACGACCCAGTAGCATCGTTCGAGGGGAACGGCGATCTTGGGGATTTCATATGGTTTGCTGACGAGCATGATGCGTTCTTTTTCCAGTGCGTTTATGACGGTGATAGCTCGCCACTTGAATCGAAAATGTCTGTTGGCTGAACAAGTCGAAATGATCCCTTTGCGATCCTCCAGTATCGGTCCTCACCTCCCGGGTAATGACCCCTTGATGGATGGTTAATACAGTCCGAAGTGATCTGGCAATTGATAGTCGAGCGGTTGAAGTTCGGATATCGTTTTAGAATGACTTCCGCGATGTCCTTTGGTGCGAACGTCCGACAAGGGTCATTGGCGACAAACTCTTGCACTGCCTCCCACACGACTTGCCGGACCGGTTTGTCACGAGACCATTTTGACGAGGAACTCTTCAGGCTGTTGGTCTCCTCATGGCCAACCAATGTGTCGGTTGTGACCAGTACCTCATTGCTTCCGGTCTCGAAGACGGAAAACGCGATGCAACTTATGTCAATACTATGCTGAATCCGAAGAAACCTGCTGACTCTTGAGACGCTCGGTGGAATCGACTCCGCCGCAATGAAAAGACGCATGCGAGACTTGAGCTTTGGACGTACTTCAGTTTCGAATGTCTCAAGGAATCTACTGTTAATAAGAAGCTCAGCTTGGTCTGAGGCAAAGCCCATGTAGTTGGCCGCAATCGCAATGATGTCATCTTCCGAAAGCTCATTGGCCCACGCAGCGTATTCAAGAATTTGAGCCACAACTTCGCGCGGAGCCTGTGCTTTCTTGAGCTCGATGATCACTAAATTGCCTTCGCTGTCGAGGGCAAGCAGGTCGGGAAATACTGTTCCAGCATCGATATTTGCGGAGGTCTGGCGGCCGATGATGAGCAGTGGTTCCTCCGCAAGTGCCCAGGGGTTCTTTTCGAGCCAATTTTCAAGATGCTTTTCGAGCGCCAGCTTCGCAGGTTTCGCAAGTTCCAGTTCCGCGACGTGTGGATCTGAACTTATCCCTTTGAGTTTGAATAGAGCCATTAACAACTACCATTTCTTCTATCAACGATGATGACGGTAAATTCGAATTCGAGCAGACAAGTCAATCATTAGATCGCAACACTCACACCTCTGACTCACACTCATCGCTTTCTGGACAGTTGATATCGCTCGGACTCGCTCGTTTGCTGAGCCCAAAGAGAATGGCGACCAGTTCGCGAGTGGTCGCAATCGGAGTGAATTTCGCTTTGGGGATCACTCGGATAGCCGCTCGCTCTTTCTTCACGCCTTCCGCATTCCCTTTTGTGTGAGTTGCAACCTTAAACCCGTCTAGCGATGGCAGGGGCGTTCCGCTCGCGCCTCCAAAGAAGAGATAGGACAGACTTGCCCGGCAGGATTCGGTATCTTCGCTTCGCACTATCCAGACAATGCATCCGCTGGGCTTCGCTGCCAACGCGATATTGACCTTTTGCCTCGCCGTCTTTGACTCGCGCCTTGACGTTTTCAGCTGTACATGCCGCAAGACTTCATTGCACTCAAGCACGACGTCGTATCCTGATGCATCTACTTCGGAACGGAGTACTTCTACGGTCTTTCCGTAGCAGTACCAAGCTTCCTGGAGTACTTCAGAGATGAACACGTGCTCTACAAGTTGCTCGTAGAAGGTCGATTTCATGTAAGCATCGTCGGCACCCGTTGCAAGTTCATCGGTCATTGGCATCTCCAGGACAGCTAGTGATTTCGGCGCGGCATTGAATGGATCTAGATCTCCAAATTAAAGCTCAGTTGCTCGACGAACTGCTGCGGTAAGTTTGGCCGGCAGCCTGCGTCATCAATGGGTATCAACTTCGTGACTTCGTCTTGTCCCATCACGATGCGGAACCATTGCTCCCGATCTCGCATCACACGGAACTGGCGTTCGTCGGATGCACCAGCAACATAAGGCAAGTAGACATGAATCGAATGGCGATTCTCAGCCTTACAGCCAAGGCGATCGACGCGACCAGTTCGCTGTTCAATCTGGCTTGGGTTCCAGGCTAAATCATGATGGATAACATTCCGGCAGTAGCGATGAAGGTCGACTCCCTCCCCCATGACTTCGCTGCAAACCAGGATGTCCGGGAAGAACGGCGTGTTGAACGATCGCATGAGACGTGTCCGCTGGTCGCGATCCGTCAGGCCGGTTGCCTCTTGAACATTTGCGAGCGTCATTGTGAACCCGTCCTTCCCTTCGACTTGCTCTGAAGTGAGCGTCTCATCGACCTTAATGCGAATGGCACCTGTGGACGTTCTTCTCGCCGCCTCGAGAAACCCTTCTCGCTCAGCCGACGAGCAGCGTCGGACGAAGAAATCAATGAACGCCTCGAACTTGCGACGCCAGGAGAACTTTGAGCCATCTTCGTGATTCAACATCATCTTGACTGCTTGCGCGGGGTTGACCGTCTCGAGCTGGTGAATTGGAAATGCTCGCACCAAGGTTGTCGACACTCGCATGAAGCGCCGCATGATGTCTACAAGCTCATCGCGCACTAAAGCGGAAATCGCCTCGCCACGATTCTCCGCAAGTTTAGAATCCACGATCTGCGACAGCTCTTCATCCAAGACCTGCCGGCCGGTTGTCTTCACATCGTCGAAGTAGCTCCGCTGTACTTTGGCAACGAGTTCGTCGATTGCCTCATCGGTTGCACCTGTTTGCCCAGAGGCCGCCAATCGACGTCGAGCTAGTGCATGGCTTCGTTTTTCGACTTCATTGCTGATGTGCAGTCGCAAAGCTCTACAGGTGTGACGATAGAATGCGAAAACGAGAACCTTCTCGCCCTGCTCCCACAAATCAACGACCCGCCCGACCGTTGCAGCGATCTTCGGATGCGCTGCCCCCGTGACAGACAATAGCGCACGATCGAACTCTTGGAGGTACCAGTCTGAATGAGTGCTATCGCCAATAAGCGTTGGCGAGTTTTGCGATTCTTCTTCGTCGCGGCCATGCTGGTTGTGTTGTCGAGTGTTACGAAAAGCTTCGTATGATGAGCATAGCGCTTCACCCAACAGTTCCTTGCCAGGCGCAGCTGCGCTCCGTGCTGCGAGAAAGAAGGGCAACAGTTGGTCTGGCGGCACCGGTAATCCATCTTCGCACGCTTGATCGTTATGAATTGCCGCGCCGCAAAGTCGAATCCTGCGTTTCACTGGCAAGTTAGCCCAATTATCCGTTTTGTTGAAACGAATTAGCCAAGGGCGTAGTTGCTCTTCGGCAATACTCCGAGTCCGCAGGCACTTCTCAAAAGATTCGCGCAAAGACCGTTGGCGTGTTGTAAGCGACGGCAGGTCACTATCTTGAATCTCCTGCCACCATTGCGTCGGGTCAACATCTGATGGCAGATCTGTCGGCCCTAAACGCTGCCAACACTTCTGTAACTGGATAGCGGCTCTTTGACTCTCGGTTAGTGCTTTCTCTAGCTCATCAAGTTTCTGATTCAAATTGCTAGGCTCCATGCACTCCGACTGCTTGTCCCAGTGAATGTCGCCAAACCTCCGAAGAACCCGGATGAGTTCTTGATGTCCGAGTTGGAATGGTGTTGCTGTTAAAAACAACATGCGATCAAACGCGCGAGAGAGCGCCCCTTCGCCCGCTCGCAAATCCTGATCTGAATCTGGTGATTGGAGCTGTCGGGCCAGGTTGGTCGATGGATTCTTTAGATGGTGCGCTTCGTCCATGATCAGCAATGGCGAACGCCACGAAGCTTTTGCCAATAGCTCTCGCCATGCCACATCTTCCATCCTCTTCAATTCATGTCGAACTACCTTGAGCCGAGCTGAGAGGTTTTCGCTTTTTCGCAGCGGCATTTGCTCCAGTGCTTCGGCAAGGGGCCTCAGGTCGAGCTTGCCCTTGTCTAAAGCCTTGAGAACTGCTTCTGGCACCGGATCATCCGCGAGCTGACGCTTCTGATTGCCGACCTCCACGTTGTAAACGTCTTTCCATTCTCTTGGATCCTTGCGCAGCAGATCGTCCCAGAGTTGTTCCTTCCAGCCACTCGCGGATTGCTCTCCAAGTGCTTGCAATAACTCGGCCATGAAGCGATGAGCAACCTTACGAACCTGGACCAGGGCTGATTTGCCACGCGCATGCCTCCGAAAAGCTTCTCGTACCAACGCTAATCGAACCCATTTATCAGACTGACGCCTTGCCATCGATCCTTGTGCGAGAAAGACGATATGGCATCGGACACGCGCCGGGTCATCCAGCAACTTCAAGAAATCGACGCTGCTTCTCGCTACACCGTATCGAAGCGCATCGCTGGCGCGTAGCTCTTTCGGAGTTGCCAGGTTTCTGTCAATCGGATTGTGCCCCGAGACATAAAGCTCACAAAATGTCTTTAGGTCATTGGCCCACTTGTCAATCAGGTTGGGCGGAGCCATTACCACAACGGGTCCACGCTTACTTTGCAATCCAACGCAATAGGCCACTGCCAGGGCAACAAATGTCTTGCCCATCCCAACTTCATCCGCCAAGACGACACCAGGTTGGATTCGCAGACGCTTGAGTATCTCTAACGTCTCTCGCTTTTGGCGATCTTGGTCCGCAACGGGAACATGCTCATTCTGCTTTGAGCCCAGCACCAAGCTGTCCACGATTTGGAAGGTATCTACTGCTGACATTGCTTTATTGTCCTTCCCCAAAACGCGAGCAAATCTTTTCCAAATCTTGAGCTGTCAGATCGTACGCTTTGGTCTAAGAATCGGATCAAGTTGCTTAGGAACGGCAGATAGATGCCATCGAAATGTTCACGCGTCACTGCACCCACTTCATCCGAGTAGTTCACTTCGCGAAGCAGAATGATGAAGTCGATAAGCGACAACAGAGCCTCTTCGGCATTGGTCGAGCTCGTCATGGCTTCGGCGCACAATCGCTCAGCCAATGCCTTGACACCAATAAACCCTTCCAGTCGCCACAGTATCGCTTGTTTTGTACGTGCCGGGCGTTCCAGGTTTTGTCGCAGTCTCGCAAACACACGGGCCCGATTCCGAATCCGATGTAGAAATGTGTTTGCCAAGGAATATGCCCTCAGCGGGTCCAAGTCTGCAGGTTCAGCCGAGTCCAAGTCTTCATCAAATCCGTCTTCACTTCGTTGTATCGTCTTGGTCCAAACCCGAAGGGCGGCTCCTGGATCGGAGGCAGCGAGGATCATCAGCAGATCATCGGCCGACATGTTTTGAATCTCGGTAGGTGCCGGAAGATCATCTGGGCACTCGACGTTGATGGGCAAGAAGCCTTCACTCCATATACCATCGTTACTAAGCCAACGCACCAGCAAACGAGAGGGAGGCGTAGCATGATGCCATTCGACTTCAACTTTCGTTTTGCTCCCCGACGCCATCCACTCACCCGCATTAAGAGTGAACCAATGTGTCTGAGGTAGCGACTGACACAACCAGTCCGTCGGTAGGTTTCTTGAATCAAGATCAATGGTCAACATTGGGTTGGAGCCAGCGCGAAATGTCGCAGATACGAAAGCCAAAGGGACAGGAACCACACCGGTTCGTTCTTCCTCTTCAAGCTCTTGTGCTGGACCTCGCAGCAAGTCTTCGCTCAGATTTTCAACGGTCTCCATTTCCGGCCATACTTGATCCAGCTGCTTGGAGACCTTGGATTGGCCACCAAGCTTAACAATCGTTAGTAGATTCAATTCAGCGTTAGCAACGCCGCCGATCCCCATACCTGCTTTCGTGAAATTCGAAGAGCCGATCATCAAAGCAGCGTAACCTCCACCATCGTCGTATCGACGCAATGCCAACATCTTCGCGTGCCATGGACGTTCGTTAGCTCCTGCGTCTGCATGTGGAAGTATTTCGAACTCGACGTGATCGGCGTACTTCTTGCTCGTAGCCAAAAGGCTCTTTGGAGCAGCCAGTCGCGGAGCTTCAGTTCCCAAGCGGTCCAAGGAGGGTACCGCGAAATAAATCGATCGTGTTCTTCCTCGCGCAAATGCCTTGCAAAGCGCGGCTGTCGTCACATCTTCCCCGTCACCGACATCGAAGAACGGAGATGCAATCCATATCTCCTCCGGGCCTCCATTTTTGAGACAAGCTTTCACAGTCTCGGAAAGTGCGCTCCGGGCATCCTCAGATCGAACGGTACTTCGCGGCAATGTTGCGACCAGCATTTGTCGTACTGACGGATCGTTAGTGGCTTTCGGCCAATCCTGAGTCAGCAACTTCACCTGCTCTAAGAATGCCGCCACACGCTTTTTCTGTGGGCTCTCGCCTTCACCACTGGGGACGAAATCGATTAACGATTCAAGAAAGTGAATTGCGTCGGCGACGATTCTCTGATCGGCACCATCCTGATTGCCGTCAATGGCAATCGTCACCTCCTGATTACTGCGATATCCCTGTTCTGTCAGGTTCGCGGAACTCACAATAACACGTACGCAATTCTCCCATGCCAGCAAGCTGATTTTGGCGTGCTGCTTCCCGTGAGGAATGTGTACTGACAACACATCCCAGCGAAGCGAGTGTTCGACACCCGCCTGCGAACGATCGACAAGCACGCCGGCATATGCCTTCCCGAGATTGGCTTCCCGTTCCAACAGATAAGCCAACTCCTCTCGCTGCGGATCAGAATCAACTTGCAGAAAGCGAGCCAAGCACTGTTCCTCAAAGAGTCCAGGCTGAAAAGTAAACGTCGTAGCGAGACAGCCGATCGGTTCACCGGCTCCCGCAGGAGCTCGCCACAACTCGAGCATGGCGATGGCAGAGTCAGACTTCCGTTTCTTCGCCATTACTTCAGGTCCTTGTAGAAGTTGCGGATGGGTCGCGCCCGGTAATCATGGACGAAACGATCGGGCAACGGATCAGTGATGCTCTCGCGATACTGCTGACGCAGGTAAATGCGGTCGTCACCCAACCGATCGAACCACGTTCGCTTGCCAGATTCGCTCTTTCCTCGTTGAATCGCTTCATGATGTTCGCACAAGGCAACAGCAGTCTCAGATGACTCCATCGGTTCGGAGAACGCTCTGAACCTCTCGTCAAATTCGCTTGCCAGTCGTCCGTCGAATGCCTGAAGCGTCACATACGCCGACTCAAACGCCGACGAGAGATCGGCGACAGCGCCAACAAACGCCGGCTCACCCCCGAGTTCCGTAACGTTCAGCCCTCGCATATCGGCATACATTGCGTGCTTGCGAATCAGATTGAATCCATCAGTCAACTTTCGGCAGAACGCTTCGTAGACCGTTATCGCATCAATCAATGTTGAGAGGTTCGGTACACGTGACTTCAGCTCAGCGAACACTCGCTCTTCACAGTAAATGTCGTCGTCTAACTCGTCTTGAAGGCTCCAGATATCGGGCAACGCACCGAGTGAGCGATAGTCATTGTTCAGCAAAAGCCGGCTGAGTATTTTCTTTTCATGCTTGCCTGCACCGTCTGGTCGCGTTGACTGGGCAAGTTGCTCCCATTTTTCGCCGCTCCAGTACGTATGTGTGCGCGGTGGAGTTGCTTCCAAACTACGACGCAAGCCAGTTCTCCAGACCTCGAATACTTGATTAACCTCTTGCCGAGTGAGCCAGCCATGATCGTGAGCCCATGCCTGCACAAGTTCTTCTGCACTGGCCTGTGGATTCATGTGCACATCGACAAGGCCTAGATGAATCGCCAGTCGCTTGTACACACCGTGAAAGCCAAAGATCCGCGGCGTCTTTAGGTAGCTACGCTCATCGAGATACTGATGCGATCTCAGAGCACGCTTAGTCACCAGCGTACCAGGCACTCCACGCAGCTCTGGAGCAATGGTTGGTGATCGCAGCAAAGCCTCGACCACTAGCCACTCCCAAACCAGCCATGGTTCACATCCGCTGTCGCCAGCTTTCCACTCCAGCTCCTCGCTGAGAACAGCCCCAACTGCCATGACAGTCAGAAACCGGATGCGTTGCATGCGTTCTCGCACCGCTGGCACCAAACGAGTTGCTAACTGATCGGCGATCAGGTACAGCCCCAGCGGATCGAGCGTACCTTCGCTACTCGTTTCAGGATCAAAAGTCGTCAGGCTTGGTAAAACGATGCTCACTCGAACTGCTTGCTTACT
>JAGQOY010000216.1 GCA_020427005.1 Planctomycetales bacterium
GGAGCAGCTGAACATCCACCACAGCTAGGAGCAGCCGAACATCCACCACAGCTAGGAGCAGCCGAACATCCACCACAGCTAGGAGCAGCCGAACATCCGCAGCTAGGAGTTGGAGCAGGGCAGCACTTTGGAGCTGGCTCGCAGCAATCATTTCGATCGCAAAGACGAGATAGCAGACCGCCACCACAACGATTACCTAGTTGCAATCCACCACCACAGCGATTGCCCAGTTGCAGTCCACCGCCGCAACGATTGCCGAGTTGAAGACCTCCACCACAGCGATTTCCAAGCTGCAGGCCACCACACTTGCGTCCACCACAGCTTCTCAAGCCAGCCAAACTATCGCTAGAAGCCAAGCCAGCAGATAGCAGCATCGCTAGACCAGCGATTCCCGCAACAAAAACACGATTCATAATACTTCCTCCGAGATTCCCAGTATGCGAGATGGTCAGTCAACCGCTGATTGACCACGGCGAATTCCGCCTCTCACCACAAATATTGATGCCCTGAAAAACCTCCCAGACCAGCGAGTTTACCGATTGAGCTGTCTTTCGTGGTCAGTTGAAATGGGTAATTTGCAAAGCATGGCCAATAGCGTATCGGTTGTGCTCTCCCTGTCAACGGGTTAGAACACGGTCACAGTGCCCTCATTAATTCGCTTTGAACAGGGCCGGCCTCCCCCCGCTGTAACACATATCACCTAAACCACTCCAGACCACCCGGGAAAGGTGCTCGCCTCGGTTGCTAGGCCTTCGTCTGCCTACTCTCGCCGGCTACTCGCTCTTTATGCCCCCTAAAAGAGAGAGTGTTGAGCGGTAGTTGCATTTAATGGCCCATTCTGAGGTCAAACTCCAAAAGTTAACCTCCAAAAAATCGTTAGAACTTTCGTAGAAATTAAACTCGCCTGCTTTTGCCAAAGTTTGACAGCTCATCCCAATTTACTACTTAGTCTGCGATAATCCACCTGCCGAAAAATCCATCGGTACCGACGTTGGCAGGGGAGCCACCGGTCCTGGACAAAATGCCGCATTAAGGACGAGCGGATGGCCAAACGCAACTTCCAGAATAAACGGGTGCTTCTCACTGGAGCAAGCAGTGGCATTGGATGGTACCTTGCATCCGAATTGGTTCGCGCCGGTGCCTATGTCGTGGTGACAAGCCGTCGAGCCGACAGGCTCCAGCAATTGCGTCAGGCATTTGGAAACCCTCGCAAGCGGCTAATATCTGTTCCCGGGGATGTGGCGGACCCCCAACATCGAGTTCGATTGATCGAGACTACAGTCGAACAATTGTCAGGCATTGACATAGTCATTAATAACGCGGGCATCGGAGCGATTGGACCATTTTGTGAGGCCACGCCAGATCGCTTGCGCCGCGTGTTTGAAGTAGATTTCTTTGCTGCAGCTGAATTGACACGGCTGGCATTGCCACATTTGAAACAGGGAAATCAACCTGCGGTGTGCATTGTTAGTAGCGTCCTGGCTCATCGCGCCGTACCGGGCAAAAGTGAGTACTGTGCAGCCAAATTCGCGTTACGGGGGTGGGCGGAGTCACTAAGATTGGAGTTGCGACCACAGGGCATCGATGTGATCGACATTTGCCCGAGTACAACCCACAGTGAATTCTGGGACTCACTGATTGAGACCACGCAGGATGTCAAGAATGTTCGAACGGGCGCTCAGTCTGCCGAATCCGTAGCACATAGTATTTTGTCGGCCATTCGCATGCGACGCCGGGACTTAATCCTTAGCCCCGGTGGCAAGGCCCTTGTATGGCTGAGCCGTTTGGCTCCTAGGCTAACCGACAATCTGCTGCTCAAGTACGCGGCCTAACGTGAACTGCACTCGCCGTGCAGGGCGTTGGTGACATCGAATTCCAAAATTAAGTTGCCTAGTCAAATAACTTGCATAGTCAAAGCACGTGATTTGTTCTTATTGCGTTAAAATAAACTGATTCTGCAATGTGGCACTGTCCCAACATTTCATCCACAGTCGCACAACAACGTCTGTTGAGCATTTGGTCTGCACTCTGTGTGATGAGCCTTCTGGGAACGTCCCTTGGCCTATGGATAGAGCCAAGTGGATTTCCAAGTGTGCCAGCATTTGCGTTATTAGTCGAAACTCCCTGGTGGGTGGATCGTGCTATCTTTGGACTTCTGCTTGTCTTGCTCGGGACCCAATTTGCGTCCTCGTTGGTTCAACTTGTTGCTATTAAACAACCTTGCGACTGTTGGCAACTCACCAATAATGCTTGCCGCTGGCTGTTGATCCTCTTAGCACTGGTTTCCGTTAGTTTGAACCAACATCGTTGCCAAGCCTGGTTTTACTATTTCACGCTTTTGCAATTGGTCCTGTTAATACCGTCCTCTCGCGAGGCGATGCACATAGCTAGGTACTTGGTTATTAGTGTGTACATCTATTCAGCCCTTGGAAAGCTTGATTACCAATTCGCACATACCAGTGGCCAAGATTTTCTGAATGCCATAGCCAAACTTGTTTTTATCGACGTGCATATTTGGTCGGCGTCGATTCGTGCGGCCGCTGCACTCCTTTTGCCTCTTGTTGAATTGACTGTCGGAGTCGGCTTGCTATTCAAGAAACACCTATTCGCAACAGGCTTGATGGCATGCTTGTTCCATCTGGGATTGATTGCATGCTTGGGGCCATGGAATCTTGGCCATTCCTGGAGTGTTATTCTATGGAATGTGCAGTTTTTGGGGCAGGCTGTGATTCTCTTTGTCATGGCGAAACCTGCCTCGACAGGCCAGGAAGATTCGCTGCCTAGCAAAACGAATCGCTCCATTTCTCGAGTCATCGCTTACGCTTTGCTAAGCGTTGCCTTTGTGATGCCCCTGGGGGAACGCTGGGGGGTGTGGGATCATTGGCCCAGTTGGGCTCTTTATGCCCCACACTGCAGTCGTGCCGAGGTATTTGTTGCGAGCCACGCTTGGAATTCACTTCCACCAGGCTTACTTGCATTGATGGAAAAGGATGAGGCAAACGTTGGGGAAAGTGGCACCGAGTTGTGGCAGTCAGTCCCAATTAGTCGCTGGTCGTTGTCGGACAGGGGAGTGCCAATTTATCCGCAGGATCGATTTCAAATAGGCGTCGCGCTCGCAGTTAGTCGCTGCCTTAGCAATGAGTATCAACTGCGAATAGTCTTACTGAGCTCAGCCAATCGTTTTACTGGCGAACGAGAATGGCAGGAATTTGTCGGAGTTGATTCGGTGGAGCAACTACAAGCGGACTACTGGTTCAACATTTATCCTCGTGGTTGGCATTCGGGCACTCTAGTCGACTTGAAGCCAACACACTAATTTGGCAGCGACACTTCCGTTTAGCGTGCATTATCAACTAACCAGTTAGAACAAACCATTCCCAAAAACTCTTGCCCGAGTGCACAGCGAATGAAATCCAATTCTCGAATTTTCTAGGCGGCCCGGGAGTTATTCTGCATTGGTTGGCTAGGTCGGGTCGGGAAATCACATTTTTGCAGGATTTGCTGCGCCGCTTCACGCCAACTCCGAGTTTGACGCCGCGGTAGAGGTTGCTCAAATTCCTTTACTTGATTCCAACTCAAGATGGCGTGGGCCAATGCATGGGGATGATGAAGATTGAAATATACGCAGTCCTCACGGCCAACCTCTCGGTGGATTGGTGTGTCGCTAACAAACGTCTTCTTGCCAAAGTATAGCGATTCTGCAATGGGCAATCCAAAACCTTCGACGAAAGACGGGAATATCACGCCTCGGGATTTGCGGTAGCAGAATTGCAATTCGGCATCATTGAGATCCTGAAAGTGAAAGAGCCTTTGTCCAAATTGCGGATGATTTCTAATGCGCTGGTATAGTTCTTCACATTGCGCGCCGGATCGGCCAATCAAAACCAGTGGCGTTTTTTGCTCAAACGCATTCCACAGAAGGTCAAACGTATTGAGCAGGTAATTGTGGTTTTTTCGCGGATCGAGGGTAGAAACCATGATATATGGTGCATTTGCGTTTACACCTTGAAACAGAGATTGCAATGATTTGCGAACACTTCCGGCTTGGTCATTGATTTCTGCCCCTAGTTCGAATGAGTCGACAGTACATCGATCAAGTTTGTGTGAAGCAAGATATTCAGTTACATCCTTCCGCACTGAATTGGAGATCGTAAGCAATCGTCGGCTGTGATTGGCTGCTAGCTGCATATACTGCTCAAACGCTCGGCGGCGTTTTTCACCAACATACTCAGGATGACTCAACGGTATGAGATCATAGACGATCGTTGCGGTAGAGCCTCCGGCTGCATTGCACTCTTCTACAGAGTTCCATATGGAGGATCGCAAGCGGTTAATCCAATAGGCGTCCGGGAGTAAGAGTAAGTCACCGTTTCGAAATGTCACCGGTTGGCATTGCTGCTTAATAGCAACTTGATCCCTAGCTTGCCTTACAAGGTGTGGAACTTTAAAAATCCCTAAGTGGCCAGCCTGCGGGAGCAAGTAACGTTCGAGCCTTCGCGACTTTATTGCAGCTGCAAGAGCTGTAGCAATTGATAAATAGGTTTTCGGCAAGCAGTTTTGCACCTTCGCTTGCATACTAGCTGTACTAGCTAACTGCTGCTGGAGTGATTCGTTTAAAGCATAGAATTTGTTCGCTAGAAAAAACACGATTGTCGGTTGACCTATCCACCCTTCCCGACTCATTTCATTGAACTCACGGATGATACTCCGTACGACACGTTCAATCCCCGAGTTTTTTCCTGACATAACGGTGTACGAGGCATCGAGGAAAATGCGCCGCTCGGTTGCATGGGAATTTGCGTCCCAATTTGGCGACATATATTGAATCCTGGTTTCAGACGGATGAGCTGGACGGACACATTGAATCATGTATCAGAAATGCTCCATCTCAAAAATAGCAACGTTGACGTAAGTTAGCGGATCTTTGGATAGCAATTGGATTTGATTGTGGAGCCAGAAACTCATTTTTATTGACGTTTTTTCCGGGAAAAACTGGAGTTGACGGCCTAGTGTCTGCTATGCCATACTTCGTAGCAACGTAACGGATTTTGACAATTATCTCCGCTGTTGACGGCCCCAGAATCTGTCACGAGTTTGCATGGAGATAGTTGCATTTGGATGGACCCAACCTGCGACACGGCGACCACGGACTTAGCGACTGGCTCGCGAGCGGTTAAAATGATTGCCCGGCGACTTTCATCGTCTCCGGCTGGATGTTAGCAATCAATACCGACTTGCTTCCCGCAATCCTGAAATCGCCAATGGAGTGCCCGTGTCGTTCCTGTTTGACTCTGATATCAAAGAACGCGTTCGCGCCGCAACAGATATTGTTGACCTCATCGGCGCACGTTATGAGTTGCGCCGTCAAGGGCGCAACTATCTTGCACTCTGCCCCTACCATCGAGATACTCGTCCAAGCTTGCAGATCAATACAGAGAGGCAGACCTGGAAATGTTGGGTTTGCAATGTAGGTGGTGACGCCTTCAGTTTTTTGATGCAGGATGATGGCATTTCTTTCCGCGAGGCCTTTGAAAAACTGGCTGAGCGGGCTGGGATTCGGCTTGCACCGATTCAGCAGTCCAAAAAATCCCGCCACAGTCGAGGAATTGCCGCGACGAAGGAAGATCTCTATCGAGTTCTACAATGGGCACAAGATCAATTCCGAGATTCAATTAATAAGGCGGAAGCAAAGTCGGCCCTTGACTATATGCTCTCCCGGGGCCTGAGTCAGGCCACCTTGGAAGAGTTTGCAATTGGTTTCGCACCAGGCAATTGGACGTTTTTACTTGAAGCCGCTCATCAAAAAAAGATTTCCAACGAACTCTTGGAAGCAGCTGGACTAGTTGCCAAACGCGATAGTGGAGGCTACTACGATCGGTTTAGGCAACGCATTACGTTTCCCATTCGAGATCGAGAAGGACGTGTAATTGCCTTTGGTGGACGGGTGCTTCCGGGCAGTCAGGAAAACGCCAAGTACATCAATTCACCTGAAACCAGTTTGTTCCATAAAAGTCAACAGCTATACGGATTCGATCGCGCGCACAAAGCAATACGATTGTCGCGTCAAGCAATTGTGATGGAGGGATACACCGATGTAATGTTTGCACACCAGTGCGGACTAGAGAATTGTGTGGCGGTATTGGGCACGGCCTTGGGATCCGCCCACCTGAAGTTTCTTAGATCCTATTGCGACACTGTTATCCTACTTCTTGATGGTGATGCTGCTGGGCAAAAACGCAGTGATGAAGTGCTGGAACTCTTCATGCATGCACAGATGAATGTGCGGGTTGCAACTTTGCCAGACAACCTCGATCCTGCAGATTTCCTGCAAAAGTTTGGACCTGGACCAATGCGTGAATTGGTTGAACAATCCAGCGATGCGCTCGAGTTTAAGTTACGGCGGTTAACAGCGGGGTTTGACCCTTTGTTGGATACTCATCGGGCAGGTGTCGCCGTAGAAGAGATGTTGGGCTTGCTAGCCAAGGCTTCACATTCCAGCTTAGTAAGCAACGACGTTTTGCGGATGCGCCAAAACCAAATACTACCCCGCTTGGCGCGCTCCTTTTCGATTCCCGAAAATTCACTCCGTGAACGATTGACCAATCTCCGTCAAAAATCTGAACGCATACGCAACGCTCCTAGGCGTAACCAGGATTCTGAAAACAACCCAAGTGCTCAGCGTCTCCTTCGTCCGGCAGATTTGTCCCCCTACGAACGTGAACTATTGGAACTAATAATTGTCTCTCCCCAAGTCGCCCCGCTTGCACTTGAGCGAGTGCATACGGGCTGGCTTGAAACTCCTGCAGCTGGTCAAATGCTCGATGTTTATCAAGAACTCGATTTTCGTGGTGAATCACTTGCATTCGAACACGTATTGATCGCGTTGGAGGATTCGTCACTTAAAAGTCTGTTGGTCACGCTCCATGAACAGGCCATGGCCAAACTTAATTACACGCGAGAATCACCTGAAGGCAGGCTGCGTGTGCTGACCCACCGCATGGGTGAACAACAGGATGTTCGGCGACGAGAAAAGCAGATCACGGAAATTCAGACTTGTAATTCTGAGGAGGAAGAACTTCGACTGCTACACGATGTTATTCGCCAAGCTCGATTGCGACAGGGCTTGTTGGCAAACTCTGAAAACCCGCAAGATGACGCAGTGGATGCTGACGATTGCTTTCAGGGCCTTCCCAACAGCAACGGAAATACTTCAGGCATCGAGTAAGGGATGATGACTTATTGTAGCTCTTTGAGATGTTGATTTTATCGTTCAGGCGATGCTGCTCACATTCTTGGTGCACTACTTTAGTGATGAGAACCAAAGTCAAAGATACCTGAGCGAATAATCATCTCTGTAGGTTTTAGCCCAAAATGGCCAATAGAGAAATTATTTCGTACCCAATCCGCAACTGGTAACCCGCGTACCGGTGATTTCAAAAGGAGTTGAACTGTGGAATTAATGGACTTAGAACTTCGTCAATTGATTGGAACTGGACAGAAGCAGGGCTACTTGACGTACGAGCAAGTAGGCAAATACCTGCCAGACGAAGACAGCAACGCTGAGAAGCTTGATAATCTGCTAATCTTGCTCGAACAGCGTGGCATCAAGCTGCTTGATTCTGCCCCAAAGAAATCCGAAAGCGAGATTTCCGTCACAGCGGATCTTGGAGTATTTCCTAGCGAGGATGACGAGTTTGCATTTCGTGATGAAGAGAGGTCTGGTGTCCACCTTGACGGACGACAGGATGCCCCAAAAATCAGCGATGATCCTATTCGCATGTACCTCAGCCAAATGTCGGAGATACCGTTATTCACTCGCGAGGAAGAAATAGCACTTGCCAAAAAAATTGAAATTACTCGCAAGCGATTTCGACGCAGCCTACTGGGAAATGAGTTCGCCCTTCGTCAGACGGTTGAAATCCTTCGTCGCGTCCATCGCGGACAACTTCCCTTTGACCGTACTATAAAGGTATCCCTAACTGAGCGACTAACCAAGGAACAGATTACCGCTCGCATGCCAGCCAACTTGGCTAGCTTACGACATCTAATGGCACGCAAGCGTTCCATCTTTATGCAAATCGTGCGAAAGAGCATCAGTCCAGATGTAAAGGTTGATTTGATAAGACAATATGTGCGGCTACGCAACAAGTGCATCGTATTGGCAGAAGAATTAAGTCTGCGTTCGCGGCGAGTTGTACCCAACATGAAGCAGTTGGAACAGTTTGCTGATCGAATGGAGAATTTGCAAGCGCGCATTTCTGAGTTGAGCCACTACCCTCAATCCGACGGCGAGCGTGAACGACTGAAGGGAGAGTTGCGCAAGTTAATAGTAATCACTCAGGAAAGTCCCCGTAGCTTACGTCGACGCTGCCAAGAGTTTCGCCAACACTACCAGAATTATGAAGCAGTCAAGCGAGAGCTCTCACAAGGCAATCTTCGTTTGGTAGTATCCATTGCCAAGAAGTACCGAAATCGGGGATTGAGTTTCCTAGACTTGATACAGGAAGGTAACACTGGGCTGATGCGAGCAGTCGACAAGTACGAGTATCGCCGCGGATTCAAATTCTCGACCTACGCCACCTGGTGGATCCGTCAAGCCATTACGCGAGCCATCGCCGATCAAGCACGTACCATTCGCATTCCAGTGCATATGATTGACGTCTTAAGTCGGTTACGAAATATCCAAAAGAAATTAGCACAACAATTGCGCCGCGAGCCTACATTCGAGGAGATTGCGGAACAAACCGACTTACCGGTAGAGGAGGTACGCCGTGTACTCGATATCGGTCGACATCCCATGAGCCTTGATCGCCCTGTCGGCGAAGGGGAAGACAATTGTTTTGGGGAGTTTATCGAGGCCAGTGAAGACGATAGCCCAGTTCGAAATGCCAGCAACGGTTTGCTGCGAGATAAGATCGACAATCTGCTGAAGTCTCTCACGTTCCGAGAACGGGAAATTATTCGACTGAGATACGGATTAGTAGACGGCTACTCTTACACACTGGAAGAAGTCGGCCGAATCTTTAAGGTGACTCGCGAACGAGTGCGGCAGATTGAAGCCAAAGCCGTTTCGAAAATGCAGAATCCAGTTCGCGCTCAGCAGCTAGAGGGATACCTTCGTCCGGCCGCCGCATAAACGCATCTCGAATGCAGTGTATTCAGATTCTATGCTCGGGCAGGTCCGCAACGTTTGGCAGACCTGCCCAAGGCTACGTGAGGGGCTCGCCGTGAAGCTGTTTCTCGGCTACTTTATGTCGAAAAGTTGTCTACAGACTTCTGCAATTCATTTGTAGACGAACGACGATTCTTGCCCTTAGCCGCAATACTTCACAATGGCCAAACTCTATTTCTATTATTCTGCGATGAATGCAGGCAAATCGACGATATTGTTGCAGTCAAGCTACAACTATCGTGAACGCGGAATGCAAACTCTCATCTTGCAACCTGAAATTGATAGTCGATTCGGCGTGGGAAAAGTGGCTTCGCGGATCGGTTTGGAGGCAGAAGCTAGAACCTTTACAGCTGTCGATAATCTCTTGGCCATTGTTGGTCAGTTGCTTGAATCTCAACCATTGCATTGTGTGCTGGTTGACGAAGCCCAATTCCTAACTAAACAACAGGTGCGCCAGTTGAGCGATGTCTGCGACGATCTTCAAATTCCAGTGCTAGCCTATGGCCTACGAACGGATTTTCAAGGCAACCTCTTTGAGGGCAGCCAACATTTGCTGGCCTGGGCTGACACTCTTACAGAAGTAAAGACAATCTGTCATTGTGGGCGCAAGGCCACAATGGTGCTTCGAATCGACGCCCATGGCCAGCCAATCAAGGATGGACAGCAAGTCCAAATCGGAGGTAATGAACGATATCTTTCAGTTTGTCGGCTGCACTTCAAACAAGGCATGGCAACGCGCCGAGACGATGAATTGCTGCTCTTCTAGAGTTTCCGCTAGTTACGGCATGCAATTGTTCCAGTCATCCAGATCAACAAAATCCTGGAAGTTGCAAGCTGGATGTCGATGTGACCCACGCCACGAGTCCATGCGTAATTCGGAGTACCGTGAGATGCTCTAGTTCAGTTGTTCAAGCATCTGCAGAGCTTGCCTCTCAAAAATTGGCTGCCATGAAGGTGCAAGAATACAATCGCTGTCCTCCTGAGCATTTCCAATATTCCTCAATTGTTCAGCCGTTGGACAGTAATAGATGTACCCGTTGGTATAACCTGCAATGAATGTCAAGCGGTTGGGAGATTCTGCTTTGAGCTTAAGTCCAATAGGAACAGTCAGCTCTCCCGGAAATGTGATCCAGCACGATTCGCCTAGCCTGAGACCTAAAACTTCAACCTCAATGTTTCGATTCCCCGATTCAACATACTGTTGTTGATGTTGTCGAAGTAACGCTAGATTTGTTTGTACACGCGTTAATTTTTCCATTGTCAAAATATTTTGAACATAGAGCTTCAGATTCTGTCTATTCTCAGCATCTAATGCACGCAATTGATCCTGTTTTTGTTCGGATTCGTGCATGTAGTGATGCGCATAGTAGGCAGGATATTGGTCAGAAAGTTGATACTTGATTACCAACGGAACGAAGGTCTTGAGGTTTAGACTTGTACCATGTAGAGCCGACACAAGGCGATCTCGCTCCAACTCAAGCGCATAGATTCTTTCCGTAAAATCTGCTCGAGGTAATACAATGTTCTCACGAATAATTCTGAGCTCCGCCTGTGGTCGACACGATATGCTACGAATGGCCTGAAGCGTACTCAATGCCAGTTGATTACCAAGTAGTTCCGCATCGCGAGGATGATCAACATCTTTGTAATACACCGGATTGATGTCTCCACCACATCCCTGTACGAAGAGTGATACTACTTCGGGTCCTAAATTATCTTCAATTGTCTGGGATGCAAACCCGCTAATATCGGCTGTATTTCGCGCGCCCGGGACACCTTGAATGGGATGGCAGGCGAAATTGTAAACCACCGCCAACGTCTGTCCGTCCAAGGTTTCAAATTTCACAACACCAATTTGCGGATCGATTGGGCCTACTGCCACAACGTCAGAATCTGGCGGCAACGCATAGGCATGGCGGACATCTACCTCGCTACCATCCTTGAGCTTCAAGCGACGGTTTTCAGAGATCCGGTTCTCCACGCCAACTCCAACACCCACTCGAACTGGTCGAAGATTTTTGACAGCCAATTGAACAGCTTGGAACGCACGCTCTTCAATATCGGCGACAGGCTTGCCGTGACAATGGCTGGCATTGACGATGACCGAATCGGGAGAAATATCAAATTCCCGATGTAAGCGGGCCCTTAGATTCCCCAAGAAGTCGTTGGGTACATACCCAATTTCTCCAATAGCAACCACATCCAATGACAGGATGATAACGGTCGTTTCTTCCTTCTTTATGCAAAGTGCTCTAGCATGCAGCGGACCGTGTACAGGACCTAATTCGTAATCTGTAATGTCTACTTTAGCGGCGCCAGCTAATACTTCAGGAAATTCAATTGTGCGGTCTGCGGCCAACAAGACGCCCTGAAACACCGACAGACTTGCTATTGCAAATATAGAAAGAAGCATTCGATTTCTGGCGGAAACACTCATACTAAAAGCCTCTGTATAACCCCATATCCCCAAACGGGTCCAGAGTCGTATGGTGTTTTCCCGATAGCTTGAACGCTTCCCATCGGAGAATGTTTCTGAATCAACCAT
>JAGQOY010000217.1 GCA_020427005.1 Planctomycetales bacterium
CATATCCAGGAGGTAGCGCTACACGCTGTTCTACAACGCGCTGAGCCTCCGCAACGAAACCAGCCAGATCGCGTCCACGCACATTACATTGAACCAAAATTCTACGGCGAATGTTGTCACGACTGATTTCTGCGGGGCCATCTTCCACGACGATATCTGCCAGTTGTGAAATAGGTATTTGTCGACCATGAGCGTCATCTATCCTCAGCTGCTTGAGCTTTTCGATAGTATTCCTAGATTGAGGCCCGAGACGGACCTGCAAAGGAAACCGACGCTGCCCTTCAAAGACCTGTCCTATTACCGATCCGCCAATAATACTTACCGCATCTAAAACCTCACTGGAGTTGATGCCATAGCGAGCCAATTCAGCGCGATTGACAATAACCCGCAAATAGGAAAGTCCGGCAATTTGCTGAGCGGCTACGTCCGCGGCCCCGGGAACGCGGCTCAGCGCTCGTACAATCTCATCTCCCTTTGTCTTCAACGTATTCAAATCGTCGCCATACAAACTTAGGCCGATATCCGATCTGACTCCGGCCACGAGCTCTTGAACGCGTAGTTCAATTGGCTGAGTAAAACTGTATGCGTTGCCAGGAACCTTTTCTTCCAAAGCTACCTGCATGGCTTCAATCAACTCGGATTTGCTTAGTCCTCGAGTCCATTCTTCGGGCGGATGCAAGCGAACAATAACATCTGTCTGATGTAAACCCATGGGATCATTAGCAATTTCAGGGCGCCCAGTCTTTGAAACTACCGAAACGACCTCTGGGAATTCCAATAGTGTCCTTTCAATGGCGAGAGTCATTTCGAGGGACGTTTCCAAAGAAATGCTGGGAAGTCGTGCGGCTTGGATAGCAATGTCTCCCTCATCCAGCTTTGGAACAAACTCAACACCAAACTTAGATGCCAACCAGGCACTTCCCACAAATGCCAGTACTGCTGTGGCAAGCATCAAGCTAGGATGCTGCATTGCAAAGGCCAACATCGGTCGATATGAGGACTTTAGTCCACGGACCAGCAGTGTCTCTTTCTCCGACACCCTACGGGCTAAGAATAGCGAGGCCATAACGGGCATTACGGTGACAGATAGAATTAACGCACTGGTTAAGGCACTCATGAAAGTGAAGGCCATGGGTCGAAACATCTTGCCCTCCATGCCCTGCAAGCTCAGGATTGGCAAGAAGACGATAATTACAATAATCCCAGCAAAAAGTATCGGTTTACCCACCTCCTTTGCAGACTCTCGAAACACTCCCAAGGGCACATGGTCGGCTGCGTGCTGTTTGCGATATCGAGTTGCCTGGCGTACACAGTTTTCGACCATTACCACGGCACCATCCACGATAACACCAAAGTCGACAGCGCCTAAGCTCATTAGATTGGCGGATACGCCTGCCAAATGCATGGCAATTAGTGCACACATGGCCGAAAGCGGAATTGCAGCTGCCACAATCAGCCCCGCACGTACATCGCCCAACAACAAAAAGAGCATGATGATTACGAGTAAAACACCCAAGCCAATATTCTCGGCCACCGTGTGAATCGTCTTATCAACGAGTTCAGTCCGATCATAGAAAGTGTCAATCACAACTCCCTTGGGAAGTGTCTTTTGAATCTCAGCAATCTTCTGTTTTACGTCGGCGACCACCTGACGTGAGTTCCCTCCCATCAACATCATGACCATTCCAATTACCGCTTCGCGGTCACCGTCGCGAGTCACTGCACCTTGTCTCAACATCGGAGCAAACGTAACATTTCCAATGTCAGCAATGCGAATCGGCGTACCGCCGCGACTCTCCAAAACTATAGATCGTATATCGTCGAGAGAATTGACAAGCCCTTCGCCACGAACCAACCGTTGTTCGGCACCGTGAGCTATGTAACCTCCTCCAGCGTTGGCATTGTTTTCTTCGAGCGCATTGAATACCTGACTGAGTGATATTTCGTAGTTGAGTAAGCGGTTTGGATCGACTTGAATTTCGTACGTTTTAAGCTCGCCTCCAAAAGTGTTTACCTCAATGACTCCGGGCACACTTCTAAGTTGGAAAGCGATCTGCCAATCTAGGATTGTCCGGAGATCCATCAGATTAAACTCTGCCCCCGGCTCGGCTTTAACTTCGAATTGATAGATCTCACTCATCCCAGTCGCGATGGGACCCATTTCTGGTTCTCCCATGCCCGGCGGGATATCTTCCTTGGCCTTCAAGAGTCGCTCATTGACCATATTCCGCGCCCAGTAGATATCCGTGCCATCTTCAAACGCAACCGTGACCGCCGAAAGTCCAAAGCGACTGATGGAGCGAATCTCCGACACGCGTGGCAAGCCACTCATGGCATTTTCCACGGGAAATGTAATGAATTGTTCAACTTCGACTGGCCCTAGGGCAGGGGAGTTGGTCAACACTTGTACCTGAACATTGGTCAAATCAGGAACCGCATCCAACGGTATCGACGAAGCCGCTCCAAAACCAACGGCCAGAATGATGATCGCTAGGAGTATGACGATGAAACGATTGTGCAGGGACCACTGAATAATGTGATTCACCATGACTACTCTTCTCCCATCAATTCAGACAGCAAGAGCGATTTGAGAACAAACCCACCTTTACTAGCCACCACTTCTCCTGATTGCAGCCCACGTGTCACTACGACAGAAGTTTCGTTGAGATCACCGACCGTTATGTCACGGCGTTGGAATTTTCCTTCGTCCATATAAACGAATACGAAACTCCGGCCATCGTGCTCTTGAACGGCTGCACGTGGAATCTGAAGTACTGGCTCGTGAGTCATTTCGGGTAACTCAACCGTAACAAACATACCTGGCTTCAGCAGTCGGTCTTGATTGTCGGCAATTGCCCGCATAGAGATGGTCCTGGATAGTTCCTCCATAACTTCACCGGCATAAAAAACGGTGGCGGAGAATTGTCTATCCGGCCAGGCTTCATTGCGGATAGTAAGAGTACTATTCTCAAGTGCCTTCAAAATGGGCACATGCTCTTCATAAATGTCGGCCGTCACCCAAACTGTGGAAAGGTCTGCAATGCTCAGCATCAACACATCAGGGCGAACTTGTTCGCTCAACACGACATCCTTCGATAATACAGATCCATCAAAGGGTGCTCGTACTGGATAGTGGGATATCGATTGTCCTTGCTTGGCGGGATCGATGTCTTGGAGTTCTTCTTCTTCGGATCCTAGAATGCGCAGATTAGTTTCCGAAACTGCCACTTGTGTCTCTAACTCTTTGACAGCCTGCGATGATAAGAGCACTGACGTTCCCATTTCGTACTCAATTTGTTCGATACGGGCCTGAAACGTGGCAAGATCTGCAATTCTATTTGCTTCAGCCGCCAACATTTGCTTGGCGGAAACGGCCCCTGATTCTACGAGTCCCTCGAGTCGGAGTGCATCGGCCTCGGATTTTAGATAACTCGCATACGCAGCGACGAGCCGCTCTCGATAATCTCCCATTGGGCGACTGCGGAACTCATTTTCAATCTCTTCCATCCCACGCTTCTGTCGCAACGCGTCTACTAGACTTTTTGTATTCTCAGAGATTTCATGCGTTAATTGTTCTTTGACTTTAGCCATCTGAAGCATTAGGCGGGATTTATAAAGATCTAGCTTGGCTTGCCCTACTTCTCTGGAATGGACTACCAACAACAAGTCTCCTTCATTGACCTGTTGCCCCAACCGAACTTCGACACTATCTACCATCCCTTCAACCATGGGATAAATGTGTGCCACTCGGTCTTGATTGAGCGCGATTTTCCCGGTCAATTCAATCAATCGCTCAAACGGCCCCGACACGACTGCTACCGTTTCAATTCCCGCACTAGGCCATCGATCTTCAGGAAAGTCAATTATGTTGGATACATCTTCCACCGGTTCGTCCGACTCAACTGGATCATGTGCAAGGTCCGCTTCCTCATGCCCTCCACCTAGCCAGGCGAGCGGAGACGGAATCATGCTTGTCAGCAAGGCTCCGCCAACACCAGAAGCAACGATAAGAAAGATGGGCCAAATCCAAGACGCTAGTCCATTGGCTGATACTTTGGTACTCATTCGTTGCACCTCGCGCAACATGCTGTTTAATGTCTAACGTCAGAAGACTGTCCTCGGTTGTGCGCAAGTCAATAGGGCACATCTCGTGGGGACAAATTAGAATCTCGAATTCAACTGTAGATCGGTGCAGTTAGCAACCTCCGCTGGGCAGACTGCCAACCTGCAGGAACTGGCTGAAAAAACAATCAGCAGCGCCAGACGCCAAGCCTGGCTGGCTCAGTTAGATGGATGCACGCATGCAGTGCACCGCAAGTAGTAAGAAGAGATTGCGGCTGAGTTTCCAGGGTAGCGAATCGATCCCCCAGGCTAGGCCCCGTAGAAAAGAAACTCACAAAACAAAACATTCCAAGATCTGCTTGAAGACCAAGCGGTTCGAATTGAGGAAGCTGAAACAAATGAGAACGCTGTGCAGGAAAAACCCAATGCACGTGGTAATCAATCTCACTATCGTTGGCAGTTCGATGAAACTGGACCAGATGGCGAGCAAAAGCGGTTTCATCGACTTGGTCAGTAGCCAGATGCGAATGCACCACTGGCACAGGCCCCGTCCACAGGGCCATAATTAGGGCTATGTTGAACAACCCTCTTCCAACCACTATTTACACCATAAAAGTAGAATTCCCGGCCAGGAAACCGGGTTGATCAGTAGATTACCAACTTAAGACTAATTCCAAGCACTCCATATGTCAATTCGACGCCCCGAAGTAGCAGGGCCGCGCAAAGAATCTGGTAGGGAAATTGGAAGACTACTTACTCACCCTCCCTTTCCGAGTTCCGCGAGGAATTTTGGGAGGGTCGAGCTTCGGGCGAGGGGAGGGGCAAACTGGCCGACTTCCCCAGCATGGATTAATAAGTGCGTAGCCCGCCCGAAGTAGCAGGGCTACGGAGCTTTTTCAGGAATCTTAGGGCTAGGGTAAAAGACGGAGTCAATCGTTGGCCGAAATTGCCCCTCGATTCAGCATTCGTTCGTCAAGCCACCGAACTACCCAAGCTCTGTGTTTTTCTAAGGGTTTGATCCTCAGGGACCCCCGTGAACTAGAGATCCTTCGTTGACTATCTCACTGCATTCTCCCTGCTGGACGATCGCCGGCGTACTCAGCCGTGAGAATAGGTTACCGCTTAGTACGACTGCGGTGCAGCCTGACAGCAAAACCCCCGCTGCGGCATTGGGCTCTACCTCCTGCGGAGAATTCTCACGGTTACGTTTTGGGAGTTCCCCGGCCGATGTGGAACTGATCCACGAATCGCTAAAATTATTACCACAAATCGTGATCGCGCCCGAATTTGGTCGAACTGCAACGCCTATTTGCTTAACAATGGTAAATGTATTCGCACTAACTGAGCAGCCGTGGGCATCGCGAAGATCAATGCCTCCCGTGAATTCATGCGCGATTACGTTTGCGGAAACCGTGGTCCCATATACATCTCTGTCTAGCACGATTGCCCATCCCTGGCACTCTTCAATCATGTTACTTGCAATGACAGATCCATAAGTATTCTCGACCACGATTCCATCACCCAGATGGTCGTCCAAATTATTGCCGCTCATCGCTAAGTTGAATGAGTCAGTGCATTTGAGACCCGTTTGATTTTCCTCGAAGTGATTTGCCGAAACAACGATGTCATGGCAAGCTACAAGGCTGACTCCACACCGCCGATTGTAGGTCAATAAATTGTCCGAGATACGTGGGTCCTCATAACAAGTATATAGTTCAATACCGTCTCCACCGTTGTAGGACGAAGTTACACCTTGAATGAAGATCTCCTCAATGTAACGGGCCAGAATGCCAGAACCACTTTTGGGATTCCCAGTAATTCTTAAGTTTGCGACTCGGACCCTCCACAACCGCTCCGCACTTGGCACAGCCTTGCCCACGTATTCTGGATTCTCAATTAAGATGCAAGGCAATCCTCCCTCATTGAGATTCACGAGAAAGGTAGCTGCTCCCATTCCCTCAAGAGTTGTATCTCCCGTTTTGACGCGCAGCGGCTCCGTTAGTTCATATCTCCCCGGAGCAATTCGCACGATGCCCCCTTCGCGTGGAACAGCATCCAGGGCGGCCTGCAAACTGTCGTATTGATTCGAATCGATGATTGCCTGTTCTTGCCCTAGCGCATTGATCGGCAGCGTCACGACTGAGAGACAACATGCAATGGCCAGTTTTTGAACAAAGCAGACGTGTGACATTCCAAGGTCCCTTATGATACGCGATATGTATACCCTACTGAACAACTTCAATTCGATGCGTACAATGTTTTCTACGTGAGCGGCTATGCTGCCTTTACTGTCGGTCACACTTGTTCAATTGTTGAGAGTGTAATGGTAGACAAAGGAGACACCATCGTGGTGAAGTCAGGCGTTTTTTTTCTGCCATTTCTAGTTGCAAGCCTTTTTTCGAGTTTTTCCATGGCACAAACCCAACCTAGTTCCATTCAAGCAATTCGAAGCATTGAGGGCATTGATGAATATCGCCTTGCTAACGGCGCCCAGGTTCTTTTGTTTCCAGACAGCAGTAAATCTCACGTTACAGTCAACATGACCGTCTTCGTTGGCTCTCGTCATGAGGGTTACGGCGAAGCGGGGATGGCACACTTGCTCGAACATATGCTCTTCAAGGGGACACCACTCCATCCCGATGTC
Source organism: Planctomycetales bacterium (assembly GCA_020427005.1). Lineage (GTDB taxonomy): Bacteria > Planctomycetota > Planctomycetia > Pirellulales > Pirellulaceae > Aureliella. The sequence continues at coordinate 6,707 of JAGQOY010000217.1, forward strand.
CCCACGTTGCTCACCGAACGTGCGGGCCCAGGAAATTTCAATGGCACGACTTGGGTCGATCGTACTAACTACTACGAAACACTCCCCGCCTCCGATGAATCATTGGAATTTGCGATTCGCTTCGAGTCGGATCGCCTCGTCAACAGTCATGTACGTGGCGAGGACTTGGCCAGCGAAATGACTGTCGTTCGGAACGAATTCGAGCAAGGCGAAAACGACCCCTTCGGTGTCTTGCTGCAACGAATGACTGCGGCGGCTTACGAGTGGCACAACTATGGTCGCGACACGATTGGTAATCGTAGTGACATTGAACGCGTCCCCGTGGTAAGGCTGAAAAACTTTTATCGCAAATTTTATCGCCCCGACAACGTGATGCTGATCGTTGCCGGCAAGTTCGATCCCGAATCCGCGTTACAATACGCCGAGCAGTACTTGGGATCGATTCCTCGACCCGAAACGCCCATTGATAACACCTATACCGTTGAACCACCTCAAGACGGTGAACGCACAGTCGTTCTGCGTCGTGTCGGTAACACACAACTGGTGGGCGCGCTCTACCACATTCCCGCTGGAAGTCACCCTGACTTTCCCGCCATGCGAATCGTCGCCAGCGTGTTGAGCGCTCAAGGTAGCGGTCGACTCTATAAGTCACTTGTCGAAGCTAAGTTAGCCAGTGCGGTGTTCGCTTCGGCACGTGCATATCACGACCCCGGCATGATGCTCGCCGCAGCACAACTCTCCGAGAGCGGTTCGCTCGAAGATGCTCGGCAAGTGATGCTCAACACGATCGAAAACGAACTACGTGAAACACCCATTACAGAGGCCGAACTTGAACGAGCTCGTCAGCGCATTCTGAAAGAACGCGAACTCGAAGCGAACAGCACTGACCGGATTGCCGTCGCACTAAGTGATTGGGCTGCGCAAGGCGACTGGCGTTTGTATTTCCTTTTCCGTGATATCGTTGAGTCGCTCACTGTAGAAGAAGTTCAAGCTGCCGCAGAACGGTATCTCGTTCGTAACAACCGAACCGTTGGTTTGTACATTCCGAGCACCACGTCTGAACGCATTCGCATCCCAGATGCACCCGATCTCAATCAAATGCTGGCCGAATATCAAGGTCGTAAGGCTGTGAGTGAGGGAGAAGCGTTTGAACCTACCCCAACAAATATCGAAGCACGTACTGAACGCGGCCAATTGACCGATGGGATTAAGTACGCATTCTTGCCAAAGAAGACGCGTGGCGAGACAGTCAACCTGATGCTGACCCTGCGATACGGCAATGAAGAGACGCTTAAAGGCCGAGCCACCGCAGCGGACTTCTTACCAAGCCTAATGATGCGGGGCACCGACGAGATGTCATTCGTCGAACTCCAAGACACGCTTAATCGCTTACGCGCCGAATTGAGAGTCAGCGGTCTTCCCGGCCTGCTCCAGGTTTCATTGAAGACACAAAAAAGCTACCTGCCTGAAGTGCTTGGTGTGATGCAACAAATGTTGCGGACGCCGAAGCTTGACGAAGCAGAATTCGAAATCCTCCGGCGTCAAGCGCTCACGGGGATCGAACAATCTCTGAATGATCCGCAGACCTTAGCTTCCGTCACAACAGAACGTACGCTGGCTCCATATCCTCCAGAAGATGTGCGGTATGTTGCTACTCCAAGCGAAGACCTGGAACGAGTTAACTCCGTCAACATCGAGCAAATTCGTGAGTTGTACCGAGATTTCGTGAGTGCTCAAGCTGGCGAATTGGCAGTCGTTGGCGACTTTGATCCCGAGTCCGTTCGCGAAATCATGAAAGAGGCACTCAACGGCTGGACATCAGAGATTCCCTATCAACGAATTGATCGACCTGCTCATACCGATGTGGCTGGCGCGCTGAATACGATCCAAACGCCCGATAAAGAGAATGCCGTCTACGTAGCGAGCCAGCACTTTGAGCTGAGTGATTCCAGCCCCAATCATGCGGAACTCGTCCTCGGCAATTTTGTTCTCGGAGGTGGATCGCTAAGCAGCCGACTAGGCACCCGTGTCCGCCAACAAGACGGTCTGTCATACGGCGTTGGTTCAATGGTCAGCGCCAGTAGCCGTGATGAACGCACCGAGCTTTCGTTGTTTGCCATCGCGAATCCCGATAACAAGGATCGCTTACTAGCAAGCATCGAAGAAGTCTTCCGTCACTTTGCTGAACATGGCATGACGGGCGATGAGTTAGCACGAGCCAAGGATGGTTATCTGCAACAACAAATGGTGACACGCACCGATGATCAACGACTCGCCTCGTTACTGGTCGGAACCCTGTTCAACGATCGCACAATGGCGTTCTACGCCGACCAAGACCAGAAAATCGCAGATGCCAAACTTGAAGAAGTCAACGAAGTGATCAAGAAGTACTTCAATATGGATCGCATGGTCATATCGATCGCAGGCGATTTCGACAGAGAGAAGTAACGATCTCCCTATTGCAACGGCATAGCGCAAGCTATCCGGTGACGCAGACTTGTAGCCGCATAGCGCAAGCTATCCGGCTGCATTACGTAAAATTTCTGCGAGCAATTTCAACTGCCTCAGCCACCGTCGCAATCTCACCATCCAATTGCGAGTCCCGCAACTTCGCCAGCAACTCTCTAAAATTCGGACCCGGGCGCATCCCCATCCGAATTAGATCATCGCCAGTTAACAGCGGTGGCGGATTCAAATCCTCTGCAGACCTGCTCAACTCGGCAGCAATTCTTTTCCACGCATCGGTGAACTCGCCACCTGTGATTACGAGCACTCCCCTTGCCAATTCAACTGCTGTGTCTCGATAGCGAGCAATCAATAGTGGCTGTAACCGCGACCACGGCAACTCGCTCGCACGCCTTAGGCTTGGTAGGAAATCGAGGGCTTGTTGAGCAGCATGCAGTTCATCATTTGCGAGGCGCCAGCGTTCCCCCAACTCTTTGAGAACTGACCCCGCGCTTTCACCGAATGTATTGTCGCCGACGGCATCATTGTCACCGACTGAATGCCCAATTCCCGCGAGTCGTACCGCAAACTCAGGAGCTAAGTTGCTGAGCAATCGCTGTGCATACTGAAACTTCACATCGTCGCGCCACGCAGCAGCCACACCAGGCATTAAGTGCTCGGCCAAGCGACTTTCACGCAGCAACATCAGTCCACGTGCAGCATAAGGACTCGAAATGAGCCTGCGCATTTCAGCACCGATTCTTTCGCCACTGCATACCATGACATCGGCCGCATGCGAGACGATCGCAGCCATTGTTTGCTGTTCGATTGCAAAGTTATAAGTGGTCGCAAATCTAGCCGCTCGCAACAACCTCAGCTTGTCTTCGGTAAATCTCGCCACAGGATCTCCAATCGCGCGAATGAAGCCATGAGCCAAATCGTCGCGACCACCCACAAAGTCAATCACCTCACCGCGTAGGGGATCGAGAAACATACCGTTGATCGTAAAATCGCGACGGTGGGCATCGAGTTCTGGGGAGCTGAAATGGACTGAATCTGGACGGCGACCATCCGTGTAAGCGCCATCACTGCGAAACGTGGCTACCTCAACGGGCTCCGCGGAACCGGCAGTGGTCGGCAGAACACTAATCACTCCAAAGGCTGCTCCGATCGCAAGCGTCCTCTTACGGCCAAACAGATCGCGAATCTGTTCCGGACGCGCATTGGTTGCTACGTCATAATCTTTAGGTGTTCGTTCGAGCAAAGCATCGCGAACACACCCGCCTGCCAAATACCCCAGAAATCCGGCTTTATTTAGCTCCTGAATCACTTGCAGGGCCAAGGCTGCTCGAGGATCTTGCGAGATCCGTGCCTGGGCCGCCTTGTCGGAATGCGCCATTTGCTGTTCGATGTTGGGGAGCCGTCTGATCGGGAACGCACATTTTGCCAAATCGACACGAACCATCGCCGCCAGTTCACTTTCCGCCCGGATCACCGAATCCTCGGGGCCGACGTGGGGTCGTGGCTATTATCTTGCGCGAAAACCATTTCCTCGTCATCCGCAGATCCCAGTTCGTGTCAGCTCCCGGCTTGCTCTGTTTTGCCGGTGGCGGCATCGAAGCGGGTGAATCGGAGTCCGAGGCCCTCGTACGAGAAATGAGAGAGGAACTCGCCCTGGAGGTTCTGCCTGGCGAGCGAGTTTGGCAGAGCGTCACGGCCTGGGGAACCCAACTCGCTTGGTGGACTGCAGAAATCCCCGCGGAAAGCACGCCCGTGCCCAACCCGGCCGAAGTCGAAGAGGTGCTCTGGCTTCCGGCCAGCGAACTCCGAATTCGCGCAGGAATGTTGCCCAGCATGCCGCAGTTCCTTGATGCGTGGAGTGCGGGACACCTCAAGCTGCCGATCAGCCCCCATTAATTACTTTTCAACTGACAATACGTGTTTGAGATTCTGGAGCGTTCATGACAGGCAAGCGCGACGTCGTTATCACAGGTTGTGGAATAGTCAGCCCTCTAGGTAGCGACTTGGACACGTTTTGGAGCCGACTCTCAGCTGGTGAAAGCGGCGTCTCCACGATCGAAAACTTCGACGCTAGCGAACTTCCCGTCCGATTTGCCGGCGAAGTCAAACAGTGGGAAGCGATCAGCGATTCAATGTTTGACAGGAAGGATCGCAAACGACTCGATCGCTTTTGCCAATTCGCACTGTGGTCCGCGGAGCAAGCTGTTCGCCACGCCGGGGTTGATTTTGATCGTCTTGACCGAGATCGTTGCGGTGCTGTGATTGGCAGCGCAATCGGTGGGCTTCAAGAGTTAGAAGATCAAAAAGAACGATTAATTGAAGGTGGACCGCGACGTGTATCACCTTATACGATCCCCAAAATGCTTGCTAACAGCGCCAGTGGTTTGGTCTCTATTCAGTATGGTTTGCGTGGCCCAACTACATGCGCCGTCACTGCGTGTGCATCAGCCAATCACTCGATTGGGGA
>JAGQOY010000218.1 GCA_020427005.1 Planctomycetales bacterium
CCCGTAAGCAGGCGAGGAACTAACTTTTGACGGTCACCGTCAGGATCCGTATCGTTGACGAGGATATCGATTTCAATGGCGGTAGTTTCCGAGGTAATACTCGCACGATCTGGATTGGCCACCGGAGGTTGCGCAGGCGGAAGGCTGAGCGTAATTTGGAAGCTGTCCGCCATTACTTTGGTTGGCGACAAGATCTGTAAATAGTAGCCATTGCTTCGCAATAAACTGGAAGTAATGTTCGCCTTCCCTGAGGCGAGATTCGAAGTTGCAATAACCGCTCCGGCCTGATTCAGCAGATTTACACGTATGGCTCCGTTTGCGGCCGAGCTCGTCAGCAAGATTGAAGTGGTGCCTGTGCCAGGACTAACAAAGTGAAAATAGTCCACATCGCTAGACGAATGCAATGTGAGTCCCGATAACGTCTGGTTAGCGCCAGTCAATTCTTTTGCGGTTGCCAGCGTATCATTAATTTCATAAACATCGGGAGGAATGAGGGTAGGATCGTATAAGAAATTCTTCCACAGGCTGGAGTTGCCAACGATGAGACTGTTCACCACGATAGGATACTTGAGACCTGTTCCGCTGACCGTGACTTTATACGTGCCGGCCGGGACTTGTAACTGGTAGCCACCCGCCGAAAACGCAGTGGTAGTAAATTTGCCAGGGCTTCCCTCAAATACAATATTGACTTTTCCAATTCCCTCGCCTGCATCGTACCAGTTGGAATTGTTCTTATCCTGAAATACAGCTCCGACTACGAAATTTGGGCTATTCACGACCGTCGCGAAATCCTGTGTATTTACAAGTGGTCCGAAACCACTTCCAGAATAGCTAAGGACCGGCGTACTGAACTGATTGTAGCGTGTGCTAATTGCATTATTGCGATGCGGACGATTATTAGCCGTTCCTTGCATTCCCCCTGTACCTACTCCCCAATCGATAATGTAGGCCGCGTGAATGTGAAGCGTTGATTTTCCAAATCCATATACACTTTCACCAAGCGCCGATACATTGACTCCTGCGCTTAGAAGTTGTTGATTGACGGTTGACAGCGATTGGTGGAATTGAATCTTTTGCGCTGCCATGTTGGCGTTATGTGTAGCAGAAATGGCTTGCAACGCCTCGTTGATTGCCAATGGTGGAGCTGGTGAGAGAGCAGCTAGCTCATTCCGAAGTAAGTTTCCATCGACTTTGAAAAAGTCGAGATCTGTTTGCAACACTGGGTCTCTGGCCAGTATAGGAGACGCAACTGAGATTAGGCGGCCAAATTCTCCGGTTGGATCGGAGCGAAACCGATTGGTAAGCTGAATTAACTCCTGCTCAATTGGTGATGGGTCAAACGCTAACAAGCGTCGCGCTTCCAAATGCTCAGCGCTGGGACGAAAGCATATATGGGCTTGGCGATGAGTGCCCCTTCCCCAAAGCAATTCAAACGCATTTCCGAAAATGGACTTTAAAAAGTTGCACACGAATGGAGTTCAATCAACATCAGTTCAAGGAGATAAGACTAGCAATCAAGAGCAACGCTTTGGTGGTACATCCATTACACCATGAGGTAAACTTCCAGAAAAGCTTTTTTCACACGCAATTTTGCGAGCTAGCTAAAAATACATATTTTGGAACGGTAGACTTCAAACGCGAGCAAACGTAGACACTCCCAAGAGCCTACTTGTCAAGATTGGAATGCTGGCAAAGTCAGTCGTTTGAGTCTTGCTTCAACGACGTATGGTCGTGCACGATTTTCCAGTTTCCATCGATATGCTGAAACACCAAGGAAAAATTGCCCTCAAGTGTGTCGCCCCTCGCCAGTCTCCAATGTCCAAGTACGAGTGCCGCACGTTCACCCAGCGGTCTGTATTCAAGATCCGTGAAAGTGAGCTTTCCCATCGCAATAGGATCCGGATAGCGGCGAGTGTATCTTTCAAAGGTCGCCTGCCAGCCGCGGACCGTATCGCCTCCGGAGGAAAACGTAAGTAGGTCACTCTTCCAATAAAGATTCATAAACCCAGGTATATCTCCTTGATTCCAGCAATCAACCTGCTGTTGTAACAAAGTAAATATGGGTTTTGGATCTGTGGTCAATTCCTGACACCGTGCATTGTTTCCTACTAGCAGTAAGGTGACGGCAACGGCTCTCCATATGACAAAGGAATGTTGCATGTTGAGGTTTTTCAAATAGATGGTTTAGCCCACAATTGCCGAATTTGGCTACTTGTTGGGTCGATTCAGCAGAGTTTCGTAAAGTTGCTCGTGGCTAGCGATCATGGCTGCAAGTGAAAACGAACTCTGAGCACGATTCTTGGCGTTATGTCCCAATCGTTCGCGCAGTTCACTGTCTTGCAGCCATTGACAGGTTTTCCTCGCCAGTGTGTTTACATCCCCCAAATCAAACAAACATCCTGTTTCATCTGGGACTACCAAGTCGCGGTTTCCAGGGATGTTACTTGCAATTACAGGGATCCCAAGTGACATTGCTTCGAGCATAGTATTGCTCTGCCCCTCATACAGACTTCCATTCCAGAGTAAATCGAACGCGGTCATTAGCTGTTGCGCATCCTGGCGATGCCCGGCAAATCGGACGACATCGCCTGCTCCTGATTTGTCGCGATAAGTCTGAAGCAATTCTCGGTCTGGTCCATCGCCAATGATCACAAGCGTCACGTCTCTGAGGGCAACTCGCACCAATTCCGCGGCCCAGATGAGGTCCTTGTAACCCTTCTGTTTCCAAAGACGTCCAATGGCTCCGATTAGGTACTTCGTAGGCGGTAATCGCAATCTATTGAAGAACTCAGTTTTGGATATGGGTTCCACCTGCGGAATGACAGCCGCGTTGGGAATCACATGGAATTTGTCGCAAGAAATACCATGTTGAGCATAGAAATCCACGATGGCCGATGTGTTCGTTACGATTTTATCAGTGTACTTAAGAAAGTGACGATCTAACGCGTGATGCCACCATTCTTTCCAAGGATCGACGCAGCGTTCGCCAGCAATTATTACCGGGACTCCGAGGCTGTGAGCCGCCTGACGCCCATAACAGTTGGCCGCAAATAGCCAGGTATGAACAATGTCAGGTTTCAATTGCTTGACGGTTCGTCGCAATCTCCAATAAGCCGTTGGGTCTAACTTCAGTCGTTTGCCCACTATGTGTACGGGAATATGTTCCGAACGCAAGAACTCCTCGTTAGGCCCGGTGTGAGTAAGTACCACCACTTGCGAATCGAATTTTGATCGATTCAATCCGGCCGCCAGCAACGACATTTGCTTTTCGGCACCACCTTGCACTAATGTGGGAATTATCTGGCAAACTTTGATACGCATTGATTTGGTTGACCTAGTCCCTCACCGAGATCCCAAGGACTCCATAATGGCCTGGGCTGCAGATTTTTCATTTACCAGCATCGCTTGCAAGTGCTCTTTCGCGACAATTGAGTTTCTAACAAAGGGCTCGGGGTTATCTAACCATGCGCGTATTGCGGCTCTCAATGTGTCGGCTTTACGGGGCAGGAAATACGAGTTCGAGCATACTTTGGGGTCCAGCCATCGAGCGGGCTCTTTTCCAGCACACAAAACTGGTATGCCACTTAGTACGGCCCTTGCCAAAGTATAGCTCAAACCGACATTTTCCGAAGGAAAAACACATAAATCGGCGACACCGAAGATCTCGTCCAGATTCGTAAATACGCCAGGCAAAGTAATTAAATGATGCCAACCAAATTGTCGGAGCAATTCGTATAGGCGCATACGATCGCCTCCTTCACCAACGATCCAAGTGTGAAGGCTTCGATCTCCTTCAGCAAGGGGACCAATCGCGCGCACGAGCAACTCGGGATTCCATTTGCGTGAGATTTCTCCGGGGCATAATATCATTCGATCTTTAGCCCTTAGAAAAAACTCGTGATTTATCTCCCCTAGTATTCTCTTAGCGTTTGTGCGGAATTCGCTCTGTCGAGGAACCAATGTGATGATGGCATCTGAAACTCGTGCTATCGTGTTGGCTCGTATTCCCTTGGCAACCAAGGCTTGGTGTGCGGAAGCCCTTGGAGTAATAACGACTCTGGCTCGTCGACAAACGTCGATTGCCTGAGGGAGTGGATGCCACGCTTCGCCACTGGCTTCCTGTAGTTCTAGCGGGTCAAATCGTACGCACGTCGCACAATTTTCCATCTGGCCACGAGACTTGAGTATTGGGGCGACCTCAATGTCCGGGGCATCAAAATAAAATCCTTGAAATCGGTGAGCATGTTTTTCAATCCAAGCAAGTAGCGAACGCTGGTAGCGTATCGCTCGCAACGGATTTACTGGGGCGACATCCACGCGATGGATCGGGATCTCAAAGCACTCGATCTTCTTTGGCCATGAGACGTGGCCTTGGGATGTTAGGACTTCGATACTAGCTCCCATTCGCTGAAGCTGAAGCGCCGTATCTAGTAGTCTTTGGGTCACATCGCTAATCGTCGGCCAAAATCGCCGCGCAACAAGCAAAATCCGAGGCCCACCACTCATACCATGGAAGCCCCTATCTCGCTTTCCTCCAAGACTGCCAGAAACGGTAGATTGCGATACAGGTCCCGATAATCTAATCCATACCCCACGACAAATTCGTCTGGGATCTCAAAGGCTACAAAATCAGGATTTAGCTCAACTTGCTGACGAGCTCGTTTGTGAAGCAGAACGGCGGTTGCAATAGTTCGAGGGCCCATCGAGTCGATGCGTTTGGTCACTTCCGCAAGAGTTTTTCCGGTATCGAAGATGTCATCCAGTACCAAGACATCGCGACCAGTAATATCCAACATCATGTTATCGCGAATCCAAAGTGTCCCGCTTTCAGTACCGCCGCGATAACTGCTTGCCTGAATTAGACTGACCCGTACCGGCATATCCAACCGGCGAATGAGGTCCGCCAGCAAAACAAGACTTCCAGTCATGATTGCGACAATCGTAAGTGGCTGTTGACCGTATCGTTCTCGAATACGTTCCGCCATTAGATCGACGCCAGCCTGTAATCGTTCTTCACTCAATAGGATTCTCAACGAGTTGGACTCCAGCTGGCAAAAGACGGAAATTCCCGATTCATATAGAGCAAATTAGATTCTAAAACGCCGACTCATACGGATCGAAATCAGGAGACCTTGCGAATGCTATTATAGAAACTCATTCCAATCTCGAGCTTCCAACTGTTTCACAACCTCGCGCACACGCTCTTCCTCTGACTTTGGAGCGACCAGTGTAGCGTTATCTGTATGGACCACAATTGTGTCGCTCATACCAATGGTTACTAGCAGATGATCTGAGCTACCAAACACAATCATTCTTTGGGATTGAATTGGCAAATACTTTCCCCGAACGCAATTGCCTTGTTCGTCGGGCTCGGTCAATCGACCAATAGCTTGCCAGCTTCCTACGTCGTCCCACTGAAAAGTAGCTTCAATTACCGCGACGTCGTGATAGCGTTCCATAACGGCATAGTCAATCGATTTGCCGTTGATCTTGGAAAATTCTCTATTAAGTGTTGCTGGGTAGCTTGGTTTACCCATGGCCGCAGAAATCGCATCCAAGTGTTTCATCATTTCCGGCTCAAAGTCATGCAGTGCTTTCAGTACCGTCGAAGCACGCCACATGAAAATGCCGCTATTCCACATATAGGTCCCAGCATGCAAATATTGTTCTGCAATCTGCCGGTTGGGCTTCTCTCGAAACGATTGTACTTTGTATGTTCCTGGTAAATTGGAATCTAGGTATGGATCTCCCCTTTGAATATATCCGAACGACTCTGCCGGATAGCTAGGTCGAACACCAAACGTGACTATTCGATCCGGGCATTGCTCTATCAAATTCATACCGCGACGCATACAGTCCTGAAATTGCGAATTAGTACTAATCACATGATCCGCCGGGAGGACTAACATGATTCCATCCTTGTCAGCAGCCTCTACCATGGAGGCTGCCAAAGCAATGCAGGCCGCGGTATCGCGTTTCATCGGTTCGCCAACTACTTGCTCAGGTGGCACGTCCGGCAACTGTTCCCTTACGGGGGCTACCAGATGTTGATTGGTCATAACCAGCGTATGCTCGGCAGAAACTAATCCTTGCAGCCGACTCGATGTAGCTTGCAGCATGGTGCAATCGCCGACCAAATGCAGCAGTTGTTTGGGAAAGTGATTCCTACTTGCTGGCCAGAATCTTGTACCCGATCCGCCTGCCATAATTACTGCATGCAACACAACGATTTCTCCAAGACAAAGTTTGTGTTAAAGCAAGGTGGCAAAGTGAGAAACGAAACTACCCCTTCGCACTAGCTGTGCGCATTGAATTAGCCGCACAACCACACCCGACAGCGCGGTCGCTTTTGCGCTAGGGGGCCCAATCCAGAAGACTTGATAAGAAACGAATAGTCGAGCTATCGCTGGCGAATTGTACGTGGGGAAGGATTGAATCGCCATGGGTTGCGTAAAAACTCGCTCACCAAAAAAGCTATTCCTATCGAATAAAGACTAGCTAAAGGCTACGCTATTGCCATTAACTGCACCTACTGGTAATCAGTGGCTCGTTGACTCTGGGGCCTTGATTTTGACATATCCGGGAGGTTTTGAAATTCATGGCTTACTGCATATGCAATCGTTGTGAACGCTAAAGTCTGTCCCGTCTTCAGAACAACTGATACTTATGGCCGAAAGACAGCCAGGTATTGAAGGATCGAATTTCCTTAATCAAGACACCCCTGCAGAGAATTCGAGGGTCCATTTGTGTGAGCGTGCCGAGCAAAAACCGGCTTCCCAGTATGCAAGCAGGAGATGTTTCATTGGCAAGCTTTCCCAATTAGCCTGCGCATTTCCTTGCCGCTCCTCCCTGGCTGAAGAAGAACCCTTCAGACAGCTATTTGAATTGCCGTTAGATGTCAATTATGTCATACTACAGCTCTTTAAGGCAGATTGTGTTTCAGATGGCCTTGGACTATTCAGATCATATTGACGCACGCTGCACCTACCCCTTGGTCCAACCCAAAACCCACAACCAGGGCCAAATCAATGAACACAACCCGCCAGTACGGTACCAAACTCATGACGCGTTTTGCGTTAAGCCATGCAATATGCATGCTGGGGGCGCTGGGAGGGCCATTTGTCCTGACCACCACTCTATTGGCTGCGGATGTGAATTCAGCAGGCCATGCCGAGCTTGCCTTCGATTTTGACTCCCCGTCACCACTGGAAACTCACTTGTCTGGCGCAGAGACTGCCCAGGTTTTTGGCGACGTCAGAATTGTTGATTTTGATTCTGAGAAAGATGCGGATGTTGGACAAAATCGTGCTTTAGAAATAGACAAACCCGGTAGTTATGTGCGCATTGGGGACCCTGGCGACGCAAGTCCGTTAGATTTTGATGTTGGCGACAAGATTACGATTTCTGCCGCAGTACAACTGTCAGCCATTAAGGATGGTGCCAACTTGTACCTCATAGGTAAAGGTCGGACTTACGAAACAGGACCAAAAGAGAATCACAACTACGCTTTACGATTGACCGGTGCAAGTGGCAATAGAGCTAAAATCAGCTTCTTGTTTTCTACGACAAACCCACAAGGTAATAAATTGCAGTACCATCGTTGGACCAGCAAACAGTCATTTGCGGCCAATGAGAAGTGGCATGATCTGACGGTGTCCTATATTTACGGGGTCGCCGACTCACTGCAGGGAGAAATTGATGGTCAAATTGTTGACGGTGATTGGGATATGGCAGGAGCAACTGGCTTGCCACCAACTATCGATAACGATTCAGTTTGGATTGGTTCTGCGCGGGCGGGGGATCCTGCCAATAGCTTTACCGGGCGGCTAGACAATATATCCATTCAACGCCTCAAGCTCAGCCAAGAAGAACTGGCCGACCTGAGACGAGTTAAGCCACCGCTTTGGCCAAGCAATGTGGACCCTGGGTCAGTTACCGTTTCGCTCTTCGAGTCTCTGCCGGGATACACGAGCTTTTCGAAATCCGCCCCTGAAGAAGCATTTCGGTTCACAATTCCTTCCATGGCACTTCATCGATTGCCTCTCAAATATTTAGATGGGGGAATTCGTGATCACTGGCAGGGACCATTGTTAGTCCGACTGTACTCTGAAGTATCGTTGCCGACAGGGAAATTGGAACTTTTGATACGAGCCCCTGGACTTAGTCGACTGTGGATCGGCGACGCTGAGGTTTTGTCTACCAAAGCCAAGCGCATGAATCCCGACGCGCATCAACCATTTATTGTTTACGATGTCGATGTGCCCTGGTTGCGTCCTCCTCATGTAGGTGATCATGAATCGCGAGTTCAATTTAACAGTCCCGGTGGTAGTCAACGGGTCGTTTTTGAACTGATTGCTGGCAGTAAAGATCATCGCTGCGAAGTTGGCGAATCGCTAGTTGCCTTTCGATTCGAAAATCAACAATTTGCGATTCTTAGTCCTTCAAAGATTTCCCCTTGGCCGTTGTTAGTGGACGCAGAATTCGAGTCCATGCGAAAAACGTTGGACGCTCAGCTCGACCATCTAGACCGCCAGCTGTTACTTGAGACATCTCAGCTGGAAGATCGTTTTTGGGAATCGCGACATGAATTGGCTAGGAATCTCATATCTAGTTTGCCTGAATTGGCAGTAGTCGAAAAACTGCCTTCCTCCGATGGCGCTAGCGCGGTGATTGACCATTTGTTGTGGTCCGAAGCTGTCGAGAACTGCGACGCTCGACAGAGACAAGTATTGGATAATATGACTTCGTCAGAATTGAACAATGAACTATTCTATCGTCGGGCAAGCCTCGATTCCCGGGGAGTCCCTCCATCTTTGGAAGAATTGAAAACACTGCAGACAACGGCCAGCAGCAAGGAAGTACAACGCGCAAAGGCCATTGATTTGTTCCTTGAGGATGATCGATGGGCAGACCATTGGACTAGCTATTGGCAAGACAAATTGGCTGAGAACCCAAATATCCTGAAGCCTTCCCTCAATAACACTGGTCCATTCCGTTATTGGATCCACGATTCCTTGTTGATCAACAAGCCGATGGACCGCTTTGTAACTGAGTTGATTCGCATGCAGGGAAGCAGGTACGCCGGTGGGCCTGCAGGATTTGAGATGGCCACCGAAAATGACGTACCAGCCGCTGAAAAAGCTCACGTCATCGCCAGCGCGTTTATGGCCACAAATATGAAGTGCGCGCGTTGCCATGATGCGCCCTATCATCCTTGGACCCAACGCGATCTATTCAGTTTAGGAGCCATGTTATCGCAATCGCCAATCAAAGTGCCAGCGACAAGTAGCGTTCCCAAGGAATTTTTTGAACGCAAGGGAAATGACTCGGCAATCGAGGTCACGTTGTTTCCAGATGAAATCGTGGAACCTGGTTGGCCAAGTTTGCCGTTTCAGGACGCTGACTGCGGACCAACGACTCTAAACGGTCAATACCTTGAGGACGATCGAATCGCGGGTTCCTCACGAGAACAGTTGGCAGCCATGCTCACCCGGGCAGAAAATCAACGATTCGCTAAGGTCATCGTCAATAGAGTTTGGACAAGAATGTTTGGTTGGGGATTGGTAAATTCAACTGATGATTGGTACGAAGCGGATTTTGATCATCCGCAATTACTGAGTTTTTTGGCCAAGGAATTTGTTCTCTCTGGATACGACCTAAAGCAGTTGGTGCGCATCATCATGAATTCTCAGAGCTACCAGCGGCAGGCCATCGATGAAACTAGCGTCGATCGGGCATTGGCACATATTGCTCCCTGGCAGAGAAGGATGTCTGCCGAACAAATCGTCGATTCATTGCATCAAGTGGTTGGTGTGCCACTTCAAACAGAGCCTTTGACGTTCGACCCTGAGTCCACCCAACAAATGAAAAATTTTCTTAACCTCGGAGCAGCCACTCGAGCTTGGGAACTTACATCGTTGGCCAACGAAAGGGACCGCCCAAGCCTATCGCTGCCGAGAGCCGCAGCTGTCTGTGAATGCTTGGAGGCCTTCGGTTGGAATGCTGCTCGCCCCGCGCCGATTGCACACCGTGAAGCTGAAGCCAATATGGTTGGCCCAGGAGTTCTGGCAAATGGTTCGATGACCGGCTGGATCACACGCATGACAGAGGAATCGTCACTCACAAAACTGGCTCTTGAGGCCTCTGACGTAGGCGATTTTGTTGACGAACTCTTTCTAATGCTACTCAATCGTTCACCCACTCAAGGCGAGCAAGCCGTGTTTGTGGAAACTCTGGCACCAGGCTTTGATGCTCGTGTAGAGACCCCGCGAGACACCGAAGTGCAACCTCCAGTTCATCGTGGCTTTGTCACTTGGTCCAACCATTTCGATGTGCAAGCCAATACCCTAATGAGAGAAATTGAACACGAGGTCGCGGCTGGTCCGGTACCGACCCAGCGGATTTCAGCTAATTGGAGGGAGCGTGCCGAGGATGCTGCTTGGGCTATTTTGAACGCGCCTGAGTTCATTCTGATTCCCTGACGGGCAATGCCTCTCCAGCTGAAGAGAAGAAAATGTGCCAGAGGTAAGCGAATTGGGATGGTCGCATGAGAAGTCAATAGCAAAGTTTATTTAGCGGTTAGGTTTCACGTCTGTACTGGATCAATAGAAGTGGAGTTTGTCTCCGAACGATCGCATGGTTGATTTGCAAGGCCTATAAAATATGTTTCGTCGAGAATTTCTTAATCGATCGTCCTTGGTCGCTGCGTCATCGACGATAGGTGCGATGTCTGCCCCTGTTCTGTCAATGGAACAGGCACTAACTGTAAAACCAGGATCTGCCGAGCATGTGATTTTCATTTGGCTAGGGGGAGGTATGTCTCAAATCGACACCTTTGACCCGAAGCAACGTGGCAGTTCCGCCGAGCGAAAACCGGGCACTGACTATGACATCATTGGTACGGCGGTGCAGGGCGTGCAAGTCTGCCAGCATTTGCCTCGCGTAGCAGAACGAATGGATCGGGTGACTGCGTTGAGAACGGTTCACCATGAAATGATCGATGAGCACGCTGCCGCCGTTTATTGGGTACACGTAGGTAGGCCTGTCAGCGGTACGATTCAGTATCCAAGCCTTGGGGCCGTGGTTTCACATCAACTCGGGAATCCTGAGAGCCTTGCTCCTGCTTATACCGTCATTGGCTATCCCAACGTTGCACGTAGTCCTGGGTTCCTTGGGGCTCACTACGGATACTTGTATTTGACCGACCTCGAAAGTGGGCCGAGGGGATTCTCGCGTCCCAATTATGTTGACGAACAACGGGTCGAACGTCGTTTGCGCCTTTTGGATAGCGTTCGGGAATCATCTCGGGAACGCCTGCAGCATTCTATGCTGCGTGATTCTCAAGATGAGGCTTTAAGTGAGAGCCTTCGTTTGTCAGGCAAGCAGTTCATGGAAGCATTTGATTTAAAGACGGAGTCGCCAGCCACTCGCGAGCTCTATGGCGGCGAGTTTGGGCAACGCTGTTTGCTGGCACGACGTCTGACGGAACGTGGCGTACGTTTTATCGAAGTGGCACACAATCTAAATTTCGTTAACGGAACTGGTTGGGATACGCATCGCGAGGGGCAACAAAACCAGTGGACTCTGATTCGTGAACTTGACCAGGCGATGGGAGCA
>JAGQOY010000021.1:0-19703 GCA_020427005.1 Planctomycetales bacterium
AGCGAGGGAATGTGCCCAGCCCCTTGCTGACGTTTCAGGTTACTAATCGTCCACAAGATTTTGCAAATCGACATTTTCATCACCCTGAAACCTCCTCTACCCGGTCAGTCAAAAATGGGGGGGTTGGGTGGATTTTGCCGTATGTAGCGAAAGTTCTGCAAATTCCAAACGTATCGGTTCGATCAGATAGTTGAGGTCGGATGTCTCGCATGTACCCGTCTTGGTACGGACGGCGAGGCTCAATCTAAGTAGGGACTGTCAAAAATTATTGCGGGGGAGTTGTCACCTGATGAAACGGACCAAATTGACACTGGCATTGATGGCTGCTCTGACCAGTTCTGCTTGGATGTGTGGAGGCCAGAGTCATGCGTGCGATCAATGCCAGAACAGGGTACCGTGCGGCTGTCAGTCATGCGACGGTGGCGGACTGTTGGATGCACTGGATGTTCTGGCAAATCGTCTCTTCAAGCCAAGAGCGACAAACTGTGATCATCGGCCTGCCGGAGGTCCCGATTGTGGGTGTGAGCAACGCTCGGCAAATGAGCCGACCTGCGGGTGTGAATCTCGTCCAGCGTGTGGCTGCGACTCGCCTCCCCGGGCAGTTCCAAATCAGTCCACGACGGTACCTACAAATCAAGTGCCTGATTTGCGTGGTGTGCCACAAATACCAAGTTTGCCTGTGGTACCCAAACCGATTTCAGATGCAGAAAACGACCCGTTTCGAGACGAGAATGCGAGTCATATTCGGCAACCAACCAGGCTTCCGACGGAAAGGTCCAAGGTGCCGGCTAACACGATTCAATATCAGCGACCGCAACAAAGATATGGTGAAACACATAACCCTCAAGCCCAGAACTCGACGCAGCACCGCCGGATTGGCGATCTCGCAGCTGGAGCTCCGGTGCGCTCGGCCAGTGCTTTGCAAGTCATGCACCCCACCGGCATCTCGGCTGTGACGCCAGCAGTGCAACTAACCCCGGTACAAACTTCGAATGCTCAGTCGTTGCCGCCTACTGCACTAACGGTCGAGGAGTTCGACTACTACCACAATCCGCTACGCAGCAACTAATTTGGGAGTCAGGCGTAGCGCGGCAATAAAATCTCGGCTGCGGGTTGCGATTCGCACCGACATTAAGCACGTGTTTTTCGGGAGTTCGTTGATCATAGGGCGAAGAATCGCTGCAACAATAATTCCTATTCCCGCGAATGCTCGAGGATGGTTCCCGCAGCCTCGAGCATTCATTTTCTTGACCAACATGAGAATTGCTTGAGGCATGAGCATCTGCCTTTAAGGCATGGATCTCCCAGATATCTCGTCACGCTTAATGCTGAATATTCTGCAAAGCTAGTTTTGACGAGGCTAGTTGTGTTGGGCTTCCAGGCGGAATTGTTCTAGCAATTGAAGCGCCTGTAGAGGAGTAATCCCAGTAATGTCCAGTTCTCTAAGTTTGTCTAGGACAGGATGTGGTCCAAAGTCGAACAAAGTCAGTTGGATGGGGCTACCGTGGTTGCGTCGTGGGGGAGTTATCTTGGACTCGCCGCGGTTTGTCAAATGATCGGCTTCCAATTGAGAAAGGATGTCCTTAGCTCTTTGGTTCACGAGATCGGGAATGCCAGCCAGTCGCGCGACGTGGATGCCGTAACTTTTGTCCGCACCACCAGCAACTATGCGGTGCAGAAACACAATGTTGTCGTCCCATTCCTTTACGGCAACATTAAAATTTCTCACTTTCGGCAACGATTTTTCGAGCTGTGTAAGTTCGTGATAGTGGGTAGCGAATAGGGTTCGTGCTTGGACGCGATCGTGCAGGAACTCGACAATTGCCCAGGCTAGGCTTAGACCATCGTAGGTGCTTGTCCCGCGCCCTATTTCATCCAGAATAATCAAACTCCGTTCACTGGCGGTATTTAATATCCTGGCGGTTTCCACCATCTCAACCATGAATGTACTCTGACCTCTTGATAGCTCGTCGCTGGCTCCGACCCTCGCAAATATTCGGTCGCACAGACCGATGCGGGCGCGACGGGCAGGTACAAAGCTCCCAATGTGAGCGAGGAGGGTTATTAACGCAACTTGCCGAATATACGTGCTCTTGCCAGCCATGTTAGGTCCTGTGATGAGGTGAATCAGTCCTTCATCGGTGGCCAGTCGGCAATCATTTGGAACAAATGTTCCCTTGGCTGCAGTGGCATCCAGAACTGGGTGTCGGCCTTCGATAATTTCCAAT
This sequence comes from Planctomycetales bacterium, assembly GCA_020427005.1. Taxonomy (GTDB): domain Bacteria; phylum Planctomycetota; class Planctomycetia; order Pirellulales; family Pirellulaceae; genus Aureliella. Next base: position 2,229 of record JAGQOY010000021.1, read on the forward strand.
TCGGGAGTCTCAAGCATCTCGGGGCAGACATAGCCATGGCGTTTAGCAAGTTCTGCCAGGCCCGACAAGACATCCAGTTGCGCCAGAACGTTGGCGACTTGTTGAAGTTCAACCAAATAGCTGGCTACTTCGGATCGTAGGGCTTCGAATACCTCCACTTCCAAGCCTAAGGCTTGTTCGTCGGCAGAGAGGACCTTGGTTTCGTATTGCTTCAGTTCGTCCGTTATATAGCGTTCGGCATTCTTTAAGGTTTGCTTGCGAATGAAATGGGTCGGGATTTTTTCTCGATGGGTATTAGTGACCTCCAGGTAGTAGCCAAAAACCTTTGTATAGCCGACCTTCAAGCTGGGAATGCCGGACTCTTCAATCTGTCGAGCTTGGTATTCTGCGATCCACTGTTTTCCTCCGCTGGCCAGCTGTCGTAGTTGATCCAAGTCCGCGTGATAACCATCCCGAATAAAACCGCCATCTCGAAGATGTAGGGGACAGTCAGCCTTCAGCGCAGCCAACAACTGATCGCGAAGCTCCTCGCACAACAGCAACTGTTCATTGAGTGTTGATAGCTCTTGGCTTTGACAATCGGCCAAGGCGGATTTCAGTTTAGGTAATTCCTCCAGAGTTGTTCCGATACGGCGCAGATCGCGTGGATTTGCTCGTCCGGTGGCCACGCGTCCCAGCAGTCGTTCTAGATCAAATGTATCCGCAAGATTGGAGCGAATGCTGGCACGGAGTCGATTGTGCTCGACAAATTCAGCAACTGCACTATGTCTATTGCGTATTACATCTATTTGCATCGGTGGTGACGCAATCCAAGCAGACAGTAGTCGAGCTCCCATGGAGGTGCAAGTCTGATCGACGATCGATAGCAGAGAACCTTCACGCGTACGATCGCGCATTGTTTGAGTTAACTCCAACGAGCGCCTTGTCGCAGAGTCAATCTCTAGGGTGATACCGCAACGGTAGGGTAGAAGATTTCGAACATGTCCGAGCGATGTTTTTTGTGTTTCTTGTAGGTAGGCCAGAATGGCTCCAGCTGCACCCAGGGCAGGGGAGTCTAGTTGTGTGTCCCAGCCCATGCCTTCAAGACTATGTGTCTTAAAGTGGCTGCATAGATTACGCAACGCTTCGTCGAGCCCAAATTGCCACGTGGGGCGCAGGGTGAGAGTCCAACCGTCAGAAGCATCTGGGCTGAGAATGGCATCGTCCTCACGGATGAGGATTTCGGACGGGTCGAGTCGAGCCAGTTCGTCGAGAACTCGGTTTTGCGGTATCTGGCTAGCAACAAACCGTCCAGTAGAAATTTCGGTCCAGGCAATGCCGATCGTTTTCTCGGAAGAGGTTCTGGAAGGAGAGCTGATGCTGGGAGAGTAAATGGCAACCAAAAGATTGGTTTGTAGAGGGTCGAGCAACGATTCGTCAGTGAGAGTTCCGGCCGTGACAATTCGCGTTACTTCGCGACGGACGATCCCCTTGGCTTCTTTGGGATCTTCGACTTGATCGCAGACGGCTACGCGATATCCCTGCCGAATAAGTTTTGCCAAATAACCTTCCAACTGATGGAATGGAAAGCCGGCCATGGGAATTGGGTTATCGGATTTGTCTCGGCTAGTAAGGGTTAGTCCCAAAACTCGCGCGCAGACCTTGGCGTCGTCGTGGAAGAGTTCGTAAAAATCTCCCATGCGAAATAGCAGTAATGCGTCACCACAAGCAGCCTTAGCCTCCTCATACTGTCGCATCATGGGTGAAACGGTCATGTAGATTTGATTTCCAGAAAAGCGAGTACAGGGTCGGTTGGAGATCGAGAGCAGTTGAAGGCAGGCAGTGCACCTGCTGTCTACATCAGGTCAGTCGGCATCTTTGGCAAGCTGGGATCTTTGGCAAGATGGCTGAGGTGAGTGAGTATGCCCTGATCGGATCGACTACACAAGAAGTCCCGTGCCGTTTCATGTGTCCTTCTCCAACAGCTCAGTCTCCCCATTTGACGGGAGAAAGACTAGCGAACTTCGAACAGCTTTTCGAGATCGAGCTCCGCCGGAGGGTGGCAAAGGGGAGCGGGACGAGAGGGTGGAGTGGCAATTTCTATCTGACGGTAAGTCGAACCGTTACTGTCAGTCATCCGGTGCAATCTTGAGTTCGGGATGTCGATTACCCAGTACTCTGCTACGCCAGCCCGAGCATAGATATCTGCTTTCTCACGTAGGTCATTGGTCAGAGAGCTGTCGGAAACTTCCATGAGCAGCAATATGTCTGAGGCAGATGGTTTGACCCGGCCATAGCGACGAGGTTTCAACCACAATACATCTGGTTCCGGACGATCATCATCGCAGATAAAACCACTTTGAACGCGAATGTTGGCAATCGACGGATCTGCATTCTGCGTCGACCAACGAGTCAAAAATTCAATGTAATCATCGTGAATTGGTCCAGCCGGATTCATAAATCGTAGCTCGCCACGAATCAACTCTATCTTCTTTGAGCCAACAACTTGAAAGGCCCCTCGTTCAACCATTGCGTCGAATTCGGCTCCTGTCAGTTTTACTGCTGTGCTCATTTGCCATTCTCCAATTTCCAATCGACCATCCAGTGGGCTACAAGAATATTATGACTCTAAGGCCGGTGGAGGGCAAATCATGCGGATGGGCAGGGCCGTGCAGAGATATTCGTTTGGCTTTAGCTTCCACCAAGCGAATCGGTGCATTTCTCGGCCTTGACCAGCAAGATGCAAATCCTGAGTCGAACCGCTGCGTGCCGTAAGGGACGCTGTCCCCTACATCATGCCACGAATTCTTCTTCTTCGTCGCCAGACGGACGAGCCAACTGGCCCGCATCCTCGAGCGTACGAACGACATCCACAATTTTTTGCTGGGTGGATTCGACTTCGCTGAGTCGGACTTTGCCCAAGAAGTCCATTTCTTCTCGTAGCATGTCGGCGGCACGCTGCGACATGTTTCCAAGGATCTTTTCCTGCAGTGGCTGGCTAGCACCTTTGAGAGCCATTGCCCATTGGCTAGTTTCAACATTCTTGAGTACTGTTTGGATATCCTTGTCGTTCAGTTTGGCCAAATCTTCGAAGACGAACATCAAGCGACGTATTTCTTCAACCAAGTCCGGTTTGTCCTTGGCAAGTCCATCCAGGATGGTGCGCTCCGTAGAGCGATCGGAAACGTTTAAGATCTCGGCTACTGCAGGAATACCGCCTGCCTTTTGATAGGCTTGCGTCATGAAAAGTGCCATTCGCGTCGTTAACGCGTTTTCGACTTCTTCAATGGCTTCAGGGCTGGTTTGTCCCATTTCTGCAACGCGCTGAATGACGCCAAGTTGCCTGGTTGGGTGTAGTCCACCTAGCACGCCAGCTGCGATAGCCGGTGGGATATTGCTCAGAACCATAGCGATCGTTTGAGGATGTTCGTCAATGAGAAAAGAGAGAATGTTTTGCGGATCAGCCTTGTGCAGAAAGCCGAACGGCAACGCTTCCATTGTTTGCTGTAGGATGTTTAGCATATCGCCAGCATCCTTGCCCAAGGCCTTGCGTACTAGGGTCTTGGCTTTATCAAGGCCACCGGTACTTGGACCAATCGCGCTTGGGCGGCTAGATACAAACTCCTGGATAATCTGTTCTTGTTCTGGTCCAGATACAGTGTCCAGTTGGGCAATCGCGATGGATACAGCCTCCACATATCGGCGTGGAAGCATTGAAAGAAGCTGCGCAGCGTCATCTTCGGCCAGACTCATCAAGAGAATAGCGGCCTTGCGTACACCCTCGGACTGTTGAATTAATGACATGATGGTGGTATCCGGCGCCCAACGATCCGCCCAACCATTAGGGTGGTCGCAAAACAATGGCCTGACTCACCTTATCGGTCAAATGGTTAATGCTGCTTGTCAAAAAAACGTTCGGCAGGAGTATCGAAGATCACGACAATGTACGGATTTTGCGGCCTTTACCAATCGATCTTGCAAATTCCCCATTGACCGTGGTTCTCATCAATCCAGACCTCCAGAGAAGCAATGTTCTCGGTGGGCTCATCCTTCAGGGCAAGCCGAATCTCACCAGCCATCCACCAAGCGATACGTTCGGCAGTGGTGTTGGCGATGGGTAAAAGGATGCAGTCATCCTTGGGAAATACCCACCGTTTCTTGCCAAAACGGGCAATCACTTCAGCATCAACTGTTTCCACCGAAATCTGCTCGTGTTGGGTGGGTAAGAGCACGTGATGGTCCAGTCGCCTCACTATTTGGGCAAGTGCATCGCGAAAGGCAATGAAATCGATTACATACTGGTTTTCATCTAGTGTTCCTTCTACAACAGCGCGGACTCCGTAATTGTGACCATGCAGACATTCACAGATATCGCCTGCGTAGGTAATGAAGTGGGCTGCACTGAAGACCAACTGCTCTTTTTGAAGCTGCACCCGGTAAGTTTCGTCGGACATGACGCTACGCCTTCCATTAAATTGTGGTCATGGAAACACGAAATTCCGGTTCCCCGATTGAATCGATGAATGATTTATTGTGTACCAGCTGTTGGAGGGGGTGGCGGAGTGGGCTGCTATCCTAATGGGATCAGCTGAAAATCAAAGTGCACGCCCAATTAGATAAATAGAATACCAAACCCCCTATCCACGAAATGAGGTATTCGGGCTTCCTGAACGAATTGCTTAACCCGTACAGCAGTTATCGGAAGCGTGGAACTATCTTTCTGCCTACTGTTTTCGATATTCGATGATGCAAGTTTGTTCCGAAACAGACCGTGGTGGAGCTCGGTGATCGTGAAGCCGGTGGGTTAAGATTTTGGAATTTTTGAAGAAGTGTTTCTTTCAAGGATTGATACGGTGTGGCGCGCATTCTTTTTTGCCTGCGGAACCATGTTAGTCATACTCGGTATTGAGTGCTTAATGATCGAGAGTGCCACCTTATCGTCGGACCGCGCGGAAACCATACAGGTATCCAATGGTTGGCTAGCGGAACCTAAAACAGTCGTAGTGGCATCAAATCGGACCGTGAAACCACCCGAATGGATACCTTGGAGTTTCTTGGCATCAGGCTCAGTGGTGCTTCTTTACGCACTTACTATTCCAATGCGTTGGGGTGGGAAGAGCGAGGGATAATCAGACACCGATTGGTGTAATTGCAGCATATTATTAACCTTTCTGATTTTGCTGCTTCCAGTATTGCATCTTGGCATATTGACTCCCGTCTAACCAGTGAATACATTGCTAAATCTAACTTCGTGATATTTGCCAAGCTTCTATTAGTTATGCTAATTTGGATTGGCGGATCATCTGGCTTTCGATCTGCCTCCATTTGGACATCCGAACTCCAATGCACATTCGCAATCTTAAGGTGTTTTGCGATGTTGTCCGCCGCCATAGCTTTTCGAAAGGCGCGGCAGACAACGACATGACTCAAAGCGGAGCCAGTCAGGCCGTTCAGCAGCTAGAGGAATATTTGCAGGTTCAACTGATTGATCGTAGCAAACGCCCATTTTTGCTTACTGCCGAAGGAGATACGTTTTATTCCGGATGCTTACAGATTGTTAAGCAATTTGAGGCGTTAACCGAGGATGTACGAACATTGGGAAGTGATTGCATGGGGCGTACTTCGCTGGCAGCCATATATTCGGTAGGTCTGAGTTATCTACCACAGATTCAAAAGGCGGTGAAAGCCAAGCATCCCAAGGCAGAGGTACGTTACCAGTTTGGGCATCCGGATGAAGTGTACCGGTTGGTGGAACAGGGAATGGTGGACTTTGGGTTGGTTAGTTACCCCGAGTCGTCCCGACTTGTAACTGCCACCGAGTGGTTGGAAGAGCCCATGCTGTTGGTAGCTCCACCGGATCATGGGTTGCGCTGTGAACGCAGTATTTCTCCTCAAGCACTAACCAGCGAATCGCTAGTTGCATTCGCACCCAATTTGCGAATTCGGCATGAGATCGATCGCTATTTGCGTCATCTTGGAATCACCATGCAGATCGCTGCTGAGTTTGACAACATTGATTCTGTAAAACATGCCATGGAAGTGAATGCGGCTGTGGCGTTTCTCCCCGAACCTACCGTGCGTGAGGAAATTGATGCAGGCACTCTCATCTCCTTGGATTGTCCTTGGCTAAGACTCACACGCCCACTGGGGTTGATTCAGCGTAAGAGCGGAGCACTCAGTCGGTCTTCGCGGGAAGTTGCCGAACTGATTCTGTCCTGCAGTTTTTTTCCCGAGGAGAGAGTGTCGTCTTGAGCTGTTTGGTCACTAACCTGGCGTTACAAGTTCGAAGGCCAAGGGAAAGAGAGATACCCTCTTACTATTTTCAAAAACCCGCAAACTCTTTGATACAAATTGACTACTTAATGGAAAGAGCTATTCGATGAAGCCTCTCCTCCACCTTCCGGCTGCCCATGGCTTGTATGATCCGTCACAGGAAAAAGAAAACTGTGGTGTGGGATTCATTGCGCACATCAAGGGGCAGGCCAGTCATCAAAACGTCCTGGATGCATCGACCATGTTGATTGCGATGGATCATCGCGGAGGTTGTGGGTGCGAGTCCAATACGGGTGATGGATCGGGAATGCTGACTGCGTTACCGCATAAGCTACTGCGCAGGATTGGGATTGACGAGATGGGAATTGACCTGCCGGAGCCAGGCAAATTTGCTGCAGGCAACGTATTCCTTCCCAAGGACCAGGCTGAACGTGACTACTGCAAGCAGCAAGTGGAGTCGCTCATAAGAGAACAAGGACAGCGTCATTTGGGATGGCGGGTTATTCCCACGGACTCGCGAGGGGCTGACCTTGGGCCTGCCGCCTTAAACGCAGAACCCGCGATGGAGCAACTGTTCGTAGCCGCAGCAGAGGGACTGGAGCAAGAGGAATTTGAACGCCAGCTCTACATTATCCGCAAGCGGGCAAGCCACATCTTGCGAGGTAGCACGAGCCTCAAATATGGACTGCAGTTTTACATATGTAGTCTATCTACCAAAGTCATCATTTACAAAGGCATGCTCACGAGTTCGCAGGTGCTACAGTACTTTCCAGATCTGTGTGATCCTGACTATCAGACTCACTTGGCAATGGTTCACAGCAGGTTTTCAACGAATACTTTTCCAAGTTGGGATCGCGCGCAGCCACTTCGGTTCATGAGTCACAATGGTGAAATCAACACTCTGCGCGGAAACGCTAACTGGATGCGTGCCCGGCAAGGTAATGCGGCTAGTAGTCTATTTGGCGCAGAACTGCAGAAGTTATTTCCGGTTGTAGAACCACATTGTTCGGATAGTGGAACGTTTGACAATGCGCTGGAGTTCCTGCTGATGACGGGTCGTACGCTGCAGGAAGCGGTCATGATGATGGTTCCAGAGGCATGGCAGAAACACGAAACGATGCTGGAGGAGAAACGTGCTTTTTACGAGTACTTTAGCTGTATGATGGAGCCCTGGGATGGCCCCGCATCTATTGCATTTACCGACGGTCACTACATTGGTGCGGTACTGGATCGAAACGGACTGCGACCGAGTCGATATTACATCACCAGCGACGATCGCGTGATTATGGCAAGCGAAGTTGGTGTACTACCAGTTGACCCGGCAATTGTTGTGGAGAAAGGCCGTTTGCAGCCGGGCCGGATGTTCTTGGTAGACTTCTCTGAAGGTCGACTGATTCCTGACGCCGAACTTAAACACAAATTTGCCGCCGAGCGACCATTCGCTCAGTGGTTACGCGATGAACGCATCACCCTGGATGAATTAGAGCCAAAATCTGAGCCGCACGGGTTCCACCCAGATACGCTTCTTAGTCGCATGCAGGCCTTTGGGTATACGACTGAAACCATGCAGTTCATGTTGTTGCCCATGATCGAGCAAGCTCGAGATCCCGTAGGTTCGATGGGTAATGACTCGTCGTTAGCATGCCTGAGTGATCAGCCGCGAATGATTTACGACTACTTTAAACAACTCTTCGCGCAGGTTACGAATCCAGCCATTGATTCGATTCGCGAAGAAGTCGTTATGTCGCTGGAGTGTTACGTCGGACCGGAACGTAACTTGTTAGAGATAACACCGGAGCATTGCCATCGTCTTTTGGTGCCACATCCGATTCTGACCAATGAAGAATTGGCCGCGTTGGAACATATGACCAAGAGGGGTTGGAAGACTAAAAAAATCGACATCACATTCGACCGTTCTGCGGGCAAGCAGGGGCTGGTTTCTACGTTGAATCGTATATGTCAAGAAGCTGAATCAGCTATCGATGAAGGTTATACGCTGGTGATCCTTTCCGACCGCGCAATAGGGCATGAGCGGGTAGCTGTCAGTTCGTTGTTAGCCACAGGTGCGGTTCATCACCATTTGGTGTCTCAATCGAAACGAACCCAGATCGGCATCATTTTAGAAAGTGGTGAAGCTCGTGAGGTTCATCACCATTGTTTGTTAGTCGGATACGGTGCGGATGCGATTAATCCGTATTTGGCCTTCGAAGCCCTTTGGCAATCACGAATCGATGGCCTGCTGCCAGGCGAAAAATATGACTCGGATGAGAAGATAGTAGCCGCATATCGAAAAGCCGTCGCCAAGGGGATGCTGAAGGTAATGGCCAAGATGGGTATCAGCACGCTTCAAAGCTACAAAGGGGCTCAGATATTTGAAGCGTTGGGGCTGCGAACCGAAGTTATTAGTAAGTGCTTTGCGGGGACTGCAAGCCGAATTCAAGGAGTTGGGTTTGATGTGTTGGCTGAAGAGTTGCTCCGACGGCACGCGTTAGGTTATCCACAGGATGCCTCGCAGCAACTGCCAACGTTGCCCAATCCTGGCGAGTTTCATTGGCGAGCAGAAGGCGAGCGACACGGTTGGGACCCTGCTGCCATCGCTGACTTGCAGGCTGCCGCTCGGGCTGGAGACAAGAATGCCTACTGGCGATTCGCGAGCCATATCAACAATGATTCCAAGATGCGCTGTACTCTTCGCGGTTTACTTGAGTTTCGTGAAGGTGTTGCAGGATCGGAACTTGGACTGGAGGATGTTGAACCAGCCAGTAAAATTGTCAAACGATTTTGTACTGGTGCAATGAGCTTTGGATCGATTAGTGCCGAAGCCCACGAGTCGTTGGCAATAGCCATGAATCGCTTGGGAGGGAAGAGCAATACTGGCGAAGGCGGCGAAGACCCGGTTCGCTTCCAACCTTTGCCAAACGGTGATTCCAAGCGTTCGGCGATAAAGCAAGTGGCATCCGGCCGTTTCGGTGTGACTATCGAGTATCTGACTAACGCAGATGAAATCCAAATTAAGATTTCACAAGGCGCCAAACCAGGGGAGGGCGGGGAGTTACCGGGGCGAAAAGTTGATCAGAATATTGCCCGGATTCGTTACAGCACGCCAGGTGTGGGGCTTATAAGTCCTCCACCACATCACGACATCTATTCAATCGAGGATTTGGCACAATTAATTCACGATCTCAAAAACGCAAATCCGGCTGCTCGGATCAGCGTGAAGTTGGTCAGTGAAGTAGGCGTAGGAGTGGTAGCCTCTGGTGTGAGCAAGGCGCATGCAGAGCACATTGTTATTGCAGGTGATGTAGGAGGAACGGGTGCTTCGCCACTTACGAGTATCAAGCACGCTGGTTTGCCGTGGGAGCTAGGGATAGCCGAAACCCATCAGACTTTGGTGCTAAATGACTTGCGTAGCCGAGTCGTGTTACAGACCGACGGAGGCTTAAAGACTGGCCGCGACGTGGTCATAGCGGCATTGTTAGGTGCGGAAGAATTCGGTTTTGCTACCGCGCCCCTCATCTCACTTGGCTGCATCATGATGCGCAAATGCCATTTGAATACTTGTCCAGTTGGCGTTGCGACGCAGGATCCAGAGTTACGACAGAAGTTTGCTGGTAAGCCGGAGCATGTCGTCAATTACCTTTTTATGGTAGCTGAAGAAGCCCGGCAAATAATGGCGAAGTTAGGTTTTCGAACGATAGATGACATGATCGGTCGCGTCGATGCACTAAATCCTTCTCGTGCCATCAACCACTGGAAGGCCGATGGGTTGGATTTGACGAACCTGCTAATGCCAGCTAAGAAGTTACGACCCGATGTAATAACCCGCCATGCGATCCCGCAACAGCATGGCTTGGAACACTCGCTTGACATGAGTTGTATTCTGCCAGCTGCGCAGCCTGCAATTGAAACTGGCAATCCGGTTGAAATTCGATCAAAGATCGTTAATACAAACCGAACGGTTGGAGCGATTCTCAGCCACCATGTTGCCAAACGTTATGGACAAGCTGGTTTGCCTGATGACACGATTCATATTCATTTGACTGGTTCGGCTGGTCAGAGTCTGGGTGCATTTCTAGCTCACGGAGTTACGATTGAGCTCGAAGGAGATGCCAACGACTATGTGGGTAAGGGATTGTCTGGAGGGCGACTAGTTGTTTATCCGCCGAAGCAAAGCAGTTTCGTGGCAGAGGACAACATTCTGGTAGGAAACGTTTGTTTGTACGGAGCAACCGGTGGCGAAGCGTTTTTCCGTGGACGCGCTGCAGAGAGATTTTGTGTCCGTAACTCGGGTGCTAGAGCTGTGATCGAGGGAGTAGGAGATCATGGATGCGAGTACATGACAGGTGGGCGTTTGGTTATCCTAGGGCCGACCGGTCGTAATTTTGCTGCTGGAATGTCGGGCGGGATTGCGTATGTCTGGGACATGAACGGCGACTTCAACCTGCGTTGTAATTTGGGAACCGTAGGCCTGGAACGGGTGGAGTCTCAGGAAGAAGAACTTGAAGTTCGGCAGTTGATTGTGCGTCACCAAGAATTGACCGGAAGCCAGGTTGCGGAGCGTGCATTAGGCGATTGGAGCACCTTTATGTCGCAATGTGTAAAAGTGATGCCAATCGACTACAAACGCGTTTTGGAAGAGCAGGCTGGACTTCGGGAACCTGCGTTGTCTGCCTCAGACGATTAAATTGCTCCGAGGTCGTACCTGTCTGGTGCATCACGCTATTAGCACCGAGTGCCTTAATTCTTGTTAGAGAAAAGTTGAGATAATGGGAAAGCCGACTGGATTCAAAGAGTTTGACCGCAAGAAGGTGCCTTGGCGATTGCCGATCGCGAGACTGGATGACTATGCGGAAATCTATACGCCGCCCCAAACAGATCTGCTTCAACAGCAGGGCGCGCGTTGCATGGACTGTGGCGTACCCTTTTGTCAATCAGCTACCGGATGTCCAATCGACAATTTGATTCCTGAGTGGAATGATTTGGTTTATCACGGACGTTGGGAAGAAGCTATCGCCCGACTTCACAAAACCAATAACTTCCCAGAATTCACTGGGCGAGTGTGCCCCGCTCCTTGTGAGGGCGCCTGCGTCTTGGGCATCACCAATCCGCCAGTGACGATCAAAAATATCGAAAATGCGATAGTGGACCATGCCTTCGAAGCAGGTTGGATTTCTGCTCAGCCTCCTTCGACCCGAACTGGAAAGAAAGTGGCAATCGTAGGTAGCGGACCTGCAGGACTGACAGCAGCTGCACAGCTGAATCGCGCGGGTCATATGGTGAAAGTCTATGAACGGGCTGATCGTATTGGTGGTTTGCTGATGTATGGCATCCCCAATATGAAACTCGATAAACAAGTTGTTGAACGCAGGGTCCAGCTATTGCGGGAAGAAGGGGTTGAATTCCAAACTTGTGCCGACGTTGGTAAGAATATTGATCCACGACAATTACTGGCAGAATTCGACGCGTTGTTGCTGGCTACGGGAGCTACCAAGCCACGTGACTTGCCTATTCCAGGTCGCCAGTTGCGAGGCGTCCATTTTGCGATGGAGTTTCTTACGGCCAACACCAAGAGCCTGTTGGATAGTAAGTTGCAGGATCAAAATTACATTTCGGCGGCTGGTAAGAAGGTGGTAGTGATAGGAGGGGGAGACACAGGCACAGACTGTATAGCAACCAGCTTGCGCCACGGCTGTACTGCCATGGTAAATTTTGAGCTACTTGAGCGACCTCCGGAAAGTAGGGCGACGGACAATCCATGGCCGCAGTGGCCACGTATATTCCGGGTGGATTATGGCCATGAGGAAGCTGCCACAAAATTTGGTGCTGACCCTCGAGAATACTGCCTGTTGAGCAAGGAATTCCTCGATGATGGACAGGGAAACGTCCAGGGGATACGGGCCGTAAATGTGAGGTGGTCAAAGGGGAGTGACGGTCGGCTCACCATGGAGGAAATTGCTGGTTCGGAACACATTGTTGAGGCGGACTTGGTTTTGTTGGCGATGGGATTTTTGGGGCCTGAACACTACCTGGCGGAATCGCTAGGCATGGAGTTGGATTCGCGCAGCAACTATGTAGCCGAACATGGAAAGTTCACTACAAATCTACCTAAGGTATTTGCAGCTGGGGATTGCCGACGAGGCCAAAGTCTGGTTGTATGGGCTATTAATGAAGGTCGCGGGGCTGCGCGAGCAATCGATATAGCGCTGCAGGGCGCGAGTGTATTGCCCGCTCCGGGAATTACAATGGGAACTGCTATCAACGTGACTGTGTAGTGTTGCTTAGCCAATCCGAAGCACACAGAAACAAACTGGCAAGTTAGACAGCGCCACTTTCTAACTGGCCACCTACCGGTAACTCGACTAACGCTCGGCCATTATTAGCGGCTTGTCACCCCGGCCGGCGCTAACGGCTTGGCGATCGAAAGTGGGGCGAGCCGGAGAATTTTCGTATCTTGGGGGAGTATAGTGGCCAAACGACTAAGCGTGTTCCTCTCCCAGACATCTGCGGCAGACTCTTTGACCGGAGAAAAAGAGAGTCGGTTGATAGCTGAATTGTTGCAAGCAGCCGGTTTAGATTTGTCGATCGTGCAGGCTTTGCCACAAGTACAACTAGAAAGTACGGATCACCTGTGCCTCCAAGCAATGGGTAGCGAAGCAGTCCTGCTAACCTGGCTACCGTTTTCGGAAGTTCAGATTCATTGGCAGAGGCTTGGACTGACCAATCACCTGCATGTGCTCAATGCTCGAGAGACTCAATCCGGGCGAAGCACCTATGTTCAGCAATTGTGTACTCAAATGCAAGCGGTTGATCTTGTGAATGAGCTTCAGATGCTTCGGCAGCGATTGAGTATTTCAACTGTGAGCATCTTATTGCCTGGCAATCAGCCTGTGGCTTTGCCAGTGAGTTCACGGCAAAAACTATCCCGTGAAAGCCAAGCGGACCGAACCATCGAGTTTCCCGTGACAGAGAATCTGTCGGGCTCATTCGATTCCCGAGGGCCCGATACAACAGATGCCAAGTCCGAAGATTGGTTGCAATTGGATTCGCTGGTCGATGAATTAGAAGACTTGGATCTCTAAATTTTTGGAAACTGCGCGCATCCGAGAGTTGAGTATGTTGCAGGGCTATCTTTGTCCTGGTCATTCAAACCGAAATGGTTACCAAACGGCCTGAAGGCGATTTTATGAGAGATTTGGTAAGGCGAGTCGGGCTGTTACAGCTGCTGGTTGTTGTTTTCATGCCGCTCACGGCAGTTTCCCAAAACGAACAACTTTCAGAGCCCAAAGTGGTGCTGATTGGTGATTCAATTCGTTTGAGTTATGCGTCGATCGTAAGTAAGTCACTTGAGGGACAGGCGACCATAATTAGCCCGGCAGCCAATGGTGGCGATAGTCGGAACGTGCTCAAGAATATCCAACTGTGGGCTGTCCAAGAGCAACCGGAAATTATTCATTTCAACTGCGGAATTCATGATACGAAGAAAAGCAAGAATTCCGAAGAATTCCAAGTGTCTCCCGAACAATATGAAACAAACCTTCGCGAAATTGTAAGCTCTATTCGTGCTCATACGAATGCTGTGATCTTATTTTCGACGACTACACCAATTCTGGATCTGGAAGCGGGACAGACGCGAGCCGAACGAGATTACGAATTACTTAATAGCAGTATCGTTCGATACAACAAGATTGCGATCGGGGTCATGCGATCCTTGGAAGTTCCAATAAACGACCTATATCATGTTATTGCCGATTCGGATCAGTCCATACGCGAACTGATCGGCAGTGATGGAGTTCATCTTACTTCTCATGGCCAGAAACTGGCAGGACAAAGTGTTAGCGCTTTCATTCGCAATCACCTTGGTAAAGCAACGCGAAGTCGATAGGTACGAATTGCAAGAGAGTATGGCTTGTCTCTAATTCGCATCAACCACACCCAACCGGCCGAAGCAGCTACACTGCTTTTGGCCATATGCCGAATCGTAAGGGGTAGTGGTTATGATTCGGGATCAGCAACTGCTATTCATTATTTGAAGAATTGCGACGAATTGCGTTTGCTGTGTTAAAGCAGAAAGTAAGTTCTTTCTTACAATTACACACTGCTCGTTTTGTGTAGTGAGCGCACAAGCTGCTTGCGTGTGGCTTCTCGATCCGGACTTGGCTAGTTCTTATTGATGTGGGGAATCGCGGGCGAGTGTCGATGTACAGCCCGAACAAGATGATGAGTCACCCTAACGAAGATCATAGCTCCGATTCTAGCAATTCCGCGCAAGTTCTTCGTGATCCAATGTGGGTGGCATTTGAACTGCATGATGGATTATTGCAATGGTTGCATGGAGCAAAGATGCAATTGGAGGCATTCATAGCGGGTAAACCTGAAACAGGAGGTACAAAATCAGAGAATAGTATCACCATCTCGCGAGTCGAAAATGTCAAGCTAGCCCTTGAGTATGTGGCCTTTGCAATCGACGAAGGACGAGGGTTAATTGACTATCTAGAGCACTCTCACGCACCGCGTTCACGTCTAGAATTATTGATCGATACATTTATCGCTAGAGCAAATAGGCGGTCAATTATTCCAGTGCGTTTTGCTCTCGTTGGAGAAATTCCAACTTTAGATGCCAGGATTGAGTGGAATGTCTTAAGAATTACTCAACAGGCGGTGACCAACTCTCTAGAGCATGCGCGCGCAAATTGGGTTCAAGTCCAAGTTGGGCCATACGAGGATGACGAACTTGAAATATGCATTCTTGATGATGGGGTAGGCTTTGATCCTAATGCTCCTTCTGTAGAAAGCGATAGGACCCATTGGGGATTGGCAAGCATGCAGCACCGCGCCAAAGTCTGCGGTGCTCAGTTGCAGATTAACTCGTCACCGGGAAACGGCACACAGATTAAGTTGCAAGTGCCTGTGTCGAAATAGTGCTAAGGCGAGCGGCAGAAATAGACCTACCAATCCCAACCCGAAGCGTAAGCGAGGGACCGAACAAGAATCCCTCACTTACGTTTCGTGTTGGGACGTTTATTCCTGCCGCTCGCCTAAGTGCCAAGTCCCTATCACCTGTTCTGGTGAAAGTTGAAAAACAATGACAAACGGACTAGCACTAGGAAGTTGGTAGTGAGCTTATGTCCTTTAGCGACTTGCCTAGTCGTTTCCGGGACGGGCTATTGGTTTTTGTAGCGCCCACTCCAAGGGAAGTAGTGGGAGGCAGTACTTTTTCATTCTGCAAAAAGCCTGCCACGCTTGGATGGAGTTCGTCGGCTTGCGGTGGAGAACCCAGTTGTTCGATAGCATCGCTCACTCCTAGGAGCACCGATTGCCGGACACCATCTCGAATCCAGGAGAAGAAATTAATACTACTCATCGTGACCTCCAATATGATAACTCGAGACAAATACACGGTTCGAGTTTTTAAATGCCCAAAGGAACAGTCGAATTGCTACAGCTAGGGACCTGGCTTAGCTGCGAATCGTTTTAACACTTGTAGCGTGCGCGTTGATTCTCTGTCTAGGTCGTTTCGGATGTCTTGAAGCTAGCAAAGCACCTCGCGTCAGACCAGAAGTGCACTAGAAGCATTCCACTGTGCTATACTACTCGACCTAGCCCTTCCCATTTTCTTGTGGGCAGACCATTCCTTCCTCTCAGGAGATTTCCCATGCTCCGCCGACGAAATTTTTTGGCCGCCTCAGGCGTAGCGGCAACTCTAGCAGCATCCACCCAAGCCCAATCAGGGTCCTCGAATCAGACTTTACGAGTAGGAGTGATGGGCCTTAGTCGCGGCCAGTCCCTGGCTTTGGATTTGGCCAAGTTAGAAAATGTGGAAGTTGCATATCTTTGCGACGTGGACTCGCGACGTACGACAGCCTCATTGAAAGATTTTGGAGAGAAGACTGGAAAGACGCCGAAGGTCACAGTCGATATGCGTGAAATCCTGGATGACAAAACGATTGATGCTTTGGTCTGTGCAGCACCCAACCACTGGCATGGGCCAGCCACCATCATGGCCTGTAAAGCCGGTAAGCACGTATATGTAGAGAAACCATGTAGCCACAATCCTCAAGAAGGAGAATGGATGGTTGAGGCTGCAGCTCGATATAAGCGTTGTGTGCAGATGGGAACACAGCGGCGTAGCGCGGCAGGAACGCGCGATGCGATTGCCAAATTGCATGCAGGGGTAATAGGCCACGTGCACTTGGCACGATGTTATTACAACAGCTTGCGCGGATCCATAGGTAGTGGGGCTAAGGCTGCGCCTCCACAGGAACTCAATTATGACCTATGGCAGGGACCCGTGCCGAGGCGAGATTATCGCGACAATGTCGTACATTACAACTGGCATTGGTTTTGGCATTGGGGTGGAGGCGAACTAGCTAACAACGGTGTACACGGACTAGATTTGTGTCGTTGGGGCCTGGACGCCGACTATCCGATTCGTGTAACCAGTTCGGGAGGTCGATATTGGTTTGATGATGATCAGGAAACTCCTGATACCCAATCGGTTTGTTTTGAATTTGCTGGCGGCAAACAAGCCACTTGGGATGCATTGTCCTGTAACAAACATGCGCCAGGTTATTTTTGTTCTTTCTATGGCGATAACGGAAGCATGGAATTGGACCACAATGGAACATATCGAATTTTCGACCGCAACGACAAGTTGACTGATAGTGGTAAGCAGTCCTCTGGTGGCCAAGTTGAACATTTGCAGAATTTTGTCGACGCTATTCGGGCAAATGACGCTGCTATGCTCAATCAACCCATTTTGGAGGGCCACAAGAGCACATTGTTGTGTCACTTGGGTAATATCGCGCAGCGGACAGGTCGCACCGTAAACACGGATTCTAGTAACGGACATATCCAAAACGATCCCGAGCAGACGAAGCTGTGGCGCCGTGAATACCATGCCAATTGGGAAGCCGCAGTAACCTTGGGCTGACGCATGAATCACAGCGG
The DNA here is from genome assembly GCA_020427005.1 of Planctomycetales bacterium. Taxonomy (GTDB): domain Bacteria; phylum Planctomycetota; class Planctomycetia; order Pirellulales; family Pirellulaceae; genus Aureliella. The sequence goes on from JAGQOY010000021.1 coordinate 19,428, forward strand.
TAAGTGAGTTGACGAGCAGAATCCCAGAGGCCAAGTGGCGAAAGTCATCAAAATAGTAGAGACCACAGTATTGAGCGGTGGTCTCTAACCTTTTGCGGCCGACACAACTGGACCATGGCGTCGACTCCTACCCTGGCCTAATTAGCCTGAAGGCGAGTCGCCCGACGTATAGCGTGTGTTTTCAAGGAGCTCATGGATCAGACGGACGAAAACAGGCAATTAGGCGAGCGGCAGAAATAGATCTATCAATCCTAACCCGAAACGTAAGAGCGTAAG
>JAGQOY010000021.1:19725-56905 GCA_020427005.1 Planctomycetales bacterium
AAGAATCCCTCACTTACGTTTCGGGTTGGGACGTTTATTCCTGCCGCTCGCCTTACTAAGTGCAGTTTGCTATAGCCTATTTGGGACTTGAGGAGCGATGTGGCCGATAATAGCCAATCTTCTCTAATGCCAAATAAACTTCTTCAAGCGTTTTTTCGCCGAAGTTCGAAATGCTCAGTAAGTCCTTGGGGCTGCTGCGTAAGAGATCACGTACTGTGAATATGCCGCGCTCCTCAAGGCAGTTGGTGGTGCGCACCGTCAATCCTATTTCTGCCGTGCTCAAGTCCAGTCGTTCACGCATGACGCGAGCTTGTTCTTCGGCTTGGCTAATCGGAATTCTAGTACTCGACATTTGAGATCCCTCCTAAAGTCGTTGGGCCATGGATGCAGTCATGCATGGGTTGCCAGGGAAAGTACTTTGGCTGCCACGCCGAACTGACACGTTCGTTCGTGCAACTTTGTCCGGAGCGTTCCGGTTTACTGCGGCAAAGAGTATAACTATCAGGTGGTTGAATAAACAACGCCGTCAATAACGGTTTCCATGTATTTCCAGCGGCCTGCGGACTCATATTGCTAGCAATGGATGACTACACAACGGATCTGTTTTATGGGCTGAACGCTGCGCAACAACAAGCAGTTGCACATATCAATGGACCGTTGCTCATTTTGGCGGGCCCTGGAAGCGGTAAGACCCGAGTAATCACGCATCGTATTGCCCATATGATTAAACAAGGAGTTTCTCCAAGGGCAATTTTGGGGCTGACCTTCACTAACAAGGCTGCTCAGGAAATGCGTTCTCGAGTCAATCGGTTGGTTGGCAAGTGCGATCACGTGAGTGTAAGTACGTTTCACTCTTTCGGTGTTGGGTTGTTAAGACACTATGCTCGTTACTTGGGCTTGTCGGAGAACTTTAGTATCTACGACACGGATGATTCGTTGGCGGCACTCAAAACTGCCGTGGCTATCTCTCAAGTAGAATTGACTCACTTGTCGCTTGGAAAAATAGCTGAGCGGATAAGCCACTTCAAGAATATCCTGGTTTCCCCGGAAGTGCTTCAAGCAGAAGCACTTTCAAGTGAAGAGTATCAAGTTGCTCGAGTCTATCCACATTATCAGTCGTTGTTGCAGAGAGCCAATGCAGTTGACTTTGATGACATACTCTTTTATTCCGCGACGCTGCTGCGAGAGAACCCGGAGCTTCGACGGCAATTGGATGAGCGATTCCAATATGTGATGGTGGATGAGTATCAAGACACAAATATAGCCCAGTATGTTATTGTTCGGCATTTGTCTATAGATTATCCCAACCTGGCTGCAACTGGTGACCCAGACCAATCAATTTACGGATGGCGAGGGGCGAATCTGAAGAACATACGTTATCTTGAGCGAGACTATCCAGGGCTGGCTGTTGTTCGCTTGGAGGAGAATTACCGGAGTACGCCTCAGATTCTGTCGGTAGCTGACTGCCTAATTCAACACAACGAAATTCGAAAATCAAAAACACTAATTCCGACTTTACCGTCCGGATTCCCTGTTCGACTGGCTATCTATCCCACTGCCAGGCATGAAGCAGAGGATATCGCGGATGAGATTCTAGCTGGGGTGTCTCAAGGGGAGTACGAATATGGTGACATTTCGATTCTATATAGAGCAATGTCCCATTCACGTCTCGTAGAGCAGGCCCTAATGAGGCGCGGGATCCCATACCAGCTGATTGGTGGTGTACGATTTTACTTGCGACGAGAAATCAAGGATCTGATTGCCTACTTATTGTTGGTGCATAATCCGGATGACGATGTTGCGCTGAAGCGAATCATCAATGTGCCGCCGAGGGGGATAGGCAAGAAAACCATGGAGCAACTGGTCTCGATTGCGGAGGCAGATGGATGTAGCTTGTTGGATGTATGCCGACAGACACATAGTATTTCCTATGTGTCCGCGCGGGCCAGAAAGGCGATCTCGCAATTTGTAGAGTTGTATGAAAAATTGGTTGAATTGGGTGCTGGATCGCTTTCGGATTTGCTCCAGGGAGCCTGCGAATTAACGGGCTATCGGGAGTACTTAGAATGCCAAATGGCAGATGACGATGGACAAACAAATGTTTTTGATAATCTAGATGAACTATTGGCCGAGGCACACGAACTGGATGATCTGGATGGTGCTGACCGAAGTGCACTGGAAGTGTTTTTGGAAGGAGTGGCTCTATACGCCGATACCGATCGTTTGAAACTGGGGGCTGACGTAGTAACTGTCATGACTTTACATGCCTCAAAGGGACTCGAATTCCCCTGTGTTTACATACCGGCAATTGAAGAAAATATCCTTCCGCATATCCGTTGCAAAGATGACCCTTTGGGGATTGAGGAGGAACGACGTTTACTCTTCGTAGGAATGACTAGAGCTCAGGCCAGACTCCATTTAAGTTTTGCGAAGAGCCGTGGCTTGGCAGGCTATTCAGGGTCGGGGGTGCCAAGTTCGTTTCTGATGCAACTTCCGCGGGAGGAAATGCAACTACGGGATTTTACCGATGTAGCCGATTTTGATGTCGCACACGATTCCGAGCGTGGGGTCGATGAATCTTCCTACGATGAGTGGAGCCAATTGACTTCTGAGCCTGAATTTGATCGGGAGAGTGAATACGATGATACCTGCCAATTACCGGAAGAGGAGATACGTTCTCGGCTAGGCCGCAATCGACAAAAGCCGTCGCTCAAAATTCCCAGTGCAAGCGGGTTTTCGCCAGGTTCTTTGGTTGAGCATGCCAGATTTGGAAGAGGCAGAGTGTTTAAGGTGAGCGGAAATGGAGCAAAAAAAACTATCACCATTGACTTTGAGCACGATGGTAGTCAACGAACTTTTCTAATTGCTCACGCCTCCTTAACAATCCTCCACTCTTAAACTCATAGCGATTCTGGTACACTGCGGAGCTTTGGGTCTCCGATATGCCCTGCCATAGGTGGGGTGAGTGGAAGATTCACGGCTTGACGAACAACCGTTCCCAATTGCAGCGTATGTCTAAAACAAAATACCCCAAAATTGCTCAGTTCAAGACGGTTGAGAAGTTTGCAGAACGGCTTTTAGAATTAGGGCTGTCGTTGCCCTGTGATCCGGCTATTCTGTCGGCTGAAAACGGTTCTCCTTTGGCAAAGCCGTTACAAATTGGACGGCTAGAGATCGGCAACCGTTGGTGCATACACCCGATGGAGGGTTGGGATGCAAATCGTGATGGTACACCTACAGCGCATACCATCCGTCGTTGGCAACGGTTTGGCCAAAGTGGTGCCAAACTCATTTGGGGTGGCGAAGCAGCGGCGGTGCGGCCTGATGGTCGGGCAAACCCAAATCAGACGCTTGCAACCAGTAGTAACGAAGATGGCCTTCGAAAACTGTTGTTTGCGCTAGAGGAGGCTCATCAGCAGGCATGTGGATCGACAAAAGATTTGCTGGTGGGCTTGCAATTGACTCACTCGGGCCGCTTTTGTAAGCCGCATGACCACCAGCGATGGGAATCTCGCATCGCCTATCATCATCCTATTCTAGATCCCAAATTCGGGATCTCCCCTAACGACATCAGTCGGTTATTTACCGACGGTGAGCTGGACGATTTAATCGACGCCTATCTTGCAGCGGCCAAACTTGCTGAACGAGTCGGCTTTCGATTTGTGGATGTCAAAGCCTGTCACGGCTATTTGCTGCACGAGTTTCTGAGTGCGCGCACCAGACCTGGTCGGTTCGGTGGTGATCTATACGGACGTACACTCTTGCTGCGCACGATTATCGAGCGCATTCGAGAGGGTTGCCCCAATCTTGAGGTGGGTGTTCGGCTGAGTCTATTTGATACCGTGCCATTTCAGCCTGGCGACTCAGCCGGAGTACCGGCCCAATGGGAAACTCCCTATTTGTATGGCTTTGGCTGTTCTCAGAGCAATCCGCTGGAAATGGATCTCACTGAACCGCTTGAGGTCATTCGCATGTTGTCGGATCTAGGGGTATCGATGGTAAACTTGTCCGCTGGAAGTCCGTATTACAATCCTCATATTCAGCGTCCAGCCATCTTCCCGCCTAGCGACGGCTACCAACCTCCGGAGGACCCTTTGGTAGGCGTGGTCCGTCAAATAAATGCTGTGGCTGAAATCAAGCGCCTAATTCCCCAGCTACCCATTGTTGGTTCTGGATATACGTATCTCCAGGAATTCTTACCGCTGGTCGCGCAATCAGTTGTTCGTGAGCAAATGGTAGACGTTGTCGGCTTGGGACGAATGGTACTTTCCCATCCCACGTTACCGTTGGATACATTGGCTGGAAGGCAGCCGACTCGCAAATTGGTGTGTCGGACATTTAGTGATTGCACCACTGCGCCACGAAATGGAATTATAAGCGGGTGTTACCCGCTGGACGAATACTATAAGGCCTTGCCTGAGAGACAAGAGCTGTTGCAAGCCAAGGAGCTGTCCGAAGGAACTGAGCAGGCTGAGTAGAGTTGCTAAGTACCCTGTCACATTTCTTGTAAAATCGAGAATGCACTGACGTCTTTAAATTGGGACGAGTGGCTCTCTGAATATTGTTCGTTGCCACTCCTACAATCGGCATAACACGCAACCTTTGCAGCATTCCAGGCGGATAGTAGTGCTACATACTTGAAGCTGCGTTCGGGCCTAAAAAGCGCACTATTTTTGAGTGACATTCTGACGATGCTTGTAAAGCGTCATTATTAAGAGCTGCAGCCTAATCAATTTCCAATTCTGCAATCGATGTTAACTAAGAACCGTATCATTCTTCTTGGAACTGCCGGAGTAGGGGCACTGGTTTTGTTCGGTGCGCTATTCGCCTTCATTGCTGGCGACAATGGTGAGGAGATGCGTGGACAGCTCAAGACGGCTGTCAAGTTGCTTGATAAAGGACGCTGGGATCTAGCGGGCCGCATTGCGCGAGATATTGCAAACAGCGGTGAATTAGATACAGGCGAAGACGCGTATTGGAATTATGTCCAGGGCGTATCAGCGGCAATGTCCATCGAAGGTGACTCGGACAAACCCAAACATCGAGGAACCTTGTTGACGGCGGCGAGTCATCTGGAAAAGGCTTCGGAGTTGGGTTTTCCGTTGGGATATCAGGGTCCAGGCGAGTTTTACTTGGGATGGTGCAAGTTTGAAACTTACGACTGGGACGAGGCACCCAGTTTGTTAACTCATGCGGCCATATTGTGGCCAGAACGTCGCAGTGACGCGCTTCGCATGGCAGTTGAATCAGATCTTCATAAGGATCCGGCGGACTTCGAGGCAGCTGAGGCATCATTGCAAACGTGGGAGGGAATTCCAGGCCTGTCCGAAAGTGAACGAGCTAAGATCGATTTAACGAAAGCGCGAGTAGCCTTAGCGAAAAACGAATGGCAGGAAACAATCGATTGTCTTCGTAAAGTACCAAGTTCATTACCGGAGCATCCGGAGGCTCAGTATTGGTTAGGTAGGACACTTCTCTCACAAGCTTCGGCAGGAAATTTGCCCGCAGATCAAACGGTCAAAAATTACGAAACGGCCGAACAGACATTCCGAAGACTTATCCTTGCAGCGGAGACGCCTAATAGCATTCGTCGAAAGTCCAGTTATCTAGTTGGGATCGCCCTACGGGCTCAAGATAAGCGGACTGAAGCATTGAGTATGTTCAGCGGCGTACGGCAACGATCTCCAGAATCTGCCGAGGCTATTGCCTGTAGCATTGAGGAAGTAGAAATTCAACTCTCACTTGGGAACCTCGATGATTTACTTGGAACGGTGCGTTATTTGATTCAACGCCTGCGCGACAAAGCAGCCTATGATGCCCAGTGGCACTCGATTGAGGAGCTGCGTTCGAGACTAATTGAGGTAGGTAGGCAGATCCGAAAGTCGGGAGAATACCGTTATACGCTACGGTTGGCCGATCTACTTGGTGAGGTCTTTCCATTAAGCGATCCGGTGCGTCTCCAGGCGGAGTCGCTGCAGCAGTGGGCCGAGGATTCAGAGAGGGCCAACCAGACGAGAGGTGAAAACTCATTGGACGTTCGCGCGCAAGTGCGCGACAAATATCTGAATGCAGCTGAGAAGTTTCAACAGCTTTCTCAACTTGAACTTTTATCCAGTGAATACCCTGACATACTTTGGCAGGCAATCGATTGTTTTCAAAAAGGTAATCAAGTTGACAAGGCGAACGAATTGCTCAAACAGTACTTGCAGTACGAAAACCCGACACGTCGTCCTCGTGGATTTGTGGCTTTGGCCAAGAACTACGTAAACGCAGGGCTATGGGAAAAGGCTACATCTGCGCTGGATCGATGCTTGATCGATTTTCCAGATCACCCCGTGAATTTCGAAGCCCGTATGTTAGCGGCACAAGCCTGGGCAGAGCAGAATGAAATTGAAAAAGCAATTGAAATGTTGAGCGTCAACCTATTTGATTCGACGCTCAGTCCAGACAGCGAACTTTGGCAACGCAGCCTGATGGCCCTAAGCGAATTACTGTATGCTCAGGGGGACCAACTGCTACTCGAAAACAAGCTAGCTGCGAATAATCCCGCGAGTAACACAGATCTTATACAGAAGCTCAATCAGTGTCAGCAAGATTTTGAGACGGCGATTGGTAGATTAGGAGAAGTGGAAGCCCGGTTTGCGGAGTCGCCGAGGCGGTTTGATGCCAAGTACTTGAAAGCGAGGGCAAATCTGTTGGCTGCAGGCATGCCGCAGAAGATCATCGAAATAGACAAGAACTTGCCGGAAAACTCACGTCGCCAGCTAATTCAGCAGCAGCGACAGATGCTGAAATCGGCCAGCGAAGAATTTCGTGAATTGCGCACCGAGCTGAGTGGATTAAGCGAGATGGAATTGGTAAAGCTCGATAATCCAGATCTGCTTCGCAACTGCTACTTCGGTGAAGCGGACGCCTTGTACGAACTAGGGAGTTACGAAGAGGCTATCGAAGTCTATCGAAACGCCGGAAGTCGTTATATGAATCAGCCTATCGCTCTGGAAGCGATGGTGCAAATCGTACATTGCTACCGAGCGCTGGGACAGGACTTCGAGGCTCAGCGCGCCTTACTCCAGGCAGAGCAGATACTGGGGCGTATACCACCTGAATTGGATGCCGACTTCGCCAAACTAACTCGCTCCTCCAGGCAGGAGTGGCAGGCCCTATTAACGTGGTTGCAAAACAGGAGCTAAGGACATCGGATAATCCTGCTCAAGAAAGAAATTGCAGGATCGCAAAAGATTTGGCAAAATTCACCAACAAACAATTTACCCGTGTCACCGCAGGCAGAATAGTTGGATCCCGCCGTTCTAGTCGATGTCTAGGAGCAGGATCGCAACAACAACGGATTGCATTGCGACTTTCGGCCCGAACTGAATAACTGGTCCATGAAGATTAGTTCCATACCTCAGCTCTACCGCAATCTGCGCCGTTGGCAGGAAATCATCAGTGTGTTACGGCGTTACGGATTGGCTGATTGGTTGAGTCAGCTCAAACTAGACTTCATCCGAGATTGGTTGAAGGATGATGAAGGCATCCCGTTGGCCAGCTATTCTCGTGAACGCCGTATTCGACTTGCCTTAACCGATCTGGGACCAACGTTTATCAAGCTTGGTCAGGTTCTCAGTTTGCGTCCTGACCTAATAGGGGCGGAGCTGGCGAATGAACTAACCAGCCTCCAGTCGCATGTGCCGGCTGATAAAGAGGATGTCGTCCGGCGAACCGTCACTCAAGAATTGGGAGGCTCCATCGAGCAGCACTTCCGCGAATTTTCCATAACACCAATCGCGTCCGCGTCCATTGGCCAAGTTCATTTAGCCAAACTCATTGATGGCACACCTGTGGTTGTCAAAGTGCAGCATGCTGGAATACACGAAACTGTTCGGGAAGACCTCGAGGTAATGGCTGGGCTCGCCACGTTGGCGGATCGCCTTCCCGATTTGGCAGTTTGGAAGCCCAAGGTGTTGGTAGAACAATTGGCACGTTCGCTTCGCCGCGAGCTGAATTTCGGTCGCGAGCTGCAAAACTTGCAGCAGTTCGAAAAAGAGTTCAGAAACTGTCCCGCAATTCGAATTCCTCATGCCTTTCCTAAGCAATCCACGCAACGAATCCTAACCATGGAGTTGCTAACTGGCGTACCAGTAAATCAGTTGCAGGAGCAGAACTCGTGTACGCCACTCGAATTGCAGCAATTGGCTAAGGATTGTGCCACAGCCTACATTGAGATGATTTTTGTCAAAGGTTTATATCACGCCGACCCACACCCGGGCAATATTCTCGTTTTGAGCGATCAGGACGGTAAAAAGATTTTGGGTTTGTTGGATTTCGGGATGGTAGGTCGACTGGATGATCGTCTGCGAGAGACAATTGAGGAAATGCTTTTGGCGGTGGCAAGCCGTGATGCACAGTTGATGACGGCACTCATTAAACGCGTTGGAAACGTACCGATGCGGCTTGATGAGGCCTTGTTGGCCATCGATGTAGCAGATCTTGTACAGACCTATGGTAGTCAGCCACTGGATTCATTTGATCTGAGTGGGGCTCTGAATGAAGTCACCGAGATAATGCATCGGCATCAAATCTCATTACCGCCTCAAACATCATTATTGATCAAGATGTTGGTAACGCTTGAAGGAACCCTACGGAAGCTGGCCCCGGAATTTAGTCTTTTAGAAGTGATGCAGCCGTTCTTCAGACGCATGTGGATTCGACGACTGGCCCCTGCCCGGTATACCAAACGCATGCGCCGTATCTACTTGGAACTGGAGTCGTTGATTGAGACTCTACCAAGTCAAATCAGTTCAGTTATGCAACTAGTGCAAGAAGGGCGACTTGATGTACATTTGTCGCACAAAGGACTAAGCCCTTCAGTGAATCGTTTGGTATTGGGAATGCTCACTAGTTTTGTATTTCTGGGGTCAAGCATATTGTTGGCCATGCAAGTTCCCCCACTGTTATTTATGGAGCCATCCTGGCTAGGTTTGCACAGGTTAAGTGTCTTCGGATTAATTGGGTACACGATTAGCCTCATGGGTGGTTTGCGACTCGTGCTCGCGATTAACCGCTCTGGGCACTTAGACCGCTCGGATGCTGATTGACTAGTGTTTACAATGAATGGCTGTCTAATCCGCTAGATTGCGCAATGCGTGTATCGCACTTCAACGTCGCAGCACTTCAGCTATGGTGATCAGTTGATCGTCCGGTCATGAGTGCGCCCGGCTCAGTTAGACTCCTTCGATTGCTGGTACTTGCGATAGAGAAACTTATCTAATGTCCGATGAAAATTTCCGCCGACCAGCCGTCGTATTATTGAGTGGAGGCTTGGATTCGGCGACTGTATTGGCTATTGCCCAGGAGCGAGGTTACACGATAAATGCACTTAGTTTTCGCTACGGACAACGGCACGAGTATGAGTTGCATTGTGCCCGCCGCATTGCCTCCAATGCGGGTGTCCGACAGCATTCCATCGTTGAAATAGATCTTGCACAATTTGGTCATTCTGCGCTCACTTCAGACATTGCGGTACCCAAGCATTCCCTGACCGAAGAAGTAGGCGCAGACATTCCAGTGACTTACGTGCCAGCCCGCAACACCGTTTTTCTTTCATTGGCCTTGGCCTATGCAGAAACATTGGACGCCTTCGATATATTCATTGGAGTGAATGCACTTGACTACAGCGGCTATCCTGACTGTCGGCCCGAGTATATCGAGGCGTTTGAACGGCTGGCCAATTTGGCAACCAAGGCCTGTACGACAGGGCAGGGCCGCATGGTGATTCATACGCCACTTATCCAAATGACCAAAGCACAGATTATTCAACTCGGATTAAAACTAGGAGTGGACTATGCTCACACGTCTAGTTGCTACGATCCCAATGAATCGGGACTTCCCTGCGGGGCATGTGATGCTTGCTTGCTTCGCAATCGAGGTTTTGAGCAGCTTGGTCTCCAAGATCCGGCCATGTTTCGCTAAAGGCAGGTGCTTCACTGGTTGGACTGAGATTCTCTTGTGATGGAATCTGCTTCCCATTGCCCAAACAAGTGGCCTCCCAAGATACTGCCATAGTAAAGTGGGTTGCTGTAGTCTGGAAAGAGAATTCCGCCAGCCGCTCCCACATAGGTTCCGTAGGCAGGATACAGAATGCGAACTGCTGCTGCCTCCTCTTCGGCGTCCCCTAGGACATTTAAGTAGGCCCGCACGTCGCGTGTGGCCAATGCCTCGTGATAAAGGGGCACGAATGGTAACGCGTATAGGAAGGCGTAGGTTCCCTTCCATTTGCGTCGAGCAAAATCTTTGCTGTGTGCAGCCTCATGTAGCGCGATCGCGGGAATATCAGAATACAAGTGAATCGTGTTCGTAAATGGGTTGAAGTGGTCGCCGCCGAACAATCGGCCCGGTAATAGGGTTTCGCCTGCCACGGTAAGCAAGCCGAGAGAGTAACGCCAGGGCGCCCCCACGCTCTTATTCTGGACAAGTCGACGCCAGTCGTCACGAGGACGGTACTGGTTGAGTCGCACTCGGACCGTGTCCAGTTCATTGGCGGCCAAGTAATCACTGATTGCGACTTCTGTCTCCGGGCTAATGTTGTGATTTTCGACCTTATGGTTCCAAAGCACGATCTTGCTAGGGATGCCCCAAATCCAACCAGCAGCATCGATCAAACGACGCGGCTTTCCACGTTGGATTTGTGATTGCTCGTCACAAAGGTTGTGGGAGGCGAATCGGTCTGACGAATGAATCGCATGTCGACCCAGCACAGCACATCCGGACAGGGAGAACAACCATGCTCCGCACAGAGACATCAAATACAGCAGTCGCAATTTGTTGGTCCACATCATGATTTGAGGCCGTATTTCGGCTGCACGGAGATGGTCGCAAAGAGGAACGTGCGGAGACCCTGGAGTTCAGGCTCCATGAGGGTGTATTCGAACCGTGGTTCCACCACAAGAGCATTGGTACTTATTTCCGAGTCTCTTTATGCGGATTGCATGCATAGTGGGGCGCAATGAAATGATGTTATTGCGAGTAGGGCTAATTCTCCGATGATTCCTTTGCTAACCACCCATTTTGCGCCTGGCGAGATTTCCACTAGCTTTCGCAGTCCAACTTGGACTACGATCCGCGTGATCCGAGTCTAGAAGTAACTTTAGGTTAAAGGGCAGCGTGTGTTAGTGGGAAATGGCGCACGAGAACTACCAATTGTCCGCGGGCTTGGATGCTCGGAAAGGTCCAACATGTCAAGGATGTTTCAACTTAGCGCCCTACTTCTTATGGTTTTGACAGGCTGCGCAAACCGTCCCGGTTGGGGGCTCTCCTGGGGACAGGGAACAGCCGAGCGTCAGAAATCTCGCGCAGTGGTTCACGATCCGTATCCTTTAAACGATATCGGTCCGGAGGTCATCGGTGGCCGTCCGAGAGAATACTTTACGCCACAGGCAGAGCCAGTGCGCAATAATGCTGTCTCGCAACTCCCTTCGTCTTATTATCGGTAGAGCAGCTAGTGCACGCGTTGACCAGGCTGCGCGCCCGAGTCGGGGGATAGCAGATAGACCTCAGTACCACCGGAACCTGCCGCAGTAACCATGCCTTCGCTCAATCCAAACTTCATTTGGCGCGGGGCCAGGTTCGCTACACAAACTACCAAGCGTCCAATGAGCTTCTCAGGCTCATACGCTGCCTTGATACCTGCAAAGACGGTGCGAGTGTGATCTCCACCGAGGCTGAGTGTCAATTTGAGCAACTTGCGAGCGTCCGGAACCTGTTCGGCGGCTACGATACGGGCAACCCGCAAATCAACTTTGACAAAATCATCAATCGTACAAGTTTCTGCTAGTGGTTCTGCGAGCAGAGCTTCGTCCGAATCGTCCCATTTCGCAACATTGCTTGCGGGTGCGTTCACTAAATCGTCTTTGCTATCTTCAATCATGGACGCGACATCCTCTTTCTTAACACGTGCCAGCATGTGTTCAAATGTATTAATCTTCGTTCCCAGGACCGGTTGCCGACTTTGGTCCCAGCTTGTTATCGGTTCACCAAAAAGCGAGCCACATTGTCCTGCTAGTTTAGGTAATACCGGTGCAAGGTAAATGGCTAGCTGCCGGAACAAGTTGAGCCCCACGGTGCAAATTGCTTGCACTTCGCCACCTCTGGTTTCGTCTTTTGCTAATACCCAGGGCTGTGCATTTTCGACGAATGGATTGGCTCGGTCGGCCAATTCCATGATTAATCTCATGGCTTTGGCGTAGTCGCACTGTTGGTACGCTATGGCAATTTGCTCACCCGCCTGGGATGCTGATTCGAACAGTCCACCATCGTCGGGGTACTCGTTGGCTAGTCCTGTTTGTTGGACAAATCTCGCGCACCGGCTGGCTAGATTTACAACTTTGCCGACCAAGTCTGCATTGATCTTGTTTACGAACTCATCCAAGTTCAAATCCAGGTCGTCGAGTCGTGGTCCCAGTTTGCTGGCAAAGTAATACCGCAAATAGGCAGGATCGAGGTATTTGAGATATGTCTCGGCGGTTACGAATGTTCCTTTGGATTTAGACATCTTTTCGCCCGCAACATTGAGGAAACCATGTATGTGCACCTGAGTTGGCAGATTAAATCCGGCTGTCTTCAGCATCCCGGGCCAAAACAAAGTATGGAAGTAGGTGATGTCTTTGCCAATAAAGTGATGCACTTCTGTCTCAGGGTTTTGCCACCAGTCCGACAGTGGTTCATCGTGACGTTTACACCACTGCCATGTACTTGCGATGTAACCAATCGGAGCGTCGAACCAAACATACCAGTAGTTGCCTGGTGAATCCGGGATCTCAAAACCGAAGTAGGGTGCGGGCCGTGATATGTCCCAGTCTCTAAGAGGTTCTCCTAGGAAATGGCCTTTAAGGTAGTTGGCAACCTCGCCCTGCAAATGTCCATCGCTTAGAGCCCAGTCCTCCAAGAACCCGTGCAATTTTTCTAGTTCTACAAATAGATGCACTGAGTTTCGAAGCACCGGTACACTATCGGTTAGTGTACTTTTGGGGTCGAGCAAATCTACCGGAGAGTACGTGGCACCGCATTTATCACAGTTATCACCATACTGATTTGGTGCATGGCATTTAGGGCAGGTGCCCTTTACAAATCGGTCCGCGAGAAAGGTTCCCGCCTGAGTGTCAAATAGCTGGCTGACCTCGCGTTCAACGACAAGGCCAGCTTCCCGCAGCGCAGACCAAAACTGTTGACAAAGTTCTAAGTTTTCGGAGCAGTTTGTGCTACCATAGTTGTCAAACTGGATATCAAAGCCCGCAAAGTCACGTTCATGATGCGCCTGCATCTCAGCAATCAACTCAGCTTCGCTTCTGCCTTCTTTGCGAGCCCGCAACATAATGGCGGTACCGTGGGTGTCGTCAGCACAGACAAAGATGCATCGTCTGCCCAATAGTTTTTGAAAGCGAACCCAGATATCGGTCTGTATGTACTCCACCAAATGGCCAATGTGAATCGGGCCATTCGCATAGGGTAGCGCTGCAGTTACAAGTATTCGCTCCCCCCGTATGGATGGCGTTGTGGGTGATTGCGATTCAGACATATCGCCTCGCATTTAATTGTGGGTGGCATTGGCCAATAGGGATCGGATTGTAACAGGTCCCATGCTTATTTCGAGTCGACTCGGAACTGCCATTTAGGAAGGGACCAATCTAGGAGAAAACTCGTCTAGGAGTGAGAATTTGATCTAGCCAAAGTAGCTCGGTTTCGCGACCATAAGGGATTCTGGATCCACCTAGATTCGTCTCTCTGAGCTTGTGTGCATTTGGGGGAGTGAGGGACAAAACCCGGGTCTCGGGCCTTCCAGAGTATTGTCCATTCAATGGGCGGCCTATTGCAATACAGTCAATCGCTATTAAGTAAGTCAATCCTTGCGGGACCGGTTGTTGTTAGGTATTTCCGCGAGAAATGAATAAAACAAAAGATTGTTTCGGAGCCTTGAACTATGACTCAAAAAATTATGGAACTCGTCGAAAAGGCATCGATGAAGTCCGATGTCCCGCAGTTTGACATTGGGGACACGGTAGATGTTCACACTCGGATTTTAGAAGGTAACAAAGAACGCATTCAGGTCTTTACGGGAGTCGTTATTGCCCGAAGTGGCAGTGGGACTCGTGAGATGTTTGTGGTGCGTCGCATTGTGGCCGGTGAAGGGGTCGAACGTAAGTTTCCTGTACACTCACCCAAGATTGAAAAGATCGAAGTGAAGAGAAGGAGTGTTGTTCGGCGAGCCAAGTTATATTTCTTGCGTGAACGCAGCGGTAAAGCTGTTCGACTCAAGGAACGCCGTGTTTGATTAACCAGTTGTCAGAGTTCGTTACTGTGATATTCAATTGGTTGCAATCACCATGCCGCCGGCTTCTCTCCGGCGGTTTTTTGTTGGCTTCTCGCTTTCGGCGGTCCAGCTCGAGGGAATCTGGTAGCAGCAATTTAGGTCTTTTGGGGGAACGGTATGCGATTGGATTTCTAAAATCCAAGGGGCTCAGGATTGTAGAGCACTCTCATCGGCAACGTCTGGGAGAGATAGACATTATTGCAATGGATGGAGACTGTCTGGTATTCGTGGAGGTTAAAACTTGGCGGATGCAGGACGACAGTCCAGATGCAGGCGATCCATCTGAGGCGGTTACGCTTTCTAAGCAGCGAAAGCTCTCCCGAGCGGCGCTGGTCTACTTGAAGCAGCACCAGCTGATGTCAACTCCAACTCGCTTCGATGTCATCAGTATCTGGTGGCCTGTTGGGGGGAAACCGGAGCAACCCCGGCTCCGGCACTTCAAGCATGCTTTTGAACCCACTGGGCGTGGACAATTCTATGGCTAGGGCGATTCGTAAATTCACAAATAACCAAAGCATTTACACCGTAGTTTCCGCAGGAATTAACAAGGTAGGAAGTCCTGAACTGTCTTCGCGTTCCAGCTAAAGTTTGCCTTCAATACCGAGCTGGTGAAAGAAATGTTCTGTGGTGTGCTGGTTGTCGAGCAACCAGTCAATTGAGGGTTCATTGCTTAATGCCTTGCGAATCACCTTTACGGTGGCCTCGCGATGGATATCAAACAGAGCTTGGTGGTCGATAGAGTCTAGTTTTGTTACGGATGGGTCTAGCCAAACGGAATAAATAATTCCCCAGTCATTGGCCTTGTCGCGCGGGATTGTGCCCTCTCTAACAGCGTCCAGAACACCATTGGCGATTCCTGCTTGGACGCTGCCCATGAGAATATTGGTGTAGCGATTAGAAGTTACAGTAACTTTGCTAACCATCAGCGTTGCAGGGCGAACTTGTATGTCACTATTAAGGATTGCGAAAACCTTGGTATGACCTTGAGCCTGATTTCCTACTAGTGTCGCTAAAGCTAGGCCTACCGGACCGTCCAATTCACCGATAACTATTTCCGGTTCCGCACAAAGATACTCTTGATCTCCTTCCACAAGTGCTTCACCCGTACGCATAACAACACGAGAACTCATGAGAATCCTTTAACGTCATTGAGAGTTTACAACGAATTGGAAGTGCTCTGCCATGCGGAGTTCAATTGGGATTACGTACTGCAATAGAAAACGCAGCGAAGCGTCCTTTTAATACTCTGGCATGCTGGCACGATCGAAACCAATTACTATAGCATTTGCTTTCAGAAAAGCGACGCTTGCGGAAGGCCAATCGTTGATGAAGTAATGGAGCTTGCGGAAGTCCTCTGTCCAGAGGCTAACTTGCCTTGCTGGTTTCAGGTAGGCTATGATGACTTGCGACAATCCAGCCGCGGCAATTTGCCGTTCCACATAAGCAGGGGATGGCAGCATCGACCGGCCACGCGTAGTCAATCGTTAGTTCTTGTCCAGGCTGTATGTAAGCCAACGCCTGCACCGTCACGGATAGTTTGCCAGTTTCCTCATCCTCCCAGATCGTCAATTCGCAATTTGGTTCGCAGCTATGATTCAGATAGCGAAACGGCGCATGAGGCTCTAAACCAAGATCATTGCCCAGGTCTATACAATATTCTGAACCATAGCCTTCCTCGTGTATAACTCGACCGCGGACAACGCCTACTTCCGCTCCTGAGTCAATGGCTCGTTTTGCGAAAACTGCCTTGCCGATTGTGGTTTGGCAAACTTGTACATTCTTGTTGCTCATCTTAAGCCGTCTTCCTTATTTTGCATCCGGATGCATGGCGAACCACTTTGGCTCGATCTGATTCCTGAGCCTGGCCTAGTAAAGTCACTCATTGCTGTTTCGGTCGCGTTGGTTATCGATCTCGCTAATCCAAAATCGAGCTATAGGCCACATTGTGAAGTTGTACGCAATTGGCGAACTCATTTTGCCGCGACGTTCGCAGTCGTCAATTGCTCTGAGATTCTCAATCAACTGTTTTTCGACAGTTGCTATGGGAATTGTATTGAATAATCCGCCAAGAGAAACACTGCTGCCAAAAGCAATCAATCAATTTTGCATCAGAGTTATTATGAAAATCATATTCGCCCAGCTTGGTAAGTGCAGATGGTTTTGACGTGCAAATTAATAGTCCTAGTCTAGGGACCAAAACAAGTGCGGTAAGTCGCGATGGTGGTTGCGGCGGCAGAGTGTGAATCCGGAATTGCCAAAGCTTCCGCTGATACGAAGCCCTTATAACCAGACTCGCGTAAGGCAAGTGCAATCTCCGCAAGGTCCAGGTGTCCGCGCCCTGCAGCTTCCCTATTGGAGTCTACAAAGTGCACATGTCCGATTACGGAGCAATGGCTGCGTATAGCTCCTTCAATATTGGTTTCCTCAATATTCATATGGAACAAGTCGGCTAGCAATTGGACGTTGTTGGTCTCGAGTTGTGAAAGTAGTGCAGCTCCGTCTGCCAAGGTCTTAATCAGATTTGTTTCGTAACGATTGAGGGGTTCATAAAGAAGCCTTACTCCGCGCGCAGCAGCGTAGGCGCCGAGTCGATTCAAGGCAGATTGCAGAAAACTTAGCGCTTGAGGACGAGGGACCTCTGCAGTCCATTTGCCCTGCATGGAGCCGATGATTGCTGGCGCAGAAAATTGAGCACCGAAGTCAATCATTCTCTCGATGAATGCCAGAGCCGCAGTACGACGGTCCGAATCACGGTCGGTTAAACTCAAGCCATGTTTAACCATGCCAGCACCCGTGCCTACCGCGGCTAGCTGTAAAGAATGTGTTCGCAGTAAATCCTTTAGCATTACTTGATCGACGGCTTCGGGGCCAGGTGCAAAGATCTCAATTCCGTGAAATCCCAATCGAGAGGCCTCCTGGCAGGCGTTTTCAAGACCATCCCAGTAAACAAATGGTCCCCCTCGGGCTTCTTCAACTAGGCTGACTGTCACCGCTGCGCGTATCAAAATGGGACCTTACTGGTTATTAAAAGAGGGGCAAATTATTGAAAAGGGGCAAATGGTCGGGTGACCTGAAAAGTTGTTTTGACGGGCTCGCAGGAAATACTCAAATTCAAAGCGCGATCATCGCTTTGATAACTCCCGACTCCGGCCGTGTGAAGGCTTCAAATTCGTCGACTACCCTATCAAACGTTGTACGATGCGTAATCCAAGGATTCGTGTTGATTGTTCCATCTTCGATTAACCCAATAATGCGCTTAAAATCCCGTGGTAGTGCGTTGCGGGATCCAAGAATTGACATTTCCGGTTTGTGAAGCTGGGGATGTTTGAAAGTAATCTCTTGAGTGGTGATTCCTACATAAACGAGTTTCCCAGTTGGTGCCACATAAGCCAGTGCGGAAGACATACTCTGGTTGTTGCCAGTAGCGTCGGTAACCACAAAGTACTTATCGCCATGCGTAATATCTAACATTGCCGGCAGTTCACTTCCGTCTCCACGAAAGCAGATAGTGTGTTCAACGCCGTAATTATTTCGGCAGAAATCCAAACGGGATTCAACCATATCCATGACGGTGATTGTGGCTCCCGTCAAACGGGTAAATTCAAGAGTTGCCAAGCCTATTGGGCCAGCGCCAATGATTAACACATGGTCACCGGGACCAGGATTACCTCTGTCTGTGGCATGGCAGCCGATGGCGAGTGTTTCGACTAATGCTAACTGTTCCAAGCTCAGCTTCTTTGAACAGTGTAATTTGTCGGCTCGAATCGCAAATTCGTCGCACAATCCGCCATCGATCATTACGCCGATAACATTCAGGTTGGCGCAACAATTACCACATCCCTTACGGCATGCATAGCAGGTGCCGCAATTCATATATGGCTCGACGCTGCACCAGTCGCCAATGCTGACGTTTTCAACGCCTTCTCCAAGGGCCAAAACTTCGACTCCCAACTCGTGCCCAGGAATACGAGGGTAGCTGAAGAAGGGCATTTTTCCCAGAAATCCGCTGTAGTCTGTACCACAAATTCCCATCCGGTGGGTTCTGACCAGGGCCTGGCCAGGTCCCGGTTGGCCAGGTGATGGTACATCCACGATGGCCATATGCTTGGGTTTTTCGAATCGAATCGCTCTCATGATTAAGTACTGCTGTTGATTCTTATGGCTAACAACTTGGTCAAAATAATGGCCAAAACCTTGCGGATATGCCTAGCATAGTTTGGTGTGGTGCCATTTTGATGCCACAGGATTGCTACTTTAATGCCAATATCCAGTGACGTAAATGCACCATACTTCCTTGCGGAGGGATCTGGTCGCAATCAATAGAAGTGTCGCCCCAGTTGGCATTTTAGGGTACTGCGTGCCTTACCCACAAAAACAAAAAACTCTCAGGCCATCGACCAGAGAGTTTGAATTGTTGTTTGGGTTGAACCCGTTCCAGCGGTTAACGAGTATTTGCCCACGTCCGCGTTCATGTCATGGACACGAATTTAGTTCCATTCTTCTTGGGCAAAGATTGCGTCTACGGCATGCAAGTAGTTGGCCGCAGGTGCAACCGGAGGTGCTTGCAGATTGACGCTTTGCCACGACATACTCGTTTCGTCGCCAAGTACGCGGATCAATCGCGTGCCATCGGCTCGAGTTTGAGTGACAAATTGACCTGTTCGTAAGGTGGATGTTTGCACCCCGTGAGCTGAGTCGACAACGGTCAGATAAAGTTCAGAGCCAGTACTATTGAGTACAGCTTCGGCGAAGACGGCTTCATCAAATCCGTCCATAACCGCGTTCCAAAGGAGTTGGTTATTCGCGTCAAGGGCGAAATACATGCCGTTGAATTGCAGTGTGGGATTCTTGCTGTAATAGCGTGAGGCCAACTGATCCAAAAGTCGAACTGAAGTTGCTTCCATACCGATGACAATGAAGTTGTATCCACTGGCGTCGAAGCCGCCAGGTTGTGCAATATCAATGGTGAACTGATTGTCAACGTTGTCTTTATCCCCGAGCGTTCCCGCTGTATCGGTACCCGCAATCATACCCGCCGGAGCACCCATACTCACGATGTACTGTCCAGGGCCCAGGTTGTCGAAATGATAGGAACCGTCAGCCAAAGTAAGGTAGGATTGCGGAGTGATGGCTTGACCCAGAGAATTTCCGGTCAAAGTAACTTGGACACCCCCCAGGCTTCGCTCACTGCCGTCTTGGACCCCATTGCGGTTTTCATCGACAAAGACCTTGCCGGAAACTGCACTTGGTACAAACTCTTCGACCGTGACATTCACTGAACCCACAGTTTCATTTACGTTTGGACTTACACCCGAACCACTGTCTTGAAGGCGATATTGGAAGCTGGCAGGGCCTGTATAATCTGCATCCGGTGTATACGTAATGGTCCCATCGCCATTTAGAGTTACTTGACCATGAGTGTTCGCGCCAGCTATCACCGCCACAATGGAAAGAGTTTGCGAGGCTTCGTTAGCAGGCCCAGGTGAATCATTCGCCAGCAAGCTTGCGGCCGACACCGTTGTTGGGAAATTCTTGAAGGCTCGTACTGTGTCCTGGCCGGCAATCGGAGCATCATTTATTGGATTGACCGTGATGGTTACAGTTGCGGTAGCCGTTCCCTCAGCCTCGTCGCGAAGCGTGTAGGTGAAAGTGTCGCTGCCATTGAAATCTGTTGGAGGCGTGTAACTGACGGTCGTCCCGTCGAAGGACACTGTGCCGCCAGCGGTTGAAGTGGGACTAACGCCAGTCAGGGTCAACACTTGGCCAGCTTCATCGGTGGCGGTCGTTGGCCCTGGTTGGTCATTCGCCAGCAGAGAAGCAGCCGAAAGAGAAAGGCTGTTGTCCTCGTTAGTTGATCCAGTGTCAGCATTCCCAATCGGAGCATCATTAACTGCCGCAATATTAACGGTTACCGTGGCAGTACTACTCAACACCGGCGATCCATTGTCCGCTGCGCTATAAGTAAACAGGAAGGTACCATTAAAATCGGCATTGGGTGTTACAACCACATTCGCGCCGCTGATGGCCACGGCCGCACCCGAGCCTACTGCAGATACACTCGTCAAGGTCAGCGATTGGGTAGCTGTCTCGCCTGCTCCAGGTGAATCATTGGCCAACAAACTACTGATAGCGATGGTTACCGGATTGTCTTCCGTGCCGTCAGCAGTATCTCCTTGAAGAATAGGTGCGTCATTGATTGCGGTAACGGTAACCACAACCGTACCGACTGAATCCGCCCCGGTACCTGCTGTGTCGTTCATTTGGTATGTAAAAGTGTCGGTACCGAAGAAATTGGCGTTGGGCGTGTAGCTTACCTTATCGTCGGTCTTATCGTTCGGAGTCCCATTGTCGTTGATTGAGATCGTTCCGTTGGCTGGATTGGGACCCAGGGAAAGCAGAATTGCGGTTGCTCCCGTGTTGACTCGGTCGTTAGCCAGCACATCAATGCTATTGTCTGCACTGTCTTCCGCGACGGTGGCAGCGTCGGCTCGGCCTCTTGGCAAAACGGTTGCTTCCACGTTTACAGTTACAGTCGCAGAGTCAGTAAGCCCTCCCGCATCTCGCATGGTATAGGTGAAAGTGTCTTGTCCAATGAATCCAGTAGGTGGAGTGTAGAGCACAGAGCCGCCGCCAGTCGCAATCGTGACCGTTCCACCATTGGTAGTAGCCGAGACTTGCGTAATGGTTAAGGCGTCGGTCTCGTTGGGGCCTGGTGAGTCGTTTTGAAGGAGTAGCAGGGAGTTATTGGTGGTTTCTTCATCAACTGACACTACATCGTCATTAGCAATCGGGGCATCGTTCACTGCCGTGACGGTGATGGTGACAGTGGCTGTCGATTGCAATCCCTTATTGTCTTGAATCGTGTAGGTAACAAAATCAGTGCCAAAGAAATTGGCTGGCGGAGAGTACGTTAGACCGCTAATGGTTCCCTGTGTGGTACCAGCGATGGAATTAACGGCAACCACGGAAGCCGGTGTATTCGTAATATTGTCGTTGGACAATAAGTTAACTGTAGCTCCGCTACCAGCGAGAATCAAAGAAGTGTCTTCAGCAGTACTGACCGAGTCTGCTACTGCCACTGGAGCCGTTGGGTCGGCGATAATGGTTAGCACTTCGGTTTCATACGAAATACTTATTGGGTCGATGCGACCGTTATCCGGAAGAGTTCCCGTGCTGTCATAGACTAGGACTTGGCTTCGGGGTTCGTCATCATGCTTGTTGAGTATGAAACTAACTGTCCCCGCAGTATCTGCTTTGATCGTAGCAGAGAAGAACAATAGGGTATCTCCAGTGGGGTTCGGAGGAGTGAAACCCGCAAAGGCTCCGATCTCATTGAAAAATTCGGTGCCCTCATTGCCTGCAGCGCCAGCGGTTCCAGTGTGACCGTTAGGGTAGAATGAACCAAATGTCAGCCCGCCCAAAAAGGTGCTGCTTCCCGTCGGATAGGTGAGCTTATCGAATCCCGTTACACCCACGTCGATGGCATTCTGAAATACTCCTGTCGGGCCCGCAGGACGCGTGTCTTGGACGAATACGTTCAGTTTGAAACTGGAGCCTACTACTACCTGATTGTTTGTTAATGGAGTTCCATCAACATTGGTTAATGTAGCCGTATAAGACACGAGAATCGGCTCTTCCCCCTCACCATTGAGGAAGTTGATAACCATCAGCGCGTCTTGCGGAGATAACACGCCATCGCCACTGACGTCAAGAAATGCAGGAGCTGAACGAGAAGCGTCCGGTTGGTCTCCCAGGTCGTAGGATCCACGGGAGTTAATTTCGTTGATGATCATCAACGCATCGCGCGGCGTAACTGAGAAGTTGTAGTCGACGTCTTCTGATATTAGCGGATTGTGAAATGGGAGGGAGGTATCAGCCGCTAATAACTCGCGGTTTTCCAGCGACTCCATACGAAGTGCTCGAAGTCGGGCAGCGCGGTTTCGAGTTGGTGCAGTAAGCTTCTGAAACACTTTCCGAATCTGTTTTTTCATCACGGAGTCCAAATGATGTGAGAAGTTTTTCCAATCCTGCACCTCAAACTCGTCAGCTTGAGGTGACACGGAGGCCCTAACTTGTGAATCCAGGGACGAGCCCGGCTACCACTGCAGCCGGTGAACTAGCCGATAGGTGTGCGCTCCAAGCGATTTAGATTAGTCGGAAGACGCTAAATTTGCAATTCAGGAGATATAGGTAATTTGCGGTGACTGTTCTCTTTGTCGCCCGATTCGATAATATTCGCACCGCAGGTAAAACCGTTACAACCAACCTGATTTAGAGATTTGTCAAAAAAAGAAGTTCCCAAATCGTGAGGTAAATCACCGATTAGTTTGGAAGGTAAGGGATTATAGCCCTTGTGGAGGGTCTGTTAGATTGTGTTCTTCCGATTCCCACAAAAACGAAAAATCCACGTGCCATTGTTCAACGTTAGCGGGCGCCTCCAGCTCGAATGCGTCACAAAACTGACCTTCCCACTGAGATACTTCTTCTTCAATACCCATATCAGCTGAGGTGGACGGATCGAACGCTGACAAGTGCAAAGCCTTTTCACCTTCCCCACCGCCACTGGAATT
Source organism: Planctomycetales bacterium (assembly GCA_020427005.1). Taxonomy (GTDB): domain Bacteria; phylum Planctomycetota; class Planctomycetia; order Pirellulales; family Pirellulaceae; genus Aureliella. Next base: position 42,658 of record JAGQOY010000021.1, read on the forward strand.
CAGGTGATTGATAACGATGAGGGCGTCGATTGGAGCTACAATTCCGTCCCCGTTTACGTCAATAAAGGGTGGAGCAGGTGTATCGCCGGATGTTAATTCTCGGGAACCCTTCGCGTTCAGGTCGTTGATAATGATCAGCACATCCAGGGGAATAACTAGAGAATCGTTATTAACATCCAATCGATTTACAGGGTTCTGCCAACTACTGACAACACCTTGGAACTGAAAATCTACATCGGCAATCACATTGCCGGATACTACCTGGACTTGTTGTAGGCCGCCGGTGGGGTTGATAGGCGCAAAACCGGCATGGGGAGTGACTTTTACGGCGTAGCTACCTGTGGGTAACCCTTCAAAGTGGAATCCTCCTGCGACGCCTGTGGTTGTGACTGCTGCTGGACCGAACAATAGGTTATCTAACCGAACATTGGAGTTGCTGTGACCGCTTGCAATCACGTAAGCAATTTCGGGATTAGCCAATTCGATCGTCATTGTCTCAACCTCTCCCACAGCCAGCTGTTGCGTGGTGTAGCGAGCCAGTAATTGACCACCGATGTTATAGGCTTCCAACCTTCCAAACGAACTTGCGGAGGTACCTATTGCATCAATCGAAACTTGATTTGTAGGTGAGTTGAAGGCCGCTTGTAGCTTGCGTGAGGTTGCATTGAAGTTTGATAGAAATGTTTGCGAACCGCGTGAAAAGGATCGAAAGTTCTTCGTGCCGGTGCTCGTGTAGCTATCGGAAAATATTCCGACTCGTCCGTCTGTGTCTGTACCAACGGCAGAAATGGCGACGTAGTTACTGAAACCAGACTGTATTACGCCATCTGCATAGTCGTCAGGTTCGATGTGGTGTTGCAACCCAAGTGGTTGGCCACCAGCATCGACTAAGGATACTTGCCATTGATTCGGTCCGTATTCGGCTAAATCCCGCAGACCGTTTTTGTTATTATCGATCCAGACGAAACCATTAATACCACTTACTCGTGTGGCATCGGCTCGATTAAGTCGACCGAAGAATATATTGCTTTCAACCGTTGTGTGGGAGTCGAAGGCCCTAATTTCGATGGTGGATGCATTGCTTGGAACCGCTATTTCCAGGTCCAGATCCAGCTGGTATGCATTGGGCGCTAGGACTGTTTGCCAATTGCCGCTGTCAAATCGAACCTGTATCTCTCGGATTCGGTTGAGCGTGATGTCATTGCGTAGCCCGTCTGGGTTCAAATTGGCTAAGGTTTGGACTTTGGCGGAACCTTGAAACCGATATTTACCAGTTGCGGATTCGAGATAACCTGTCCCTGCCAACGCATGTGGCACATCGAGTACGTCAAAAATTCCATCTCCATCCGAGTCTTGCCAACCGATCATCGCCAAAGTTGAGGCTGGAGAAACGTGATTGTTGTAGGCCGTATCGAGCAAAGTAGACGAGGCCATAATACTTGGTTGCTGGACAAAACCAGGGGCTGGATTGTCAGCCGCGTTCAGATTTTGGGTGTTATAGTATCCGCGACGCTGCAAATACGATCCTCCTCCGGAATATTCGTCCCGAGCCCAAAAAATGTGTCCAGTTTCATGGGTGAAAGTGGAGGCTGGGCGTGTCGACGGAGAGACCATGAACATGCCACCAGCAAACGCAAATGCCCGACTAAACGAGCCTCCAGAAGCAAATTGTTGGTCGGCATCCTGAAACGACGGTACTACGAAAATGGTATACGACCAATCCGTTTCCAATTTGGTCCGTTGCGCCTGATTGAAGCTCTTGATATCTAGTTCAATATTGCCGGTAGTGAAGCCCTGTTTGGCAAGGAACTCCGGCACCCAAAGCGAAAAATCATTCGAACGCCGACCAATTGGTTCGTACTTGGTACTTACTGGGGTAGACGCAAACGTTGTATCTATGACGAATTCGAGTTCATGAATCGCTGACTGGGTGGCCAATGTATCGACCCACCAATCTAATCCAGTCTCGATATTGGTTAGAACCTGATTAATCTGTGCCGGAGTCCAGGTTTCAGTTTTTAGATCGAGAGTACCATCGCTCTCCAAAAAAACCGGAGTAACCGCAACTCTACCGAGCATAAACTCGCCAACATCCAGATCGGCCGCTCCAAAGGGTAAAGCGGCAAGCACTCGTCGGGTTTCAAGAGTTTCCACTCGTAGTTGTCGACGAGATTGATTTCGCCGTTTTGTCCTTGACATTCTTCATTCCGGCTGGGGGAGTCAGACAGCAGAGCCCTTTTAAAGGCGTCAACAAGCCCTGGTGCGCCACGCGCAGTCGGGTGCAAAGCCTTTATTTTGACTCTATTTAGCCGGTAAGGTTCCCACAACTACCGAGGACCAACAAGATGGAACAGATCCGCACAGGGCGTGACAGATTCACCCCAATCGTTCCAATCCGTCCCCCAAGACTGGCACGCCACCTCAGAAAAGTGGGATGGCGTTTCTATTTATCAGTCCGAGAAAGCTACAGAATTTCTCCAAAAAACTCGTCCGCTCCAAGCGTGCTGTAAGAGCTCGATTCCCAAGCCAAGCCATCGTCGTCATCATCAAAGGCCACGTCGTGTCCAGAGACAGGAGGTGCTGCATTGAGCATGTTGCCCATCCAGTCGTTGGCCATAGCATCCGTCACACCCTCACCCTCGCCTCCTGCCGGTAAGGTATTCAAGTAATTGATAATCAGAAGGGCATCCTGCGGGGTCACGGATCCATCGCCATTGACATCGATGTAGGGTGGAACACCCGGTGCGGGCAACGTAAGGCTTGTGGGATTCAACGGATTATTGAGGTAATTGATAACCTGTAGGGCGTCGATTGGCGACACAAACCCGTCGCCGTTGACATCCAACCGGTTGGAAAGGTTGTGATAGGGGTTTCCTTGGATAGTAATCGCATAATCTTCGACTTCCCCATCGGGCGAATCTCCATTTGAACTAAGCAGGGAGTCACGATTAGTACTCAGCCGAGCTCTGACGTACACTTCACCCACCATGGCCGAAGACGGTACCAATGTACTCAGTACGTGAGATCCCGCACCGACCGCATCCCCTAAAGCAAGAGCCTCAGTTGAAGCGAAGAATCCATTACCGTCGAAGTCGACCCATAGCGACAAGTAGGCTTGATTGCCGGTTGTATTCGTAACATTTATCGTAAGGTCAGCATTGAATGCTGCTACAAAACTGCCAAAGGTCACACCGTCATCGCTATCTGCATTAGGTAATTTGGCATCCGCGTCTGTCGATACGGTTGCTCCAAGGCTTAGACCATTTACGACCTTGTGACGGGGTCCTGAGTCCGCTGCGGTAGATGTATAGGGTGCCGGTGCATCACCATAATCGAATCCTTCTCCCAATAGAATATCGACTTTGGTCGATCCATCAGGCTGGTTACCCTTAATCGGATTACCTACCAGATCGGTAATGGCACCAACTTGAGACGTGCCGGTGCCCGTCACCCCTTCAATTCCGTCGATGACAATTCGCGTACCAAACTGTGTCATCGTCAGACCACTAATGCCTTGGGATTCAATGAGTTGCATCAGAAGACTAGCGACTTCGGTATCCGATGCCCCGGCTGGTAAATTGACAGCCAAGGAACCTGATTGACCAGCAACACCGCTTTGGAGCAAGTTCGTATTGGTCAGGTCTAAAACCGTATTGGAGTCGCCACCTAAAATGACCAAGCCTGCACCGCCATAACTTGGCGACAAACCGATAGCGGCGTCTTGTATCGCCTCGATGATGGCGGCCCCCAAGTCAGCAGCACTGATACCGTCAACAAATCGGACAGGAACGGAGCCAGGCAGGACTGTGCCGTTAGAATCTAATTCAAACGTTGTTATGATTCCGCTTTGGTTTATCGAAAACGTTTCGCCATCAGCCAAGCCTGTTGGGACGCCGGCCACCAATGGCATCTGAAGCCCAAATTCTCGTTGAACCCCTATGGATCCAGTAACAATCAAGCCACTATCTTGTACCAAAAATACGTCGCCAGCCTTACCCGTTATTTGTAATTGTCCGGTTCCCACTTCATCGACCGTTACGGTGAGTCCGGCAGCTGCAATGGCGTTCTTGATAGCCAGTGCCACGCTGCTTGGTGTGGGAGTAGTGCCAATGGCTACAGCAATATTATTCGAACTGACAAAGGAGTCATTGTCGAATTCAAACGTAAGCCGCTCTAGGCCGTCATCGACCGCAAACGTGCCACCGTCGGCCACGTTAGCAATTATTCCATCCGTTGTGGGCACCGTCACCAAATAGCCCAGTTCGAATTCAAATCGATGCACAACTCCATTCTGGTCAATGATACTAAACGTTGCTCCGTCGTTATAAGCAGAGGCAGCGGCTGCGTTAATCAGCGATTGCGAAGTGTTGACGAATTCGATTGTATAGATACTCTCGGATTGCCATACTCCTGCCAAAGCCTGTAAGCGAATTACACCGTTGGTCGAGTCATAACCAAACGAGTAGTCAATGCCTTCGACTAGCGGTACACCGTTGCGATACAGCAGGATACTGCTGCTGCTAACCGTTCGGTCGTCGACGCCGGCTCCTCGATTTGGATCGACGGGCTCCAATCCATCAAAGATCTGAATATCGAAATAATGCAGAGTGGCGGAGGTCAATTCGACGACGCCGGTATCTAGGTTAGTGTCCAGGCCCATTAGGTCATTATCAGCCGGATTGATCAATACTACTGAAGGTCCAGCAAAATCTGCCCGGTCTTGGGCACCACGATCCTTGAAGACGTTTTCACCCAAACCACTTGGAGTCTCAACGGCAGGGTCATCGACACGTAACTGGCCATTGATATCGTACTGCGGCGCCAGAATTGGCGAAGCTGCCAAGCCTAACGGACTTTTGACGGTGACTAGGGCAGGTCGGTCCTCCAACGAATCAATTGAGCTATCAATCTGTGGAGCCGTTGCTGCGGGGTACAAGTTACCAGCGGTGATGTCTGTGAAAATGGGTACATAATTAGGAACTACGTTGGGGAATTGCCCTGTAACTGCGGATCCTCCGACGTTGGCCGCATTGTGTTGGAAGATCGTGCCGCCAACGATAGTTGACGAGCTTGAGGCATCTACCTGAATGCCGACCGAAGAGTTAACCAGTACGTTGTTGAGCAGAGTTGCAGAGGCGTTTTGAGTAACTGCAATTCCTTGTCCACCCGGCGTGTAATTCTCGACCGGTACGCTGAAGATTGCTCCCACGGAATCGACGTCAGCACCTACGGAATCACCTGTAAGTGAACCTTGTGCGGCAACATCGGACAATCGCACGTACGAAATACGACTGAAAGGTCCGAAGCCAAAAGCATCAAGGTCAATCTTGGGAGATAAGGCAGAAGCGCGTCCGACAGACGTAAACGTTGCTCCATCCTCGCTGACAGATACATTGATATCTTCACTATCGCCAACTTCGAAGATCATCAAGTCAGGACGCGAATCTCCTGAACCGGTCAAGAAGTTGTCGGTGAATTGCACAACCAGCTCGCCACCACGGCCCAAGCTGACAACCCCTTGTCCGGCTAACGGTTCCCCTGACCCGCTAAAGTTCGGGACGCCCAAGGCATCGGCAGGTACATCGAGTCCGGCTAACGGAGCGATGCCGCCACCGGCCGTCGGATTGTAGGATACAACCGAGTCGGCAAAGGCCAGGTTGCCCATGCGGAACAGTTGATTTGAGTAGACCTCCGAAGTGAAACTACTTTGAACTGCGACGCTGCCACCCAATACCGTGTTATTAACTAATCTCACAAACGGTATTGCAGCCGGCGGAAGATTCGCTGAAGCTGTATCACCTTGAACGCTAATGCCTCCAGCACCGTTGAATAAGAATTCGCTGTTCATGATGACCGCTCCTGGAGCCAGACGTTCATCATTGATCGTGACTGTATTTCGAGGTGTTCCAGGTTGGGCAGCGCCAGTTTGAGGATCACGTGGCGCGGCCGAGATCTCAGCTCCAAAATTCTGAGAATTGCTTATCCGCGACGCGCTGACTACCACCTGTCCTTGTGGACGCTCACGGTTACTAGCACCGACGCCATCACTGATCAGTGTACTACCAATTGACGTAGGCATATCTACAACCGCATTGCCAATTAGAACGACCGTATCGCTAGTCGCCCCGGTGCGATCGTTGTTAATCAGATTTGCAGAAATATTCAGCTGAGCTTGGACGGCAGGAGAGTTCAGCAGATCGCGAAAGCGGGCTGCGATTATCTTGGCGCTTTCAGATATTGTGCCACCGGATTGTGGGTCGAAAACACTCGAAGCAAATGGTAGTGCGACATGGCCTGAACCAACCGGTAGACCATCGCTGATGTCGTCTAATTCAAAAATAACTGTTCTAACACCATCGCTGATGGTAAACGTTTGGCCTGCAACCAGATTTGCAGCAGCGCGGAATTGCAACGATATGCCAGGCGCTTGTCGAGATGTTGGTGTGAACGTCTCAGTCAGGGCAATTCCTGCAAATCCAGGAACGCCATACTCTTCACCACCACGAATCTCAAACTGATAGGGTCCTGTTAGGATTTGATTAGAACCGGTTGGATTGACAACAAAATTAGTATCGTTGCTTGCACCGACAATCTGTTCCCCGCGACCAGCCACGCCGATAATAAAGTCGTCAACGTAAACACCTTCGAAAGCATTGGCTTGTGCTCTTAGGGGAGAACGAAACGCATTGAATTGATCACCAACAAAGTTCGTTGTTAAACCAAACGGGCCTGCACTGGAAACTGTTAGTCCAGTCAGATTGAGCGTATCGCCGCCGCGAACCGGGTATGGAGTGTACGCACCGTTCACGCCAACTGCAAAATATCCAACAATAGCGTTTTGCAACGCGACAGCTACTTCGGCAGCACTCATTCCAGCAGTTACAAAGACAGGTACACCGTTTGTTCCAGCAGATCCTGTTACCGATATAGGCGTACCTGCCGCTACGGATACTTGGTTTGCTCCGTTAAGTTGAACTTGGTTGCCAGCCAAAATGGCACTGAAAGACGTGGTTACTTGAATTGTAATGTCGTAATCACCAGTGCTACCGACAGCGGCAGTGCCCTCGACATTGGCATTGTAGTTGTCATTGCCTGCACCACTGACCGCAACGTAGTAAGTTCCAGAATAGGTTGCAACGAACGAAACCTGGCTATCACTTCCGGCACCAAAGTTGTCATTGCGAGCGATTTCTCGTCCCTGGTCATCGAAGATTCTAAGATAGGAGTCCAATGTGCTACCACTGGCCGCATTCACGTTGACGGTAACAGTGGAGCCTTGCTGAACGCTAATCCTTCCCATGTCAATGTCCAATCCGGCGTCCACTAGGCTTGCATTGTCACCAATGCTGCCGGTACCGGAAGCGATAACATTGCTGCCGGTAATTCCGGTAGCCTTGGCGTGGGAGATGACCTCATTCGTTTCTAAAGAAAAGCCCATGCCATTAATTGTGCCATAGGCTGCAGAGGCAGCCGCAACCGCTATTTGGAAGTTGGCAGCTACCTGATCAGCGGTTTGTCCTGGTTGGAAGAAAACAGGTACATCTGGAGCCACTACGGCCGGTCCCGTTCCATCGGTGAAAACGTATCGGATGTTGTCGATCGTCACGCTATCCCCATTGGATAACTGGGCGCCACTTGGCAACGTCAATGTCGTGCCCATTTCAATTTCGAATCGCTGACCATTGATGAAAAGACTTTGGCCATCGACAAGTTGATCGCCTGCCACGGTCCGAATTTCTGGCCCTTGTCCACCTTGCTGGCCAAAACCGAATCCACCGGCAGTAGAGAACTCAACCCTCAATTTTACGTTATCGAGTCCCGCCAAGCGGTTCAACGGTATGCGAGCCTGCAGCCACTGTCCGGTATTGTCTACCAACTCCTGAACATCTCTATCGATGGCAAGCTCACGATTAGGATTGCTATTGTTGGTGCCAAGAAGAACCCAGTTTCCATCTTCACCAGAACCGTAAACACGGAAGGCATCGCGCATGTCGAAGCCATTATTCAAACTCTCGGGATTCGGTTCGGTCTCTAAGTAGTAGCTAAAGTAAAGCATGGGCAAGTCAGCCTCGCCAATACCAGCCAAGCTAAAGACTTCGCTCTCTAACGCGCCAGCTGCACCACCTGGGAAATTGAAGTTTACAGCGCTGCGATCACCAAAGTAGTAGGCGCTACCGCCGCTAACCGCCCCGCGAGATTGATTGCTGGACCCGTCTTGGCCGTGGCCAGCGTCCCCTTCACGATTTGTATTATCAGCCGCGTTGGTCCTCGACCACAGGTTGGACTGTAGTGTAGAGAATGCCAAACCATTAGCACCACGCAATCCAGTGTTGATGCTCGTAGCGCCATTCGCGAACACGGGCTGCAGCTTGCCGGTCGCGTCGAAGGCGTAAATCACGCCGTTCTCGTCAATCCCAAATAACAACTGCGACAAGTCACCGTTGCTAAGTGTTACCGTAGGGCCTGCGGACAATCCGTTAAACCGGATTCCCAACAAATCTGAGGCACTTGTGACATACGAGTTCGTAACTGTTCCGCGGAAGGCGGTGGGGTTATTCAATCGGAACAAGCCGCCCGTGTCGGTTACAGCAAATAAAGTTGTCCCTATTGTCGCGATACCGCGGATAAGTCCTCCTGGAGCAATTCCAGCGGCCTTCAAAACGCCTGGATTGGTGATTGCACCACCCGTGATTGTCACGCGATCGCCACTAGGTGTTGAACTAAGTCCAGGTATTCCCAAACTGTTAATAGCCTGAGAGATTCGAATTGCGACGATATCGGCTGAGTCATTTGCCTGAATGCGAACCGCAACATTACCAGCTTGAACGGCACCACTGGTTCCCAGGCTAGTCGCCAGTCCAGCATTCACAATTTGAGTGAATGTACCATTAAGAGCTCCGGCAAAGTTCAGTCTTCCGGAATCGTATGAGGCAGCGATCGAAGCAGGCATGGCCGAGGCAATCGCGCCCGCGACTTCTTCTTCAGAATAGGATTCTGCGACAGCAATTCGCACAGCTCCAGCTGTCACTCCGGGTGTAGCAACCACACTCATGCCTAGCCCAGTAACAGTAACCGGATCCACTGTTGAAGAACCTGCGAAACTGATTCGATTGCCGCCTGCCACGCTGGCATGGACGCCAAAGCCAGCGATTCCATTAACCGCTGCAATCAAAGATTGAATCAACTGCGACTGGCTGGTTGCCGAAGTGAAAGGCACATTAATATTGCTTGGATTGGATAAGCTGTTGTCGCTGTTGAATTCCAATACGTGCGTTTCGCCAGTCTGATTCTTTATAGTTACCGTGGAGCCGTCGGATAGCTGGGAACCATTCAGTGCGTTGAATATGACAACCGAGCCGGTGTCAAATTCATAGGTCACACCATCCAGCACGAACTGGAGTCCGTCGCGGATGAAATTTGTGCTGGCCGGGTTGATGTTCAACAACAACTGAGGTCCAAAATCGAACTCGAATGTGAGGGGCAAATTAGTGGACGAGTCCAGCAGTCGAAACGTTTGGCCGTCCTGAAGTAGTTGTACCATTGCGCCACCGTTGGAGGTGGTAGCTTCGGGGACAACCAACAATTGAGAAGTCGCCCCGCTCAGATCACGAGTTTCAATGTAGGCCCTTTCCCGAACGGCTGTGCCTGCCCCAGTGCCTGAAGCGGGAGAAACTTTGTCTGCGCTGGGAGCACTAACTGCCGCCCCTGTAGCTTCATCAAACTCGTATAGGATATTGCTGAAATACGTGAGTCCGGGTCGGTCGGTACCGACGTTGGCGATGATGTCCGTCGTGAAGTTGTCGTAACGAGGCGATTTAAGTTGGCCCGTACCGAGGTTGAAAGGATCGGATGGTGTCGGGCGGTTGCCAACGAAGAAGCCACGTTCTTGGCCGAACATATTTGCAAAAGTGATTGCTTCTGGGTTGACCCCATCGTTGCTGGCCACGGCTGCAGGAACCGCGTTGGTAACCTCAATATGGAATGTTTCCAGTCCAGAAACGCCTGTCGCGGTGAATGCTCCCGTTCCGGTATCGATATTCAGGTAGTCAACCAAAACGTCCTTGTCAGCATTGGCTGCCGCATTAAAAACAGACCTATCGAAGGCTCGTAGTTCGCCGTTGGGACGAAAGGCAATGTCTTCAATATCAAAATCCTGAATGCCAAAACCGGACACGATTTGTTGACCCGTGAACGGGTTGACCATGAAGATCTCGCTTTGGGCCGAGTCAAAGGCCGTACCGCCGTTGTCACGACTTACATAAAGAGCAACATCGCCCAGGCCCCATTGGACTGCCGCGTCGGTATCAAAAAGGATTGGTACCTGTGGAGCCAAAGCTGTCGAGCCACCTTGGTAATCAATGTGGTCTTCAGCAATCAGCTGAATTCCTTCAATGGGCTGTAGTCGAATCAGGCCTTCACTCAAGGCTGCGGGAAGCATGTTGCTGTTGGTGACGGCTAGGAAATATTGACCAGCTGGTAATTCGTAAGATCCGATATAGGGGTCCAAGCTACCTGCCGAACCGCGACTAAGATCCGAATTGTCGGCGGCATTCAGTGGACTTGCTTGGTCGTCCACAACATTGCTTCCAAGTCCACCAAGTATCAAGTTTCCATTGGCGTTGAAAACATAAAGGGACGTGTCCGGGCGCCCGATGCCATTGGCATAGTCCACATCGAAGATGGTTGAAAAATACTCGCGTATGGCAGTCGGGCGAATGCGTTGATAGTCTATGTTGAACGAGAACCAGTCGACGTCGGTTGTGTTATCGATATTTCCAGCCACACTCAGAGCTTGTCGGTTGGTTTGCAACAAGTTGCCGAGAGCTTGTGCTCCGGTTTGCACGTCGTTGCCGATTTCAATTTCGCCGTTTTCCCCGAGCAACGGAGAATTGTAGGGTACGCCGACCAATTGGAGGCCAGTTTGGGCGTAGCGAATGTCCGCAAAATTGACTGCAGATCCTGGGATCTCATCAATTTCAGAGAGCCGTATTTGAAGTTGGTATCGGCCTTGCGTAAGACCTGCGCCAATCAGCGCTGGATCAGTTAAACGACTAAGCGGATCGCCAGAATGCAAATTGCTACTGCGAACGCGCACGTGATACAAATTCGTTTGCCCAACTGCTCCCGGCAGGCGAACACGCATGCCGGCGTCGCGAGGATTCGTGCTATACAGGTCTTTGGCAGCTCCTTGCGCGCTTTGGTAATAAAGTTCTCTCGGACTGATCCGCAGCGTCCCTACAGCATCACTTGGGAATTCTGGGTCGACATAAATCGTCGTCGGGTCCACGTCCTCGGTTAGCGTGTCATTGGATAATGCCAAAGTCTTGCCGTTGGCATCGACTAGTTCGATCACAGTGTCTAGCGAATTGTCGGTACGATCAATATCCAGCCAAACTAACGTACCGCCTTGAGCGTGAAAGCTATACACGTCTACGTCGCTTGGAGCCGCGATCAATGCCTCGACTTGGAAGCCCAAGCGTTGATTCTCATCGCCAGCCTTTTCGTTGGGTGCTAGAGCTCCCAAATAAGCGGCCGAGTTGGGGGTCTCATTGGATCGGGGAGCTAAGGATTCGGGCGATTCCAATTCGCTCACAATAGCTACGTTGCGATCGTTGCTGTAGGTCTCAAGCAAAACGCTACGCCAATCACCTCCCTGTGGTGCAATATTACCAGCTACTGTCTGGCTTTGGACATTGCCATCCAGGGTAAACCCAGCCCCTACGCTGCTATCATTCAAACTTGTCAGGATTACAGGAAAGCCTGGTTGGCCGATGATTTGCAGCGAACCGCCAATTCGATCGGCATTATCTAGCGGTGTTCCTGTCGCAGTAAATCCCGCATTTGCCCCACCGAGTTTGACTACCAAACTCTCATTCGTAGCGCTAGTCAAACGCAAACCGCCAAAGGCATGAAAATCTGGGATTGTGATTTCGCTTTGTACGACGTGTACGATATCCGTATCGTCCCAAACACCTTCGGTAGTCAATGGTCCGCCGCGAACCACCAGACCATTGATGGCGTTGCTATCGATGCGGTTGCCCGAAATCAAAGGACCTCGATTTCCCATTGCTGAACCATAGCGGTCGGCTGGTCCTGTACTGCGTCCCGGGTCGGATACGTCGTCAGAGTTGAGTGCACTAACGTTGATGCTGATCGCATTACCAGCGTTATTACGAATAATATTGTCGACAACGATTGGCTGCGATCCACGCACGAAAAGAGTTGCGGAGCTGTTGGTACCTCGACCGCCACGCTGTACATCGGTGCTCGTAGTGCTGCCATTAGCGTTGAATTCTAAACGGCTATTGGCTAGCCGCAAATCTCCCTGATGAACTTCGACGGCATTGAAGTCCGCAAAACCACCTTCGACTCGAGTGGTACCGCCACCAAATGAAATCACCGAGCGGTCCAAACTGGCCTTCGAAGTGTGCCCAATATATATCCCACCCCAGTCGCCCGCTGCCGCGGATTTGCTAGCGGCGCGATTAGCCGTATCAAAGGTTCCACCCGCTCCGTACCGTACGTCATCGAGTGAAGTGAATACTACAGGATTGCCATCCGTTCCTTCAGCGATCAATTGCCCACCCATGGCGACGTCAATTCGAGCACCCTGAGCTTTTACAATTGTGCCTGGATCGATTGTTAATCGGGCATCGAGTCGAGTAATAACAGGAGCGACAGTAGGAGTGTAAATCGTTCCTAAATCAGAACCGTTATCAATAAATGTCCCCGTTGCAGCTGTAACCACATGAACTAGCGTATAGGGGCCGTTACCACCGACCGCACTTCGATAGATGCGAGTAATTCCAGTTGGCAAGCTTGACAATACTATGGAGCCAGTGCCGGCTGTGGAAAGGCTTCGAGTAGGTTCTGAGGCGGGACCCTCTATGCTGCCATAATCGGTCGTAAATCGATAGTTGTAGGTTCCCGAAGGCAACGTGCCTCCCGACTGCGCAGTCAACAATACTTGCGTGCTAGCCGGTGCTTCCAAAGCGATCTTTGCGCCGCCAGGCGTACCAGCAATTTCAAGGTTTTCAGGCAGATAGTGCACGATATCTGTATCGTCGAATCGGCCAGGTACGGTCAACTTTTCAAGCTGAGTTGCACTTGATGTACGGACTCGAACTTGAAGCCCGTTGATCGAATTATTGACTAGCGTGTTGCCATGAATGGCTGGACCAACGCGATCGTAGTCCACGGAGAAACTACCGGAGCCCTGTTCTGCAGGAGAATGGAAATTCGACTCCAAAAAGCTATTGGGGGTCGCACTAAGTGCTGAGTCTGCGCTGCGTGTAACAATGCTGTTGAATACGGACGGTCGTGAATCAACCATTTGGACTGGGGTTACAACTTGTGAAACACCATCAATAACCACCTGACCACCGCCATACCGAATATCAGCATGGCTTACCCAATTCATGAATTCTCCTAGAGCTTCCAGGTTCTTGCGGGTTGGATTGGAGCTGTCGACTCGATTGCGGAAGTCGATACCACCCCAGTCGCCAGCAGCAGGTGTTGTCGATTGCGTTCCAGTGGAGGCACTCTTGCCGACTGCGGATTCATTCGTGCTGGTAAAAATGACGTTGCCGGACAAAGCGTTTCCATTACCGTCTTTCAGGACTACTCCATCCGTAGTTTGAAGCGTAGGAGTGCCCAGAACCAACAAGCTACCTGCACTACGATCCACGCTGGCTGATGTACTGCCTACACCCACCCGCGCCCGACGCAGTTTCAATATCGCACCAGCGTCAATCATCACGGACACATCGCGTGGTACGTCAAAAGTCGATCCATCCGGTAGTGGTTGGCCTGACGAATTGAAACCAATTTCGTACGCCAAATTGTCACTCAGTGTGGCGTAATTACCGTCTGCACCAGAGTTGCCGACAATTCGGACCACCGAGCCTGGAGTTGCCGATGCCAAAGCATCCTTGATGTACTTATACGGCGTCGCCAACGATCCATTACCACCTGTGGCCGCTACTTTGTCCACAAATTTTGTATTCGTTGTGTTTCCTGGACGGAACCAGAAATTAAATACACCACCTGGGTTGCCGTCAGCGTCGCCATCAAAGGCAGTGCCGGCCCCTTCGGTATCTGCATCGCGCAGTACAGAATCTGCCGGTGGGCGGAAGTCCAATCGAAGTTTGTAATTGCCCTCGGAACGTCCACCAATGCCCGAATCAGCCAGCGCTGCATCGTAGTTTGCATTTCCACTGGCACTCACGCCTACGATATAGTTGCCGGC
>JAGQOY010000219.1 GCA_020427005.1 Planctomycetales bacterium
CTTCTGCCACGTAGTCATTAAACACGTCAACTGGGAAGACAGCATTGGTCGCACCAGCCTTGATGGTGATCTTACCGACCATCGTTTTTCCACCGAGACCGTCGATGGTTGTCGCATCGACACCGGGGAATTGAGACGCATCGTAATCCGGAAGCGTAGTTACCTTGGCGTCAGTCGCCGTTCCACCCACGCTGTACTCGATCACAGTGTCCTCATCGCTAGCCCAATTCAATTGGATTTGCAATTCGCCGTCGACGCTGGATACGCCGATTTGCTCGGAAGCCGAGGCCTTAGTAGCCTTGACCGATGCAGCCAGAACTTGCTCATCATCTGCGATAAACACGGTAGCAGAACTTGGGGAGGCCGGGATGATCGCCGCATGTCCGCTCTTGATCGAAACGATATTCAGCGTTACGTCTTCAGTGGCTGATTCGTTGATGACATCGTCAATGACTTGAACCGGAATCTTAGCTGACAACTGATTGGCCGGAATCGTGACGAAATTGCTGATCGTCTTATAGTCTGCACCATTGGTGGCACTTCCCGTGATGGTCAATTCAACCACTGTGTCCGTGTCACTTGGTGTGCTGATGTAGACGGTGAATTCACCATCGATTGGAGCCAACTTGGTATTGCCAATGGTGTTTTCGTCTGCGGCAGACTGGGTCGCCTTGATGGTAACCAGACCGAAATCGTTGTCGTTGATCACGGTGCTACCGTCGACCTTCGAACCCTTGGTGATTTCAGGATCAGCAGACGTTACACTCGTGATGTTGATCTTGACGGTTTCAGGATCTTCAATCAGCGAATCGTCATTGGGGACAATGAAGATGCTAGTTTGAGTGGCACCCGCAGGAATGACCACGGAACCTGAAAGCTTCGCATAGTCACTGCCGGAGATCGCGTAGCCAGCACCGGCTGGAGTCACATCCGAGTAGGAAACAGTAACCGGACTGCTGCTACTGACCGGAGTATTGCTGCCATCCAACAGGCCGATAATGATTTCAGCCTTGGTCGAAGGCTCTGCACCTGCCTTGCTGCCAACCACGTTCACTGTCGCCACATCCGTATCAATAATCTCGATCGTGGCAGAAACGTCGAGGTGAACATCCAACATCGGTCGATCGGACACAGTAATGGCTTCAGAACCCTTAAAGGCTGTCGCGTTTACACCGCCTGGAAGCACCGCCCAACCGAACAATCCTGCTTTTCCATTTACCCAGCCTTGGACATCCGCTGTCAATGGAGTGCTGCTCAATCCAAAGGCCAAGCCGCTACCAGAGGAAGCGACAACGGCTTCCACACCGTCCGCTTGAATACCTGGCTGAATATTGCCACCCAACGTGGAACTAGCCCAAGTAATCGTGGTCTCATCCCAGTTAGCAAGCATTCGGTGGAACGAAACCGGACCCGGATCAAAGGTGTTTAGGTTTAAGGACGCTGATAGCAGTGGCGATCCTGAAGGAATCAACCCGAACCCAGTTCCCAGGATATCGTCGAATTTAATCAAGCCATGCAGAGCTGCAGTAGCAGGTCCGGGGAAGTTGTCCGTGTCGATTAAAACCGCACCCACACCAAAGTTCACGCCAACTGTCGACTGTTGAACGTAGGCATCTTGTGTACCTGTATAGATTCCTGAAGCGTAAGGTCCAAAGCCGAGCAGTCCACCGTCTTGGAACGACAACAATGCGTCGCCAGGACCGATATACGATGTACCCAACGCACCCAAGAAAATGCGATCATCGTATGGATGAGCTGCCTTGGATGGCAACGTTTGAGGATCCTTCAAATCAATAGTAACTGTCTCGGTACCTTCGATTAACAAGTCATTCAACACGTCCACGGTGATAGTGGCCGACGTCGTGTTCTTGAGAATCGTTACCAAACCGGAAAGCAACGTGTAATCGGTCTTGGCTGTTGCCGAACCACTGACATCGTAGCTTACTACCGTGTCCTGATCGGCTGGCTGACTCATGTAGACTGTGAACTCTGCGTCTACATCGCTGCCTGGATTATCTTGACCAGGAGTCTTGGTTGCCTTGACGGTCAAGTAAGAGAAATCGTTATCGGAGATCGTCACAACAGCGTTGCGTACGGCGTCAGTAGCAGCTGTACCTGCCAGGGTAACATCGCCTTCACCCGAAACGCCAGTCAATCGTAGCTGCACCTTCTCGGTCGCTTCCAAAGTCAAATCGTCAGTGACGTCAACCACGATATCTACGGAAGTCTGTCCAGCAGGAATGGTCGCCAAACCAGTTAAAGTAGCATAGTCGACACCATTGGTTGCGTTATTTGAGCCGGTTGTTAGGATCGAATAGGAGACTACCAAATCGACATCGCTTGATGCTGCTGTTCCAGGTAGATCCTTCAGCTCCAGATAAACCGTGAACTTGCCGTCATCACTTGGCTCGCCAGCAGTTGCATCCGTAGCCTTAACGCTTACCAATTGATCAGAATAAATATTTACCTTGCCATCTGGCCCCAAAGCATATGGTTGGCCCGAGACGACACTTACCAGCTTGATGTCAACGGTTTCGACACCTTCCGAAATAGTATCGTTAATGACTTCAACGGGCACGACCGCTTGCGTTACAAACGGATTCAAGGTCACAGTGCCGTACGGAGAACCAAGGCTCTTGTAGTCCGAACCAGGCGTTGCAGCTGTCTTTGTAGCAAGGATTTCGTATTTGATTACCGTTGGCAGTGGGCTTTGACCACCAAGCTCAATCGTGAATGAACCGTTCTTGGTAGCTTCCGCTGCATCGATGATATCGACAATCGTTACCGTGCCAGGTTCGTCGTCAATGATCAAAATGTCATCCGAGCTTTGAGCGTCGATTGTCAAGCCTGGACCGCCTGAAACCTTTAGAATTTCGACTGTAACTGTTTCATTGCCTTCAAACAGCAAATCGTCATAGATGCCGGTCGCATCGATACTCACCGTGTTCGACTGAGAAGCAGCACCAGCCGGAATTGTGACCTTACCGGTTAACGGTGCAAAGTCAGTCCCTTCAATCGCTGTGCTTGATCCCACCTTGACTTGATATGTCACAACTGTTGGAACAGCTGTTGTTCCGATACCAACTGTGCTAAATGTAAACTCACCAAGAGCTCCACCTTCAAACGCATCCTTGGTGCCTTCGACTTTGACAGTCAGGCCATCGTTGTCGATCAGATCCATGCTATCCGCAGGCGAGCCTGTACCAATCTTGATGTTGGAATCGGTCGGCGCTTCTAGGGTCAGAATCGTTAGGGTAATTGCTTCGGTACCCTCCAGGTCCAGGTCGTCAAAGGCACCTGTTGCATCGACAGTCACATCTGCCGTTGAACTGAACGCCTTGATAGTGACGGTACCAATGCCACCGGAAACCGTTGCGCCCACAAGATCATAGTCGACCCCGTATGTCGCTGTGCCACCAATCGAAAAGGTGATTACGGTATCGCGGTCTGCTTGGCCAGGAGTTCCCGTTGGATACCCGGGTGGCTCACTCAAGAAGAATGTAAACTTACCGTCGGCAGCACCTTCATGTGCTGGTGCCAACTTTGCATCGACGTCGACAGTCGCTGTATCTTCATCGCCAATCAGGATCGAAGCCTTGCTAGGAGCTCCTAGAGTTACATCCGGATCACCCTTGGTCGGAGCACCAATGGAGATGACAACTGTTTCATCTTCTTCGATCAATGCGGAATCAAGTACCGGAACAACGATCGTAGCTTGAGTTGTGCCTGCCTTGATGGTGACTTCACCCGACATAGCCAACGAATGGTCAGCTGGATCGGCTAACGTTCCGTTCTTCGTATTCTTAGCCGTGGACGTTGGATCCAAAGTCCAAGGAATGATTGTATCCACAGAACTCTTCAAAGTCTGAGTAATTGTAAACAGACCATTGGTACTTGGCTCTTGGCCATTTGTGGTACCTGCAATGCTGATCGTTGCGCTATCATTGTCGGTGATCACGACTTCCGCGTCTAGCGCACCTTTGGTGGTTGAAAGCGTAATCTGAGGATCACCCTGAACGATCGAATCGAGAGTGATGTGAACCGGCTCAGATGCTTCAACGATAGTGTCATCAAGCACGGTGACGTCAAATATGGTTCTAGCAATGCCACTGATATCACCACCACCGATTACAGCGTACCCCTGTGAACCTGGAACAGAAAGGTGCGCAGTGTATGAGGCGCCAATGGGGATACCAGCTTTGGTCGCATCGGTTACACGCAAGTAATAGACCCCTGCGGTTGGCAATGTGAACGTCAGTGAGCTATCTGCCTTCGATGCACTTCCCGAGTCCACGCTGGCGCTGTCATTATTTGCGGCCAGGACGGTAGTGCCGTCAGTGCCGATCAATTCAATGTAGGTATCAACACCGGTCGTACCGTCGATATCGAAGGTCGCGGCTCCTCCGGTCTTGGTATAAAAAGCGTAGACGTCATCGTTGATGGCAGTATTCGTACCGGCGGTTGAAATCACCGAGACATGGGGAACTGAAGTGGAGTTGGCAATGTCCGCATTCTTCGCCAACGAAAATCCGGCTAAACCCTGCGGCCCGACACCCGCCTGCGGCCCAGCGGTCGTATTGTTCGGCTCGCGTTCTGAGGAAAACCCTAAGGTGTAATCAACGTCTTCAGTCGCGTCTCCGGAAATACTGTATTTGATGACCGTGTCAGTGCTCGATTTATTTGGAAGGATGGCGATGTCAAACGAAGTTTTCCCGCTTGGCTCGCTTATTGAACTCGGGCCGAAGTTAACAATTACGTCGACCGAACCCGTATCTTCGGTGTCCGATATCGTCACCGTAGCACTAGTTGGAGCAACAGCCTTAATTCCAGGGTTAGCCGTAACAGCACCCAATTTGGCGATAACCGTTTCATCACCTTCGATCAACGTGTCTGCAGTCGGGGTAACTGTGACCGTTGCGCTGGTTGTACCCTTGGTGATGGTCGCGCTGGATGCAGCAGTATAATCGCTAGGATGTGCGGTTCCCGTATAGCTAATGGCAACGGTAGTATCCGCGTCACTCTTGCCAGTTTGTGTGATGGTGAACTCGCCCGTGTCCGATGGCTCGGCGGCAGACGCATCAGTTGCCTTAATCGAAATCGTAGGAGCCGTTTCGTTGTCAACGATGCTCATCGAATCCGATGACTTAGAAATCGTCAGAGGTGCGGAAACCTTGGTCAAAGTCAGGATGACCGTTTCATCACCACCGTCATACAAGTCGTCATCGATGACGTCGATGTCAAGAACAGCAGATGTAGCCCCTGCTTTGATCGTAATAGTGCCAGTAGCTGGAACGGGTGATGAAGAAACTTCGGCTACATAGTCCGCATTTTCGGAGTTGGCCGTACCTGTCAAAGCATATTCGACTTCAACATCCGTACCGTGAATCGTATCCAACTGAATATAGAACTGCCCAGTGTTTGGATAGGGAGAGGCAGAAGGATCTTCTTGAGCGAACGTGTCGTTGGCCACCACGGTCACGTCGGCTGCAAGCAGCTGCCGTGCTTCCATCGTTTCATGGATCAAACGACGGGTTTGAGCTTGCTTGGTCTGCTTGATTTCGCCATGGCGCGCAGCGAATGCAGTTCTAGCAACGGAAGGCTTCAGACCAATGATCGTCATGAAGGCAGCCCAAAGGGTACTGCAACGTGAACGGACCCAACCATAAAAACCTACCAAAGGCACGCGAAAGGCGCGTTGCCACCAAGAAATCCTAGCAGCACGGCGTTCTTGCATTGCTAGGGTAGTGGCTCGAACGCGAGCAAGCATCTTCAATGCTTTATCACGCATCCGAGTAATCTTCGCACGGGACTTAACGGCATCTTTGTGGTTGCGGCGAATCGACATGTGCTAACTCTCTTGTAAAATTCGCAAAGCTGGTGGGCTATGAGTATGAAGACATCCAAATTGTGCGCGATAACCTTACAGGCGGGTTTTTCGCAGGGCCAATGCTGCCTATTTAATCTATTACGGTAAGGTAAAAAAACATTGAAGGCAACAATGAGGTAAGCTTGGAGGGAAAAACGGATCATCCCCCTCAAGACAGGTACCGTTCCTTAGAATAATTGGCTACTGCAATCCGTCAATAGATTGGTAAGTTTTTTTGTCTGCGGTAACAGTCCCGATAACGCCGAAAAGGAGAGTGCGGCCGATCTGAACCGCCGTCACGGTTTCCGGGACCGTGATTTCGCAAAAACTCAACGATTTGCTTAAAAAAATGCAGCCTGGAGCAAGTCGAATTGGACTCTAGAACTGCAACCAACTTTTGAAATATTTCCGTAATCCGTAAATCCAATAATGTCGGTGCAACACGAACAAGCGGTTTCTAAGGCTTTGGCGATCCATCAGTCTGGTGACCTAGAAAATGCTGAAAATGCTTACCGGGAAATCTTGCAAAAAGACCCCCAAAATGCTAACGCGACCCAACTTTTGGGGGCATTACTAATTCAACTAGGGCGTGTCGATGAAGCCGTACCCTTGCTGGAAAAGGCGATTGAGATTTGTCCCCATGCGGCAGCCTACCACGTCAACTTAGGTACTGCTTACTCACGTCAAAAGCGATTTGAGGAAGCCATCGCGTGCTATCGCCGTTCGCTAGCAATTGATCCTAAATACTTCGATGCACATCGTAACCTCGGTTCCGTACTGTATCGGATGAAACGATTTGCCGAATCGGCTGTTGAACTGGAGGCGGCAACGAAACTCTGTCCCAGTCCGTTCGATGTTCGCGTCATGTTGGCGATGGCGTATTTGAAAGCTGACCAATTACCTGAGGCCATACGGGTATTTGAAAGCCTGATTCAGGAACGTCCCGATGATCGCAAAGCCTGGACTGGGCTCGGCCAAGCTCTGTTGAATACCAAGGATTTAAGCAAAAACGCAGAGTTACTCGATCGGGCCATAGCGGTTTGGCAGGCTCTTGTCGAACGCGAACCAGATAACCTAGCGTTTCAGAACAACCTGGCTACGGTGCTTAAGAATGGCAAGATGCTGGAAGAGGCGGAAGCAGCTTGCAATGC
Source organism: Planctomycetales bacterium (assembly GCA_020427005.1). Lineage (GTDB taxonomy): Bacteria > Planctomycetota > Planctomycetia > Pirellulales > Pirellulaceae > Aureliella. The sequence continues at coordinate 7,018 of JAGQOY010000219.1, forward strand.
TGCTTTACGAATCTCTCCGGACTACTATCCGGCTATGTGTAATCTGGGAATTGTGTACGCAGCTCAGGGACGATTTGAACAAGCCCAATCCATGTTAGCCAAGGCAGTCGCCATTTCGGATGCGTCCATGGAATCCGATACAAACGACGAGTTTGATAGCTTTGCAAAGTCACCCAAACACCGGTGCACAGCTCTTAGTCAACTTTCGTCGGTGACAAATCTGCTGGGGGACACGCAAACTGCGATGAAGCATATTGAACGGGCACTTGAAATCGACCCCTGCGATGTAGAAAGTCGCTTGTTGAAAGGCTTCCTTTTCCTGCAATCGGGCAAGTATCTAGAGGGTTGGCCGGAATATGAATGGAGAAAGCGGGGCGATCAACCTCCTCGCAGGTTCCGCAAAACAGAGTGGCAAGGTGAGCCACTTCAAGGCCAAGCCGTTCTGATTCATGCCGAACAAGGCCTTGGTGATTCCATTCAGTTTATTCGTTACGGCAAACTCGTTCAGCAAATGGGTGGTCGAGTCATTTTCCTTTGCCAGCGACCTCTGGCACCTTTGCTCGCATCATGTCCAGGTATTGATATGCTCGTTGCGGACGGTAATCCATTGCCGCACTATGACCTGGAAATTCCATTGATGAGCCTTCCGGGTGTATTTCGTAGCCAGCCTGACGATCTGCCTAATGAAGTTCCTTACTTGTTTGCGAATCAGGATCTTATCGAACGATGGAATCAAAGGTTGGCCAGCAACGGCACATTCCGGGTTGGTATCGCCTGGCAAGGAAATAAACAGTTTGCGTATGATGAATATCGCAGTGTGCCACTGGCCCACTTTGCACCGCTGGCCAGCGTTCCCAATGTGCAGATGGTTTCATTGCAAAAGGGTGAAGGAACAGAGCAACTTGATTCTGTTTCTTTTTCAGTACAGGCATTTAAAGACATGGATGAGGACTCAGGGCCGTTCATGGATACGGCTGCGATCATGAAGAATGTGGATCTCATTATCTCATCCGACACAGCTACCGTACATTTGGCCGGCGCATTGGGTTGCCCGGTATGGCTCGCCAAATCTTTTATGGCAGAATGGCGTTGGTTTGACGACGATCGGAGCGAAAACCCTTGGTATCCCACGATGAAGATGTTCAAGCAGCCGCTACTACATGATTGGAAATCTGTGTTTGAGTCCATGCGGCACGAGTTAGAAAAGCTTGTTGATGTAAAAACGCGATAACCACAACCATTGACGCTGAATCTATTAACACGGGATTCATATTTAGAGCAGGTAACTCGCAAGTGTTCGAGCCCCGTTTGATCAACGAATTTGTTGAGATCACGGAGACCATCGGTACGACTTGGCCTGGAAATTGGGAACCTCATCAAGTTTACGAAAGTAGGAAAATGCACACACAGATGGATGCGGCTCAGATTCAGCAAAACTTGCAAGTAGCTGTTTCATTGCAAGCCGCTAAGAAGATTCCGGAAGCAGCCGAAATCTACGAGGCTATTCTACAAGTCAACAGCGCGCAACCCGATGCGTTGCACTTGTTGGGATTAATCGAGTCGCAGCGCGGCAATCATGAACGGGCTATCAACCTAATACAACGTGCGACGACTATTCTGCCAGAGAATGCCACGTTCTGGAGTAATTTCGGCGTTGTACTGCGCTACGCCAATCGCCTTCGCGAGGCTCTGGCAGCATACAAGCACTCATTGGAACTTGCACCTAATCAAGCCGATGTGCATTTCAATTATGGGAAATCACTCAAGCTGGCTGGGGACTTAAAGCAAGCAGAATTCCATTTCAAGCAAGCGATCAAGCTGGATCCCAAGAAAACGTCTCCTTGGTTGAGTCTCATGAACTTGGCTGCCGATGTTGGCAAACCGGAAATATCTTTGGCCTTGGCGAATAGTGCACTCGAACACAATCCGGAGAATCCGGATATCCTTCTAAATGCTGGGATATTGATGAAGCGAGAGAGTGCGTTCGATCAAGCGTTGGTGTGCTTTGGACGCGTCTTGCAAAAGGTACCTAATCATGTCGAAGCGCTATGCAAAATAGCGGCTATCGAGATTTCACGTCAACAATTTGATTCGGCCCGAGAGCGGTTGGAACAAGCACGCAAATCGGAACCAGAGAATTCTCACGTACTACTCACAATCGGTTTGTTGAATAATTCACTAGGTGATTATGCGCGAGCTGCTGCGGCATTGCGTAGAGCCATCGAGTTGTATCCAGAGAATGGAGCAGCTCATGCGAACCTCGGCATCGCCCTCAAGAAACAGGGCTTGCTGTCAGATGCGCTGCAAATGATGCAGCGAGGAAGCGAATTGGACCCCAAAAGCGAGGAGACCAAAATTAACCTAGCTGGCGTGCAGGTATCGCTGGGCCGAGTTCAAGAAGCTCAAAAGAACTTTGTAGAGGTTCTGAAATCCCCCAAAGGAAACAAGGATGCTCATGATAGTTTATTGATGTGCATGCAATACGATCCCAATGTATCAGTGGAGCAGATTTTTGGCGAGCATCGCAAATGGGACGAACGATACGCTAGTCGTTTGAAACCGACAGAACAAATTGCTCGACGAAATAAGACAGCTAGCGGACCAATCCGATTAGGTTTTGTTTCTGCCGACTTAGGGCGACACCCCGTTGGCTACTTTTGCGTCAATCTATTTGAACAAATCGACCGCGAGAAGTTCTCGCTCTATGTTTATTCGGACCGAGTGGGCCGAGATACCGTGTCCAATCGTATCGAAAAATGCTCGAATTGGTCTGATGTCGGTGGATTGGATGACGAGCAACTTACGAAGAAGATTCGCGACGACAAGATAGACATGCTTTTTGATTTGGCGGGACACACCTCGCAAAACCGACTGTTGGTGTTTGCGCGTCGTGCAGCACCTGTTCAAATCAGCTGGGCAGGATACGTCGGAACGACTGGCCTGTCGGAAATGGATTATGTCCTCGGTGATAAATATCACTTGCCACCAGGATGCGAATCCTATTTTTGCGAAAAGCTAATTCGGATGCCCAACGATTATGTTACCTACGCTATGCCGGATGAGTCACCCGAGGTATCGCCCTTGCCGGCCTTGAAAAATGGATATGTAACGTTTGGAGCGATGTGCAATCCGGCTAAAGTCAATTCGTTGCTGCTCGGGATTTGGCAAAAAGTCTTGGCTGCCGTTCCCGAATCGCGTATCGTGTTTTGTTATACGGGATGGAACGATGTCGGCAATCAATCGAGAGTTGCCGCAGGATTACAGCTACCAATGGATTCAGAACGCCTCAGATTCATGCGCTGTGATGCACCAGAAGAAGTCATGAGCGTGTATCAAAACGTTGACATAGCGATTGATACCTATCCTTACTCCGGAGGATTGACAACGTGTGAAGCAATGTGGATGGGAGTTCCTACAATTACATTACCTTCAGATAAGTTTGCCGGTCGCCATTCTTTGAGTCACTTGTCAAATGTAGGCTTGTCGCAGTTCATTGCGTCCGATGCGGACGACTACGTGAGACGCGTAAAGAGTCTCATGGAACAATTAAACACTCTAAACGCATTGAGAACTAATCTGAGAGCCAAGGTGCAAGCTTCTCCCTTATGTAATGCCACCCAGTTTGCCCGCGATTTTGAAATCCAAATGCTCCGAGTTTTGGACGCTCACTGATTTGGATCCTACAAGAATCTGAAGCACTACGAAATGACTCAATTGACCCAGCTAGCATTCCAAATCGGCTGCGACCATCGCATGGACCATATCGGAAAACGAAGTTTGGGGACTCCAGCCTAGGACTGTTTGTGCGAATGACGAATCTCCAACTAGGTTCTGGCTATCAGACCGGCGTTGAAATCTTTCGTCCTGTTTCACATATTTGGTCCAATCAAGCCCAACTGCCTCGAATGCAATATCCAACCAGTCTCGCACCTGATGCATAACACCTGTACTCAATACAAAATCATTTGCCACTTGGTTTTTCAGCATTTGGCGGAAAGCAGTGACATAATCGGGAGCAAAGCCCCAATCTCGTCTTCCACTGAGGTTACCCAGCACAAGTTCCGATTGTTGTCCGCGAGAAATGCGTGCGGCTGCACGTGTTATCTTACGCGTAACGAAGGACTCTCCCCGACGAGGCGATTCGTGGTTGTAGCAAATCGCATTGCACGCAAAGAGTCCAAATGAATCACGGTAAATGCGGACCATATCGGTGGCAAAAGCCTTAGCAGCCCCATAGGGAGAGATAGGCCGAAACGGAGTGTTCTCGTTTTGGGGCGAGTCAGTTGGGTTTCCAAAAATCTCACTACTGCTTACGTGCAAGAACTTAGGTACGGGCTCGCAATCTCTCAACAACTCGAGCAGTCGCAAGGTTCCCATCGCAGCAAACTGACACGTGGATTCTGGGATCTCAAAACTTGCTCCAACGTGAGTTTGACCAGCTAAGTGATAGAACTCGTCGGGCCGAATCCGGTACAAATGTCGTCGAATCGTCGTTGAATCTTCGAGATCGGCATAATGCAAGAACAGCCTGCGACCGTAGATGATCGTATCGGACGTCAAATGGTCGATACGTTGCCGGACAG
>JAGQOY010000220.1 GCA_020427005.1 Planctomycetales bacterium
TCTTGGCCGCTGTAGCCCGCTTGTTCAGGGGCCATGTACTCCAGCGTTCCCATCACCGAGCCAAAGTGCGTCGCGAATGACTCTTCCGTCAACCGGCCGCCCAGTGCCTTGGCCAGTCCGAAGTCAATGATTTTGGGAACAGGCTTGCCATCGATGACGGTGACTAGGATGTTGGCCGGCTTCAAGTCACGATGAACAATACCCTTGTGGTGAGCATGCTGAACCGCACTGGCAATCTGCACCATCAATTCGAGGCGTTCCTGCACCGATAACTTGGCTTCGTCGCAGTACTTCGTGAGTGGGGCACCATTCACCAGCTCCATCACAAAGAAGGGCTGGCCCAATGGAGTTGTTCCGGCATCGAGTACCTTGGCGACGTTCGGATGATCGATGGCTGCCAACGCCTGCCGCTCCACTTCAAAGCGAGAGACGACTTGCTTGGAGTCCATGCCGGCCTTGATCAGCTTCAATGCCACTCGACGTTTGACAGGCTTCGACTGCTTCGCCACCCAAACTTCGCCCATTCCGCCTGAGCCGATCTTCTGCACTAGCTCATAGTTTCCAATGACTCGAGACGAATCATTGCCTGCAGCAAATTCCTCCGTCGCTTCCTCACCCTCCACGTTTGGCAACCCATCCAGATCCGCAAAAAATGCTCGTAACTCCTCCTCAAACTGAGGCCGCTCTTTGATCAGATCATCACGATCTGGTGCATCCCCACGCTCTAAAGCCTGCAAGAATGACGCGATAACCGCGTCAAGATCGTCGTTGCCAGTAGTTTGAAAGGAATTGGACATGAGATTCGCCGGTAAGTGTGAGGTAATGATTTATTTTACCAGACGAAGTTTCACCGACAGTGGACCGAAAAAAAGGGGGACAAAAAAAAGCATCATGGCGCATCCTTGCTTGTCATCAGCATCTTTAGAATCAAGCTCACCGGTCACTTGGACATTGGAATGCTCAACTTGTCTTGTCCAATAAGCGGCTCACTCTTGAGGCTGAACAACATCCTCAAGAACGAACGATCGCGCTACAATCACATCCAGAGTTTCATGTTGCGAACTAAGTCAAAACAATTGTCAAAAACCATCGGATTTCGTGTTTAGCCGAGTCAACTGCAAGCATTTTTTTATGGGGAGGAAGCTCAATCGGCAACATCGTTCCCGTCGTTGAATCTAGGAGTATAAATGACTCAGGATGTGCATCGGACCTCATTACAACGAAGTCGCCAGTCGGACAAACATCTGATACTGAGTATCCATTGGGATATTCAACGCGACTGATCCATGGCATAGCTTCATTCTTGAGGTAGGTCCATTCCTTTGTCCGTCGGTCTTCCGGAAGTGCTTCCAAAATCTCTCGCGCGACATCGAGTTCGCCTTGATCGATAAAGACATGTGCAGTTTGCAGCCCTGTTCGGTAGGAAAGCCGTTTCAAATCCTCCGACTGTTGAAGTACGGTTGTGAGAGCTGCCTCTTTTCCCGATTTTTCCAACTGAGCCTGTCGCAAAGCCAATTCTGCTTTCTCCCTCGCTACATCCGAATCTCGCTCTGCGGTTTCCGCCGCAACTCTTGCTGAATTGGCTGAGATGCCAAACAATCCGGAAACTATAGAGGCAGCAATGAGCAGTAGAGACGCAACTGCAACTCCAGCGGCAATACTGCGATTCTTATGGATCAGTTTTCGAATTCGGTAGCTTGGCGTTGGAGGACGCGCCTCTACGGCTTCTCCCAACTTATATCGTTCAAGGTCATCTGAAAAGCCACTAGCTGTTTCATACCTCCTCGTCCGATCCTTTTCCAACGCTTTCATCACAATCCAATCGAGATCACCGCGGAGAATCTGAGTGAGTTTCTTGGGTTCAATTTTGCGTTGTTGGCTGATGCCAGTGATGGCGTCGCCGGAAGAACTGAGGCGGATGGAGGGACGTGGGGGATCGGTTTCGCGGATAGTCTCAAGGACTTTGTAGATGGCTTGTTTGTCGAGGGTGTCGCGATCAATGGGCGTGCTGCCGGTGAGAAGCTCGTAAAGGATGACGCCGAGGGAGTAGATGTCGGTGCGGGTGTCGATATCAAGGGCATTCATCTCGGCTTGTTCGGGACTCATGTATTGCAGCGTGCCGACGACTTGGCCAAACTCAGTGAAGAGCGTCTTGTCGGTCAAGCGAGCTTGATGCTGAAGGGCTTTCGCAAGTCCGAAGTCGATGACCTTGGCGACGGGGCGACCATCGTAAAGTGTGATCAAGATGTTGGAGGGCTTCATGTCGCGGTGGATAATGCCTTTCTGTTGGGCATGTTGCACTGCGTTGCACACGGGAATGAAGAGATTCAGCCGCTCATTGACGCTGAGCTTGTTCTTGTCGCAGTACTTGGTGATGGGAATCCCTTGCACGAGCTCCATGACAAAGTATGGTCGGCCTTGTTCTGTTGAGCCACCATCCAGGACCTTGGCGATGTGCTGGTGGTCCATCATGGCCAATGCTTGGCGTTCGGCCTCGAAGCGAGCGACGACTTCCTTGGTGTCCATGCCGGTCTTAATAAGCTTCAAAGCGACTCGGCGACGGACAGGCTTTTCCTGCTCCGCCATCCAGACTTCACCCATGCCGCCGGAGCCAATTTGCTGTAGCAACTTGTACTTACCATCGATAACACGAGAAGCTTCAGCCTTCAAAGAAGACGCAGTCGATTCACCTATCTTCGCATCCTTTGCTTGGTTCTCCTTCAGCTTGTTCAGCAGGCGTTCCAATCGCTGCTGCGTCTTGTCGGAAAGTCTGGAGAGAGACGAGCCTTCGGTTTGGGATAAGCTTCCAACTAGTTGTTCTTCATCCCCGGCTACATACTCACGAGTCGCTGCGTTTTCCGCCCGCTCAATCGCCCCTCGCATTCGGTCGAAATCTGCAAAGAACTCGTTCAGTCCATCTGCATGCTCCGGATGATCCGCCATCAGCCGCTCGCGTTCCGGTTCCTCGCCAGCATCAATTGCGACTAGGTAATTTGCAATCAGTTCGTCGAGGGTTGGCTTTGGCATGGACGTTTGTGCAGGGAGATTCGATTGAGGAAAAGGAAAACAACCAATTTACCACTTTGGCGTGACTGCGAGTAGCAATGACTCGAGTCTCCTGTAGGCCAATCCATGAGCTATCCACGATCCCACCAAAAACATCACGCCGCTTGCCACGCTCAAGAGTCCAAAACCGGTCGCCACTACCGTGGTCGCCAACGCGATACAGGCTGACACAGTAATATCCTTGCGAGCTTCACGCAGTTCGCGTCGCAACGCAGCCGTGATCGTCGCCTTACTTGCCGGCTCCGCTAGCTGATCGACTGTTTCGGTTGAACACGGGTCCGATAAGCGGGCGTTCTCCTTCCGCAAAGTGCTCGCCGGGGCCAGCGGCCTTAGGGGCTCCTCATCCAACAAAGCAAAGCTAGATTCGTCGACTCCTTCATTCGCCATATCTAAGACTGTTCCCATGATTCCTCTCCCGTGTCTCGGCTCGGATCAAGAAGGGGAGTTCTTTCTCTCCCCAATGACCAAGACGAAGAAACCGCTCACGCAAACCGCGAAAATTGAAGATCAAGGCGCAAGCTGATATTCCTCCGGAGCATACGGAGCATCGAGATCGATATCCGGTCGATTCGCAGCGAGCCATTTTGCCGCGTCGCTAATCGAGTTGAACAGACGCGTAGGCAGGCCAGCCCGCCGCTCTCGCCAACTTTTGCGTTCATCTTCCGACAGGTTCTTCCATATGAACGGCTTGGGCCATTGACTTTCCAAAAGCGTTCGAGAGATGTTAGCACTGTCGCGGTTTAAGACGATGTCCTCAAGACGTACCAGCATCGCATCCTGCAATTCTGAGTTGGCTCCCGGGTGTCGTAAAAGCCTAAAAAGATCTGCCTCGTGCTCCAAGCAAAGAAGTAAGCCAGCTATTTGATCAGTCTCAAGTTTACTGCCGAACATAAATAGCTGTGTTTCGAGTTGCAACTCAGCTAGGTCCTGTCTAGCTTCCGTTGATAGGAGAGTCTCAATTTTCCTGAAGGCAGAGAATGCGTGCGATTCTATACCGCTGTTTACGTCATTGAAAATCTCGCGGAAGACATTCACTGCCTCGTCGCGTTCGCCTACTTCCAGAGATTCAAACACAAGCGACATTGTAACCATCGCAGTCCATGCCGTCTGGTAATGCGGCGAAACACGGAATTGATTTTGTGCTGCCTCCCAAAGTCTCCTTTTCTGACGAATCGTTAGGCTGCTGCAGAGGGGGGGCAAGAGTTCGCGTATAGCAGGATTGGTGTCGTCCTCGGAAGAATCGAACCAAGACAACGTATGCTCAAACAGAGCATCCACATCTTCTTCTCCCAACGACGGAAGCAGGATGATCGCGGCACGGGCTGTGTCATCCCTCCTGGAATGGCTGCGTTCAAGCAGTTGATTGAGCTCAACAGTCGTGTCTAACTGACTCAACGCTGCGCTCTGGAGTTTCCTCTCAATGTAACTCTGAGCCCAATCTGAGTCGGAAGAACGTATTATCCGCAGCACTTCTGCAGCCTGAACCGGCGTAAGCTTGTGCGCAAAGTCTTCTACGCAGAAATACGCATCTTTTCGTCGGATGTTCGATGTCAAGCCTTCATGTAATAGCCGATAGGCCCGCAGGTCTTGGGCAGAGCTGTGACTGAGACTGAAAAGTGCGTGCATCCCCTCTCCCCAACCAAAGTCCTGGAACGCGAATTCTTGCAGCATTGACTCTAGGGAATCGAAGACTGCAATTGCTTCACTTGGCGGAAGGAACGCGCAGAAGTGTGCTGCCCGCGGAGAACTGAACGGGATTGCTGTCTTGTCTTGCTTCAGTATAGCGACAAGAACGAAAAGAGCCTGTTTCTCGTCCATCTTTGGCGCCAATGCGCAAAGTGCTTCAAAAGCGTTACGGTTCTCTGTTATCCTCTGAGTCAACAATGGTAGTAGACTGTGGATGTCGCGTTTACTGATTCCCTCCCCGCTGCAAACTATGGCAAAGGCTGAGAATTCATTTCGAGACGCAATATCGCTTTTGAGAAACTCTATCAGCTTCGAAACTGATGGGGCCAGTACTGGGTGGTCGCTCCCCTCATAAACGCGTCCGAACGCCGATTCTGCAAGATCGTAGCTAAACGACTGGTTATCATTTTCCTCGAAGAAGATGAACAGGCCGTTCAGGATCCGCGACAGCTCTGCTTCGGAGTAATCCCCACTCAGTGAGGCGATAGAAAAAAGTGACTCCGCGGTTTCAATGCTATTCGTAGCCTCTCTGCCCAGCAATTTTCTTGCCACGTTTTCGCTCTTTGCAAGCAGTGATCTAGCAGATTCCTCGCCATGTAGTAGGACGTAACGATCTTGGCTACGGAGGGCAATGCTTCGAATTTCTTCAAAACATCGGAGGCACAATTCGCTGCTCGCGCACTCGCCCAGGATTCGCAGTCCTGTGATGATTCCGCAGGCTTCGTCTCGGGACAAATCCGAGTCTGCACGATAAAGTAGCGCCCGGAATAGACTCTCGTGACTTGACCGTAAATTGTCCTGCTGCAAACAAGAGATCAAGCAGCTGGCAAGGGCAGCCCCCAATTCAAATCGAGGGTTATCTGAAAAGACGTTGCAATCAGAGCGGATAGTGGAGACTAGATCCTGCAAGGTTAGGTCCTCGACTCCCGCCGCTAGCTGCACAGCTGCGAACCTACCTGGGCAAAGGCGAATGTCGGGAGAATCTAAAACTTCGCGGACAAGCCTCCGTGTCAGTTCATATCCTGTTGAACTCAAGCCAGTAGCCGATTTCTGAGCATAGTCGGCGAACACCGCGATTCGCGGTCCTGCATTGGCATCCCGCAGCGCAGCTCGTAGGACTTCGCACCTTGCCTCTGCACTCGGTATTGAGGCCCAATCCAAAAAGGCCTTTTCTTCAACTAATTCAAGACCATAGTTACCGGATGTTCCTAATCGCTTAACGATTCCTGCGGCCAACTGCTTCTGCACGAGTTGCGATTGCCGTCTGGCTTCAATTTGTTGCGTGCGTTCTGCTTCCCAGGCAGCCTCCTTTGCAGCTACTTCCTTCTTGAGCTGTTCTGCGATCTTGGATTGTGATTTTTCTGCCTTCCAAGCCCTCCACATTCCCCAAGTCGTACCCATCATTCCAAGCATCAGCGTTGATGCAAGCAAAGCAGCAGCCGTCATAAGAACGCGGTGCTTTCTGATAAATTTTGCAGACTGGTATAGTGCGTGGAGAACTCAGCTCGAATCCCTCTCTTCAATGGCCGGTTTTCAAGCGCCCCTGTGTGGCCGGTTTTGCGCGCCCCATGACACAAGAGTCCAAAGCAGACTGCCGCTACCGCTGTCGCCAACGCGATGCACGCAGACACAGTAATATTCTTGCGAGCTTCACGCAGTTCACGCCGCAACGCAGCCGTGAGCGTCGCCCTACCAGCATGCTCCAGTGCCCGATGCGTCGTCTCGCATGAGCTCGGTAAACATGCATTCCGCGAAGAATCGTCCGCGGTCAGCGCCTTTAGAGGCTTCTCATCAAATGAGGCAAAGCCAAAATCCTCTACTCCCGCGTATGCCATATCTAAGACGGTTGCCATGAATTCCTCTCCCGTGTCTCGGCTCGAATCAAGAAGGGGAGTTCTTTCTCTCCCCAAGAACCAAGACGAAGAAACCACTCACGCAAACCGTGAGAAACGCCACAAAGGCATAGAAATCCTAGTCGCTTTTGTCAGAGGCGAACGCGCCCTCGATCTCTTCCTTAAGAGCGGCAAGCTCGTCGCTAAGGCCGCCCGAATTTTGGCTTCCGATCGCCCGCCTAAATTCTGATAGGGCTTGCTCTGCTTGACTCGCTTTACCTGTCTTTAGGAACGCAATCGCAAGAAATCCAGAATCATAGGGACTGCTAAGACCACTAGCATTGTCGCGATTCCCGTCTGAGGCGAGTTGGAGCGTCGCAATGGCTTCCTCAAAAAGACTGCATCTAAACTGAGCGACTCCTAGTGTATTTGCGAAGGCAGAATTCTCTGGCTCTTGTTTACAAGCTCGACGGGCTCGATCGAGGGCTTGTTCGTATTCTTCGAAGCTGCTGTTGCTTCGCGAGATAGCGCGCCAAGCAGCTGCATTTAGAGTTGCAGCATCCGCCTCCCAATACTTGAGTACTCTCTCAAAAACTGGCAGCAATTCATCGGTTCCCGAGCGAAGGGCATTCTCCCTGAAATACGAAAGGGCTTCGCCTTGATCAAGAATCTCTTCATCGTCCAATGCTGCGCAAGCCTCGTAAGATACAGAAAGTAAGTGAGCAGCGAACAACCTTTCTTCTAGGTTTAGATCTAGATTCTCGAGAATTTGCTTTCGTGAAGGAGGTTGCTCAGAGTTTTCAAGAAGTTCAATCAGAAAGTCTTTCGCACGGCTGCGGGCAAGAAGCTCTCGGTCCTCAGTTTCCTGCATGTCCTTCCAGATTTGATTCATTTCGTTCGAGGAATAAATTTGGCTGCCTAAGATTGCCGATTGGCCGACACTTGGAACGTAAGTGAAATAATCGGAATAGTCGTTAGGTAAACTCAGAAGCAAGCATCGATCTCGCATGGATATACAGTCAATCGTTCTAGCGGTTTCTGCGAAAAGCAGTCCTTCATGCTCAAACCAATGTAGTTCAGAGCAATCTGTAGTACTTTCTGTGCTCCAAATTTCGTCGAGTGTGGGAAAACTGCGGATCGCTACATGGTTCGAGTATGCGGAAGCAAGTTGCCTACGATCTCGCGACAACGAGGCACATTGAGCACTAATGCCAGTTTTTTCTACACTCGAATCCGAGACTCGAACTTTCACAATTTCTTCATTCGAAATTAGCCAAGCGTAGATTCCATCGAAATCGATGACTTCGTCGATATCAACCGGTGCAGTGAATCGATTCTCAACGGATCGCTGGGAAAGGTCGCAAAGAACAAAGTCTGGTTTTCCTCGATCCATATGTGACGCCACAAGAAGAATCAGCCCTCCGTTAGGTGCAACGTACGGTTCTGGAGAGTAATGTCGTTCGAAGTCAATTTCGAATTCGACTTCGCTCATTGGCGTCTCCAATGAATCCGAGTAGAGAAGGATTGCTGGGTCGGAATAATCGTAGGCCTTCTGGAATTTTACTTGGTAAAGCGTCCCATCCCTCGCGCACCATTTATCTAGTGTTTGAACGAAACCGATGAGACTTGTTGTCTCCAGATCTCGTAAGCATTTCAAGGTCGAGACTACGTCAGGGACTGGCTCGAAAGGAATTAGGTTGTCTCCGAGTCTTTCACCAGTCGAAACCGTTGTTCCAAGATGGTCAAACATCGTCCCCGAACTCCATGCGTCAGGTAGCATCCGAGACAACCGCAGGATTTGCATTGCGGAAGGCAACGGAAACGTGTAGATGATACCGTTATTGCCAAATAGCACCGTGCGGCGGTCTCTTTCATTGACCATTAGCTTTCCGTCAGACGCATACGCGATTGTCCATGACAGATGGGGCGATCCTGCTATCCAACAAACCAACTTGTTTTGTTGGAGCTTCATGCAACAACGGGATTGATCATAGAAAGCTACATCCGTACAGGGCTCTGGGTTGGTAATGATCGTTGCCACCTTGTCGCCGTTAAAATTCATCAGAGCCCACTCGGCTTCTAGCCGCAGAGCAAATTGATCTCCGATTCCAACTCTTCGGTAGGCTAAATCGGACCTGCGAGAACCGGCAAGTCCGGAGAAGTCCTCCATAGAGGTGTATTCGCTGGACTCACAGTCCAAAATCCCATCCCCGTTCCCAAATGTTGACCAAATAAAGTGGTTGCCGTCGTCGCTGAACTCTCCTTCCAATCGACTTCCGCCGACCCTTCGTTCGTTTGCGTTGACTCCAACCGCATTGCTGATGAAATCTACGACTATCCCTCCGTCACATCCGCCAATCTGGTCCGCCGCCTTAGCACGATCTCCGAAATAGCCTGAAGCTACGCCACGATCACCATTGGGAGAAATAAAGACTTCTGCCAGAAGGTCACCAGAAGCTTGAAAGCTACTTTCCCGCGACCAAAGAATTTTGCTCGTCTGCCGGTCCCACAGAAGAGCTCTGCTGGTGAGTCCTTTCGTTGATTCTGTTTCGGTCACGTACAGTACCAGGACCCGTTTCGCACGATTTGAAAGGGCACAACTCAGTATTTTCCTGCAGTTGGGCAGCTTTAGGGTAGCAATTTCCTTCCCGGTAAAGGTATCCATAACACACAGTTGGTCCGCCGAAGAGGTGTCCTCCAGCGCGACGTAACCACCTTCGGGAGACGCCTCAAAGCCGTTCGTTCCGAGGAAAAATCTCTTGCCCTCCGGCAGATCTACCTTTGCGAGAAAAGGTTTCGCCTGCTGTTCAAGTATCCGATATTCCCAGCCTCGCAACGGCCCTGGCAGATCGGAAAGGGCTCCAATTGCCGCTTCCATTTGGCCGTTCTGCATCTGAAAAAGTGCATTCTGTAACCCAGCACGGTACATCGCGAGTTGCAGTTCGTTGTTCCTCTTTCCCAATGCGTCGAGCGCGAGTATTTTCGCGTCGCGATCCAGCGTAGCCTGGTTGTACAGGCGAACAGCCTTTTTCTCGGATTCTTCAGAAAGCTGCTTGGACTTGAACGCTCGCCAAGCTCCCACAGACGTGCCAATAATCCCCAGTGCCAAGGCAATTCCTACTGCCGTTGTCGCTGCGACTAGACCGCGGTTCTTCTTCGCGAACTTGCTCAATCTGTAGGCCGTCGAAAGTGGGCTCGCCTGCACAGGCTCTTCGTTCAGATATCGATCGATGTCCTCTGAAAGCGCAAGTGCCGAGCCGTAACGGCGTTCGCGTTCTTTGGCGAGTGATTTCATGGCGATCCAATCGAGTTCGCCGCGGACGAAGCGACCAAGGCGTTTCGGTTCTATTTGCCGAAGAGCAGCAATATTGGCAAGGGTTGCACTTGAGCTAACACGCTGACTGGGTGAGGGTGGTTCGTACTCGCGGATGAGTCTTAATAACTCGTCGAGCCCCTTTTCCTTGAACGATTCACTCGTAAGCGGCGTTGTGCCGGTCATTAGTTCGTAGAGCAAGACTCCCAGCGAAAATACGTCGGCGCGGATGTCTATATCGAGAGCGTTGAGTACCGCCTGCTCAGGTGCCATATAAAGGGGGGTACCAGCAACGGTGCCCATCGCAGTAAAAAGGGTCTGCTCGGTTAGCTGGGTGCCGCCGATAGCTTTAGCCAGGCCAAAATCGATGACCTTCAATACCGGTTCGTCATCGTGGCTCTCCACGAGCACATTACTTGGTTTCAGATCGCGATGAATGATACCCTTCTGGTGAGCATGATGGACGGCGCTACAACACTGCCGAAAAAGCTTCAGCCGATCGCGAATCTCCAATCGGCGAGAATCGCAGTACTCCGTGATCGGAATACCTCGCACCAATTCCATGGCGAAGAACGGGCGGCCAACTCCAAGAGCCTGGTCCTCTGCACCAATGATGCCAGCATCAAAGACCTTGGCAATGTTGGGATGGTTCATCAAAGCAAGAGCTTGGCGCTCGGCATCAAACCGGGCCAAGACGGCTTTGCTGTCCATACCGGCTTTGATTAGCTTAATAGCGACTCTCCGCTTGACGGGTTTTTCTTGCTCCGCCATCCAGACCTCGCCCATTCCGCCCGTGCCAAGCTGCTGCAGAATCTTGTAGTTGCCAATTCGAGGACTGTTGCCGGTGGGTAAACCTTGGTTGTCAATCGTTGTTGCGGGTAGTGCAATTTCCGCGGAATCGACTTGCGATTTGAAATGGCTGTTGTCGTCGAAGAATGCCCTCAAGCCATCTGCGTGATCCGGGTGGTTCGCCATCCAAAGCTCCCGATCCGGCTCCTCCCCGCGCTCAACGGATTGCAAATAGTTGGCGATCAACTGGTCAAGTGTCAGGTTACTCGGCGTATCGGACATAATGGAATTTATAGCTATTGAACATTTAGCAGACTGATGTAGATGGAATTCGGATATTATGCGCTAAGTAAGGTGCTCACGAAGTCGCGCCAATCCACGCCGCAAGAGTCCAGCGATGGAAGGCACGCTTCGCCCAGTAATGTCGGCAATCTCCTGAAGAGATTTATTTTGCAAGTGTTTGAGAATGATGACTTCTCGGGCGTCTTCAGGAATTTGTTCCAATCCTTTGGCAAGCTTGAACAGCTCCTCATTGCGCGAAGCCGCCATACTTGGAGTGGATTGCTCCGCGGCCAAGAATGTTTCGATGCCGATGGTTGATTGCTTCAGGTCAAGAGCTACAGATTGCTCTTTGGCCAGCTCTCGCTTGTCCGCCGAGTAGTGCTTCAATAGGTCCTTTATAACATTTCCCATGATGACCAGCAGCCAAGCCTTGACCTTTTCCGCATCGCTTGGGGATTCAAACGCCGGAAAATGCGTGTAGGCCCGCTGCATGACTTCT
>JAGQOY010000221.1 GCA_020427005.1 Planctomycetales bacterium
TACCTTGAAAGTAAAGCGGCAGAAGAAAATGAATGACGACCATACGCCCAAGAATATAGCCGAAGGCAATTTGTAGGAACTTCATGCCGCTCGGACCATATCCTTCGGCCGGGATACTTAGCACCGTTGCAGTACTAGTTTCCGTGGCAACGATGGAACCCAAGATGGCCCACCAAGGTAGGTTTCTGTCGCCCAGCAAGAACGCCTCTAGACTGGTCGTCCTACCACTCAAACGTAGGCCGATGACGATCGACGAAGATACCATCACTAGCAAAACTAGCGCGTCAATAATGCCGATATTTGTAACCATGTAACCGCGTTGCCCGCACAAGGAAAAATGCAAGGCAGTAGTCTACCACAGTCTGCAGCTCCTTACTGAGTGCCGAAGCTGTCCTCCACGGCTAGACGAAAGTGCACCAATTGGAACTCGAATTGATCGCTGGATGTGAGCCGTGACGCGTGATCGAACAGGGTCTACCCCGGGGACTTGCGCGGCCTTACGGAATTCGCCTCACAGATCGTCATTGCGCACGGCCATTTCGAATGTTTCCCACGCGTTCTGATTAGCCAGCAAGTGAATTCCAGAAGCGATAGTCCAATTTGGCTATCCAACCACCGAATGAGACAAGCCAGATTCCGCAATTCTAGGAATGGAGGCTTCGAGTCTGGACTCTGGCACGCTCGTGCCTTTGCCCAGCACGACGTAGGCGTATGTTGTCAGATAAGGATTGGGGTGACGCACAAGTGCTTCTGTTACTCTCTCGTGAAGCCAGCGTAACGCAGGAACGCGATCAAGATAGGCGGCTCCGAAGGCATACTTTCCGCTATGTCCAAAGAAGGACGCGTACTCTTCAACTGTATAACCAATATGCTCTAGGCGTTCGATCTGTCTTTTTGTGGGCCCTACGCACCAACTGTAATGTGCCGGAAACTTCCCGTGGTCTCCATCTGCCTCGCGATGTGGTTGAAGCCACAACAGCAGTTTCTCCGACAATGAGTCTGGGACTAGGTAGTTGAAAACAAAAGGGGGAGAGTAAAGGGTTGGGAATAGGTGCATCGCACGACCACCGTCAGCCAACATTCTAAATATTGAGCTATGGAAGTTTTGGCCCGAATAGACGTGTTCGGCGCACCAAAAACTAAAGACTAGATCGTACGGGCCCGTTACTGGGTGATCGGGCTCTGTAATGTCTGCGCAGATCTTCCGATATCCAGACGGCGCTTTGGCCAGTTCCGTTTCTGATACATCGACTATCGTATAGTCCATGTCGTATGCTTCGACGACTTCGATCGGTATGGCGGGATTCGCTCCGCCTCCAATTTCACATATACGCAAGCCGCGAGTGGATGTGGTGATTCGCTCAATTGTCTTACGGTATTGGGAGTCGGCGTCATTGGAAAGCCCGTATCGAATCGTCATATCTTTTGTTTCCAGAATGCCAGAAATGGTGCCAAAGAACGCAGCTAGGAAAGCTTAACATGCAAAGATAGGACTCTCTTGGGACTGGAAAGAGTAAGCATCTAGGATTAAACCACTCGGTAACGATCGAATTGAGAGGACTACTTATTCCGGTATTAGGAATTGCACAGACTTTGCGTGTACAATGAGCGCTCGGAAGCGGTTTTGGTCTTACACACAAAACAACTCTTCACCCTCCCCCGTATAGGTTGTTATGAACTTGTTCAGTTTGCTCTATAGCGTTTGCACTCGACCTAACAGAAGGTTCTGCGTCGGCGTTGCCCGAAGCATCAAGAAACAAATCTCCGTATTAGGACTGGTGATTGCTGCCACCGTGTGGGGCGAAGGTGCATTCTGTTTGGCAGGCGAAGAGAGTTCTCCATCATTCTTTGTGGTGTATCCCAGTTCGATTTCATTGTCATGCGTCGGAGAACATGCTGGCTTTCTAGTTCAACGAAATGACGGACGATTTGGAATTGGAGGTGTCGTAAGTGAGGGACTTAAGACAGTGGTCGCTGATCCCAGCATCGCCGACCTGATAGACGGGGAAATTGTGGCTCGTTCGGCCGGAGAAACGCAACTGCAAATTACGCACACACCAACTGGAAGCGAGATTTTTGTCCCGATTCGCGTGGCAGGCGAATCCAAAAGGGAGTGGGAATTTGATGCCCATGTGCAATCGATCTTGACGCGAGCAAGCTGCAATAGTGGAGCTTGCCATGGTGCGCTGGCGGGTAAAGGAGGATTGCGTCTATCTCTCCGTGGTTACGACAGCCTGGCTGATTACTATGCACTTACGCAACAGGACCGAGGTCGTCGTATTGAACCTGCCGACCCCGGACGCAGTTTGTTGTTATGCAAGCCATCACAGATTTTGCCACATAAGGGTGGTTTGCGACTAGCGGAGGGTTCTGAGGACTTTCAGATACTGGCAGAGTGGATTGCAAGTGGATATCCGGGGCCGGAATCTTCCCAAGCTCGGTTGGAAGAGTTGCAAGTTTTCCCAGAGTCTCTGCGTTTGCACGCAAATGATCAACAACCATTGATAGTACGAGCAAGCTACACAAATGGACGAACCGAAGATGTGACCAAGTGGGCGAAATTTAGCTCTACTAATGAAGCTGTGGCCAAGGTAAGTGAGGACGGGCAAATTGAAGTAGTTGGAAGTGGGAAGGCATCGATAGTAATCTGGTTCGCCAGCCGTATCGTGCTTAGCTCAGTGGTGGTTCCGTACTCTAGCCAGAGCCAGGGCAGTTTGGCGAGTGACTTTGAATCTGCCAACCTAATAGACGAAATCTTGCTAGCGGAGTGGGAGCAACTTGGCTTGAGGCCGTCGGTGGTGTGCAGTGACGAAACCTTCATGCGTCGGGCTTTCTTGGATGCCACCGGCGCACTCCCAAACGCAGCCCTGGTACGAGAGTTTCTTTCTAGCGATTCGCACAGCCGCAGCAAACTTGTAGATCAGATTCTTGGAAGCGAAGATTACGTCGATTACTGGTCGTACAAGTGGTCTGACTTGCTGCTTGTAAATGGCAACTTGTTACGTCCCGACGCTGTTGCGGCCTACTACCGATGGATCAGAAGCCAAGTCGAGAAGAATACTCCTTGGGATCAATTTGTGCGGGAGATTGTGCTAGCGCGAGGGGAGAGCCTGGAACAGGGGGCCACGAATTTTTACGCGATTCACCAAGACCCCGAGAGTTTAACCGAAAATACTTGCCAAGCATTCTTAGGGCTTTCAATAGCCTGTGCGCGCTGCCATAACCATCCGCTTGAAAAGTGGACCAACGATCAGTACTACGGTATGGCGAATTTGTTTGCCCGAGTTCGTGCCAAGGGATGGGGAGGAGATCCACGAAACGGCGATGGTAAGCGAACCCTAGTTGTTCTCAGCAGAGGCGATGTGATTCAACCGTCCCGAGGAATCCCCCAGCCCCCCGCTCCACTTGACGCGCCGGCAATTGACATGGAAAACCCACTGGATCGGCGTGAAGTGCTGGCGGATTGGTTGACGAGTCGAGCTAATCCCTATTTCGCCCGTGCTATTGCCAATCGTGTGTGGGCTAACTTTTTTGGAACAGGATTGGTGGAACAAGTCGATGATTTAAGGATCAGCAATCCTGCCAGTAGCGAACGCCTGCTCAATGCTTTAGCTGACTATCTGGCAGAGAATAAGTATGATTTGCAAGCTCTCATGCGGCTGATCATGAACTCAAGAGTTTATCAATTAAGTAGCGAACCCAATCAATACAATATTTCGGACCAACGCTTCTACTGCCATTACTATCCGCGGAGGCTGATGGCTGAAGTTCTCCATGACGCCATCGTAAGTGTCACTGGCGTACCGACAGCATTCACTGAAGTAGAATATTCTGGGTCGGATCGAAGGAAAACGGAATCCTACCCGCTGGGTACAAAGGCCATCGAGTTATACGATTCGGCGGTTGTCAACTATTTCTTAAAATCCTTTGGTAGGCATCAGCGACGAATTACCTGTGAGTGCGAACGTAGCAATGTTCCGACCGTAGTGCAGGTCCTGCACCTTTCTAACGGGGATACCTTGAATACCAAGCTCAATTCTCAGGAGTGTGTCGTCCAGCGCTGGCAAGCACAGAACGCTGGGATTGAAAGTGTGGTCGAGGAGGCGTTTTTGTCTGCGCTTACCCGTTTTCCTTCGCCTGCAGAAAAAATGAACCTGGCCACGATTCTCAATAATGAAATTTCCAATGGCGCATCACGGACGGAGTGTTATGCTGATTTGCTTTGGAGCCTAATGACCAGCAACGAATTCTTGTTCGCACATTAAGGCTGACGTAAAGGGTTGCTTGGGATAGAGCGCCGCGTGAAATAGCAAAGCCTTCTTTTCCCACTTCAGTTGTGGGTTCGTAAAATAAAGTACAGGCCTGCAATAATTATCTTTTCTCACAACCTAGCTTTCACGAATGACGTTCGAATCTCCACCTACTAGTGCAGTTTGCCACTGTTAGGTTGTGCGACTTTGCCATGGGGATACTTACCTCTGTCCATCGCCATTATTTCATTTCACGAGTCCAGGGTTTTCATAGTTACGCTCCTGTATTTTTGACATTAAATATTGTCAAAAATGCGAGGTCTTGGTTTTTTTTCTCGCTCTCAAGATTTATCCGACGTAGCTTTAAGTTGGCATTCAACTTAGCTCCCGAGATCTTGAAGCTGCGAGGAATCATCATGAGCATAATCGGAAGCCTGACGACTCTAGTACAACCGCTTAGCCTTTCAGGTTCAGGGGGTAGCAGCAGTAACCAAGACGAACCGACGGATACCTCAAACAACAACTCGACTGACGGCAGCGGAACGAGTACATCAAGCGGCGATGTAAACGACGTAAACACGGATGGGGGCAGCACAGAAAACTCGGGTGGGAACGAAACACCCGCTGGAAATAATGGTGGTACAGGTGGCGCAACCAGCGACCAAGAATCTTCCAACGGATCATCCGAAAATTCGAATCCCGACAGCGGCTCAGTGTCCCCTAATACTCCTGGGGTCCCGACTTCAACGGACACGGATGCCCCCTCGAATTCAAAGGAAACTGATTCCACGCGGGAATTAAGTTCAGAAGATTCAAACGGTACTTCGTCGAACAGAGTACCTGTATCAGCGCTTGAATCGACAAAATTCGGGAGATCGAATGAGATCTCCATGGCAGTCAAATCAGGCGAGAGTCTTCATGTCTTCGATACGGACTACGGTGTCCTACTGCAAGCAGGAGAGGCCACATTGGTAGTCACCGATGAAGAGCTTAAAAGCAACAATTCGCTGCAGGAACTTATTGCTCAAAAACTCGAATCGACTGGTCGAGTGGGCATTGACCTTTCTGGTCTAAGGAGGTTCTTTACGTTTGGCAGTGGTCAAAACTCCAATCAGAACCAATTTCAATTGGACTTGGCAATCGTTTCGCAGCTGTCCGATTTGATAGGTTTAGATGTGCTCGCCTAACCTTGCATTTTCGTTTCAAGAAAAAAGTTCGGGCTATCACTTCGATTTGAAGAAAGCGGGAGGTAAATTCACAGTTGGGATTTTCGAACGCCAGAGTTCTGGACTTGTTTATCGGCTAGTTAGTCGTTTACGCGTACGGATGATCTGCTCGCATCCACAACCCTAGCCCGGGGTCGCTGATGAAATAGAACTCTTCGCCGTCCCGTGTGACATGCCAACCATTGTTTAATCCGGCGATGCCGTAGTGTTCGCTCAAGGAACGCCAGTCGCCGAATTCATAGCCCACGCTTTGGACTTCATTTTCCGTTAATTGACCTGGCGCATAGACGATTCGAAATCGACCTTCGCTCGTTCCATGGATTAGGTGCGCAGCTGCTCCCAAATTGGCTTGAAGATCAGAATTCTGCTCGACAGCCTTTAAGATCTCTGGCGTAGTGCGGTAACCATATTTGCGAATGATCGCATCGACGGTTTCACTCTCACCGAACTGCTTGACACCCGGAGCGATGATTATCAGTTTTCCGTTATCGCCGATTAGCATCCGAGTTCGATAGATTGCTTTATTCGCCAGCCAGGTTCGTTTGTATTTATGCGGATTCATGGTGACTACCACGGTTTGTGGCGTTCTTTCCACGACGGTGCGATTGACTTGGGCTGATAATTCTCCGGCGGCAAAGAAGACGTCATGTGTATTGCCAACAAAAATACCACGCACTACCTTTTCGCCATCCAACAACGATTCCACCACGGTCAGTACATACATGAGTGGCATCTGGTGACAGAATCTATCTTGAGCTTCATTCAGGATCCGACGTAGTGGCGTATCACAGCGCCCCATGATACGTTCCATTCCGTACAAGGCACTCAGATAGTGGCTTTCATTAATGCCCTGATCTCCACCGGTGCCTACAAAGATATTCTTGTTGTAATTTGCCATGCCGATTACTTCGTGAGGCACGACTTGCCCCAACGACAGGATCAAGTCATGTTGTCCGGTATGCAATAATTTATTCACTTGGGCCGACCAGGGCTTGCTGTAGATGCCCTCGGTGGCAGCCGATACAAAGCTAGCATCCACCTTACCGAGCGTTACAACATCCTCCTGCCAGCGATGGACGCGAATTAGTTCTCGTGGTAGGTCGCCAAACATATAGCTAAGTTCGGCCTCGTTCATGGCCTCATGAGTACCCAAAGCGGGCATCACATCAGTCAAACGATCACCTAACATCTCGTGGGCTAGGCGGGTCAACTCTCCAGCTCGACTGTCACTGCGAGTGTGGTCGGGCGGAACTGCGAGTACCCTTTGTGGATCTCCAGCTGCAGAGAATGCTGCGGATAAGGCAGCACGAAAATCCTCTTCTGATAGGCAAGCCTGGGCATCTCCACGGCTAAAGAAAATGGCCATCATGGAACCTTCAAATTTGAAACCGGCAGATTGTCAGTTAAGAGTGACTGCATCTGCCTGAACCTAATTTCTTGACATTCGGCACGAGCCGCGTCCTCGCGCAATTGTGCCGGTCGTTTTCCTATAATAATTACGCTGTTGTGAACTGCGGTTCTTGACCATTCGCAAGCATCATCAGTTCTGAACAACCTGTTGTTCTAACCAAGAATCGAGTTCAGGTGAAGGCGTCTCGCACATGACTTTTTTTGAGAGCTTATTCAAGTATCCATTGAGGATCCACTGCCTATCAAGTTACTGGATAGCCACTGTGTGGGTTTCTTGCTTTGCGCAGTTCGCAGTGCATGGCCAAGGTCCGCAGCAGATACAAGGTTTTTGGACTCGCCATTGTATTGACGACACGCTACGTGGAGCTGACGGGGTTAAGCTTGCCGACTTCAATTTGGACGGTCTGGCCGATATCGTAACCGGCTGGGAGGAAAGTGGGCAGGTTCGTGCGTATTTGCACCCCGGTTATTCTCAGGTCATGGAGCCGTGGCCAAGTCTTTCGATTGGACCAGCACCTTCGGTAGAGGATGCGGCTTGGGTTGACTTTGATTTAGATGGACAAATGGAGATCATTAGTTCGTGCGAAGGTTTGGAACAAAACTTGTTTCTTCATACAGCTCCTCCAGCGAGGCGTTCCAACAGCGAGTGGACAACGGTCCCAATTCCATGCGGTCACAAAGTTACGCGCTGGATGTTTGCTGCGCGAGCGGAGTTGGATAACAATCAACATACGGTGGAGGTCCTCGTAGGCAGCAAAGAACCACATGCACTTGTAGGTTTTCTAAGCTGCCCGGCCGGCTCTGAGCCTTCCCAGTGGAAGCTTGTTCCACTTTGCGATGCGGCGTGGATCATGTCACTCTTGGCCAGAGATATCGATCAGGATGGCGACCAAGACATTCTTTTTACAGATCGCAAAGGTTCGCAATCTGGGGCCTACTGGCTCGAAAATCCCGGGCCACAGAATCCAGGGTCTCCGTCTAGTGATGCAGCAGTTGTTTGGCGCAAACATTTGATAGGGGGGCTAGGACGAGAAGTGATGTTTGCTGTCTGTGAGTCCAACCCGAACGTCTCAGGCCACTTGGATCTATGGGTCGCCACGAAACCGATGCAAATCATGCGTTTCAATCCGGCTGCAAACGTTCGCGCGCCATGGTCCGAACAAGAAATCGCATTTGATTCCTTGACCTTGGGAACGGCCAAAGGTATTGCTGTGGCGGACATCGATCAAGATGGGATGACCGACATCGTTGTGTCGTGTGAAGAGGCCTCCATGGGGCGAACCGGTGTGGCGATGCTTAAGTCTAACATCCATCAGGCAAAAAATTGGGATCTGCAATCGATCAGTGGTCCGGTAGGTATCAAGTACGATTTAATTGAATTGTATGATATCGACGGGGATTTCGACCTGGATGTTTTGACTTGCGAAGAACGCGAGGGTGGTGGCGGGCTAGGTGTTATTTGGTACGAAAATCCGTTACGCTAAGTATCGATCCAGTTTCGCCGCCAATCTCTCCACTGCATGTTTTTGCCATGTTGCAAAATTTTTTTCGCCGCACTTTGGTTTTAAGCAGTTTTTGTGTCGGTGTCTGGACATGGAACGCTGCAGCCATCGTCCAGGGGATCGATGCAGAGGCTCCGCCCAACATACTTTTTGTGTTTCTGGACGACTACGGTTGGAGGGACTGTGGGTTCATGGGGTCGGATTTCTATGAGACTCCACATTTGGACCGCTTGGCAAGTGAAAGCATGGTCTTTCGTCAAGCGTACGCAGCGGCAGCTAATTGCGCACCATCACGGGCGTGTTTATTGAGCGGCCAGTATACTCCTCGACACAGCATTTATAACGTCGGTACTGGGCTAAGAGGTAATCCCAAATTCAGTCGCCTAAAGCACGTGCCTGGGACCGACACGTTGAGGCCCGATATTGTTACGTGGGCACAGCGACTCCAAAGTAATGGATACAGTACCGGGATCATAGGCAAGTGGCACTTAAGTGATGATCCTCGACCCTATGGATTTGACGTCAATATTGGCGGAACTCATTCTGGGAGCCCACCTGCGGGTTACTTTCCACCGCATCCGGCTGCTCCTGGGTTGGAGAAAGCAGAGGCCGGCGAATACTTGACTGATCGACTCAATCAGGAAGCAGAAAGTTTTATCCGGCATCATACCAACCAACCCTGGATGCTCTATCTCTCACACTTTGCCGTGCACACTCCGCTGCAGGCGAAGGAAGAGCTAACTGCCAAGTTTCGTGACAAACCACCTGGGCAACTCCACCAACATGCAATCATGGCAGCCATGATCGAAAGCGTTGATGAGGGGCTTGGTCGACTCATGAAGGTGCTGGAAGAGTTGGACATAGCTCAACGAACCATCATAATGGTTACGTCAGATAATGGCGGATATGGACCAGCTACCAGCATGAAACCGCTCAAGGGTTACAAAGGTACTTATTATGAAGGGGGCCTGCGTGTGCCGATGCTCGTGCGTTGGCCTGGAGTTACTGTGGCAGGATCCGTATGTGAAACACCGGTTTGCAATGTCGATATCTACCCGACCCTAATGGACATGGCAAAGATCAGCTTGCCGGATACACAGCACTTGGATGGAGTTAGCCTACGGCCGCTGTTAGAGGGCGGAGAGCTGCCATCGCGTGCATTGTTTTGGCATTTTCCAGCCTACCTGGAATCATATGCGGTCATCGATGGACAGCGAGATCCACTTTTTCGTTCACGCCCATGCTCCATAATCCGTAACGGCGACTGGAAATTGCACGAGTACTACGAGGATGGTGGTTTAGAGCTGTATAATCTCCGCGAGGACGTGGGCGAGGAAAAGAATGTGGCGCTCAGTCACCCCGACAAGCTTCATGAATTGCATTCGCAATTGATTGCGTGGAGAGGGGCGACGCAGGCTCTCATCCCGACAGAGACTAACCCAAGTTTCGATGGACAAGCGGAACAGGCTGCACGCCAGAATGCGAATCGCCCAAGAAAATCAAGAAACAATACAAACCAAGGGAATAGTGAATGAGAAGAGCCTTTCATCTGTTGATCAACTGCGTGGCAAGCAGTTTTCTAGTTGCATTGTCTAATGCTCAAGATTTACCACCAGTAGCCGAGGTTGGAAATGGCCCGTTGATATCAGCGGAATTTGTTTACGATTTAGAAGGTCGCCAGACTCCTGAGTGCCATGCATCTACGATTGTTGAAACGACGGATGGTTTGGTGGCGGCTTGGTTCGGCGGCTCTTATGAACGACACAACGATGTTGGCATTTGGGTTTCGCGGCAAGAAAACGGAAATTGGACTAAGCCGGTTGAAGTTGTAAACGGATCAGAGGATGAATCCAAAGATTATCCATGTTGGAATCCGGTCCTCTTTCAGCCAGCAAACGGACCGTTGCTGCTCTTTTACAAAGTGGGTCCCAGTCCATCAACGTGGTGGGGCGTTCTCATTACTTCCAACGACTGCGGTCGCAGTTGGTCGCATCCACGTCGATTGGGAACCAGTGACAAACTTTTTGCCGCCAATCAAAATTTGTTAGGGCCGGTTAAGAACAAACCTATCCAACTTGCCGATGGTAGTGTGCTCTGTCCGACCAGCACGGAAAATGAGGGTTGGCGGGTACATTTCGAATTGACTCGCGATCTCGGCAAAACATGGGAGGTAATTGGTCCACTACAGGCCGGTGAAAAGCTGGATGCAATTCAACCCAGCATTCTTACGCATGCGGATGGACGCCTGCAAATTCTCTGCCGAACGCAACAGGGCGTTGTGGGAACAGCTTGGTCAGAGGACCGCGGCCAGACTTGGGGCCCAATGGAACGCACGACGTTACCCAATCCAAATTCGGGTACCGATGCAGTCACGCTAGCTGATGGAAGGCAGTTGCTAGTCTACAACCATTCAGAGCGTACGGCCAATCAGAACGGTCGTCAAATCTTGAACGTGGCCATTTCTTCCGACGGACTCCAATGGAAACCGTTTCTGACGCTGGAGAACGAAGGCCATCGTGCCGGTTACTCGTACCCCGCAGTCATCCAAGCTGCGGATGGACAGATACACATTACGTATACCTGGCGTCGAGAGACGATCAAGCATGTGGTCCTTGATCCTCAACGCATTGAATAACAAACGAATAACGGACACACATCGGTGAACGCTGTCCCAATCTGACTCTCCCCAAGGCATTGGTATCTACACATCGTTCAAAGGTTTTTACATACCCTCCCACGGGAGAGTCAGAAACGAGTTTCGTTCCTCAACTTCGACCCTCTCCTCAGAGGGTTAGAG
Source organism: Planctomycetales bacterium (assembly GCA_020427005.1). Lineage (GTDB taxonomy): Bacteria > Planctomycetota > Planctomycetia > Pirellulales > Pirellulaceae > Aureliella. Next base: position 11,186 of record JAGQOY010000221.1, read on the forward strand.
ATTTGTGTACATACCAATGAGCCCCCAGGGAAGTCGCGGGAAGTCGCGAGGGTGGACGAACGGAGAGGGAATTTCCTATGAGT